>NZ_RXPG01000003.1:0-347500 GCF_023757665.1 Rhizobium skierniewicense Ch11
ACTTATAGAGGACACCAATCAAACAAGTCAACACACCCAATTCATAAAAATAAAGAAAATGTATAAGATGTTGATTTAATTGAGGTATTTTGGGGATTCTTCTGTGCTGCCTGTTTTCGGCTCACAAATCCCCCCGATTTCCATGGCATTGCGCGCCCTTCCCTTCACCCAGTCGTGCCAGATTGCTAAGGTCTCCCCTGTTCATCAGATCGGAGCCGCCACATGCTTGTTCTCAATGTCGAAGAAACCCGCCATGCCCTGCATTGGCCAGCTCTTATCGATGCGATCGAGACGATGTTTCAGGGCAGATGCATTATGCCGGTGCGCCATCATCACGAGGTTGAGGTCCCTGGGGAAAGCGACGCTACCCTGCTGATGATGCCCGCCTGGGTACCCGGCTCTTATATGGGGGTGAAGATACTCTCTGTCTTTCCTGACAACAGCCTACGCTCATTGCCGGCCATCTTCGGAACCTATCTTTTGTCGTCGGCCAAGACCGGTGAGATGCTGGCTGTCATCGAAGGTGGAGAGCTCACGGCGCGGCGCACGGCAGCGACATCGGCGCTCGCTGCCAAATATCTTTCGCGTGAGGACGCGTCGTCGATGTTGATGGTTGGAACGGGGCGTCTGTCCCTCAATCTCATTCAGGCCCATGCCACGACCCGCAATCTCACATCTTTCCAGATATGGGGGCGCAATGCTGCTTCAGCTGAAAAGACCGCTGAAGAGGCGCGGCAGCATGGGTTCAATGCCAGCGCATGCGACGATCTTGAAGAGGTCGCTCGGAAAGCAGACATCATTTCTTGCGCGACCTTGTCCCATGAGCCCCTGATCAAGGGGGACTGGCTAAAGCCGGGTGCACATCTCGATCTGGTCGGCGCATTCAAGCCCACGATGCGCGAGAGCGACGATGTGGCGGTCAGACGCGCCACTGTTTATGTCGATACAGTCGAGGGCGCATTGAAGGAGGGTGGCGATATCGTCCAGCCTCTCCAAGCGGGTATTATCCAGCGTGACGACATTCGCGCCGAGCTTTCCGATCTGGTGACTGGTCGCCACAAGGGCCGCCAGAGCGAGAATGAGATCACCCTGTTCAAATCCGTGGGCGCTGCGCTGGAGGATCTCGCGGGGGCGATCCTTGCCTATGAAAGCGTGACGGCAAACCCGAATTCCTGAGTGGCATGACACATATGACAGAGCAAACGTTGCCCAGCCTGCCGGTCACAGAGGTGCTGACCAACATTGGCGAGGCGCTGGCAAAAAGACGACAGGCTGTGCTGTCTGCACCACCGGGTGCGGGCAAGACGACGCTGGTGCCGCTCTTCTTGCTGGATCAGCCATGGCGCGGTGACGGCAAGATCATTCTGCTGGAGCCTCGAAGGCTCGCGGCTCGTGCTGCCGCCAGCCGCATGGCGTCTTTGCTCAGCGAGGCCGTCGGCGAAACCGTGGGCTACCGTATGCGGCTGGACAACCGCGTCTCGGCGAAAACCCGGATAGAAGTGGTGACCGAAGGTGTTTTTGCCCGCATGGTTCTGGACGATCCTGAACTATCCGGTATCTCCACCGTCATTTTCGATGAATTCCACGAACGCTCCCTCGATGGCGACTTCGGTCTGGCGCTGGCGCTGGACGTGCAGGCCGGGCTTCGCGAAGATCTCCGCATCCTCGTCATGTCGGCGACGCTGGATGTGGAACGGGTCAGCGGTTTGCTGACAGATGCGCCTGTTATCAAAAGTCTGGGCCGCAGTTTTCCGATCGATATCCGCTACGATGACCGAACGGGGCAGGACCGGATAGAAGACAAGGTTGCCCGGGCAATTGCGGAAGCGCATGATACAGAGAGCGGATCGATCCTTGCCTTTCTGCCTGGACAGGCTGAAATCACGCGCACGCTGGAACGCCTGGAGGGCCGGTTCGGCAAAGACACACATGTCATTCCGCTTTACGGCAACCTTCCCCAGAGGGAGCAGGATGCGGCCATCAGGCCGACCGAGCCGGGTCAACGTAAAATCGTCTTGGCAACGTCGATTGCCGAGACCTCTATTACCATCGATGGTGTGCGGGTTGTGATCGATAGCGGTTTGCAACGCCTGCCAGTGTTTGAGCCATCGACCGGCATGACACGACTTGAGACGGTGAAGGTGTCGCGCGCCTCTGCCGATCAGCGGGCGGGTCGTGCCGGGCGAACCGAACCCGGTATCGCCATTCGGCTGTGGCATGCGGGTCAGACGGCTGCGCTTCCCGCTTTCACCCCGCCCCAGATCCTGGCGAGCGACCTCTCGGGCCTTGCGCTCGATCTTGCCCATTGGGGTGTAACCGATCCAGCTTCGCTGGCATTTCTGGATCAACCACCGCAGACCGCGCTCATGGAAGCCCGCGCGCTCCTGACCAATCTTGGCGCGCTGGATGCGACGATGGCCATAACACCGCGCGGCAGGAAAATGCGCGAATTGACTATTCCCCCTCGGCTGTCTGCCATGGTGATTGCGGCCCACGACGCTGGACATGGCAATGAGGCAGCCATGCTGGCTGTGCTCCTGACCGAACAGGGGCTCGGCGGCAGCGATATCGACCTGGAGGAAAGGCTTCGGCGTTTCAGGCACGAGAAAGGCGATCGAGCCGCAGCGGCCAAGGGTCTCGCCAGACGGATTGCCTCCTCTGTCGGGAATGCACGTGAAGACACCCCCGTGCCCGTCACAGCGGGCGAACTTCTGCTGCATGCCTATCCCGATCGCATCGCGTTTCAACGCGGCGCGCGCGGACGTTACGTGATGGCAAACGGCCGGGGGGCCGAACTTGCCGAAACGGAACGTCTTGCCACGGAGAAAATGCTCGTCGTGGCCGATGTGACAGGGCGTGCCGCGCAGCCTCGCATTCTAGCAGCGGCCTCGATACGTCGCGAAGATGTGGAAGAGCACGTGCCCGATGCGATCTACACAGAGGACCAGCTGTTTTTCGACAAAGCCAGCGGCCAGGTCCGTGCCCGTCGTGTCACCCGTATCGGGGCCATCGTTCTGGAGGAGACACCGCTTGGCAAACCAGGCGGTGAAAAAGCCGCTGTCGCGCTGGCCAACGGTATTCGGGACCATGGGCTGGCCATCCTGTCTTTCTCCAAAGAGGCACAACAGTTGCGCCAGCGGCTGGGCTTTTTGCACAGAACGATTGGTGAGCCGTGGCCGGATACATCCGATGTGTCTCTTGTCGCGCGTCTGGACGAATGGTTCATCCCTTATCAGCATGACGCCAGAAGCCTTCAGGAAATCAGGCCCAGTGGCATCATGGACGGGCTTCTGTCGCTTGTCCCGCATGCAGCACAGCGGGAACTGCCGAAACTGCTGCCGACCCATTTCGAGGCGCCGACCGGCCAGAGGCACCCCATCAGCTATGATGGAGAAGATCCGACGATCACCATCCGCGTGCAGGAACTGTTCGGGCTGAAGCAACACCCCGCTGTTGCAGGCGGCAAATTGCCACTGCTGCTGGAATTGACCTCGCCCGCCCACAGGCCGATACAGACCACGCGGGATCTGCCCGGTTTCTGGTCCGGCTCCTGGAAGGACGTGCGGGCCGACATGCGTGGACGCTACCCACGCCACCCATGGCCGGAAGACCCTGCCTCGGCGCAACCCACCAATCGCGTGAAGCCGCGCGGAACGTAGCTGTTCATTTTTCGCATGTGTTTATCGCAAAACCGCTTAAGAGAAACACATGCTTTAGAGGAGACGGGCGGATGGTAGCCCAGCCAGAAGAAAACACCCGGCTTGGCCGTGCCAGCCGTCACATCCGTCTGCAAACCATTGTCTGGTTGCGCTGGCTGGCCGTGGTAGGGCAGAGCGCAACGATCCTGATCGTTGCCTTCGGGCTGAATTTCCCGCTGCCTCTTTTGACCTGCGCCGTGTTGATCGGGGCGCTTGCCGTCGCAAACCTCTTCCTGTCGGCACGCTTTCCGGCAACCTATCGGCTCGAGCCCTGGGAAGCGACCCTTCTTCTAGCCTTCGACCTACTGCAACTGACGGCGTTGATCTACATTACCGGCGGGCTTTCCAACCCGTTTGCGCCGCTGATCTGCGTACAGGTCATCATTGCGTTTGCATCGCAGCCGATGAAGCACTCATTGATGCTGCTGATCTTTGCCCTGGTTTGCGTCACGGCCATCGCATTCTCCCCCTTCCCGGTTCCCTGGTACCCGGGCGAAACATTGCCGATCCAACTCATCATCCATATCGGCATATGGTGCTCCATTGTCGCCATGATGCTGTTTGCCGCCTTTTACGCCTATCGAGTCTCGCATGAGGCAAACCAGCTGGCGGATGCGCTGGCGGCCACGGAGCTGGTTCTGGAGCGGGAAAAGCACCTGTCTCAGCTGGATGGGCTGGCGGCGGCGGCGGCGCACGAGCTTGGCACGCCGCTGGCGACGATCAGTGTCGTGGCCAAGGAAATGGAGCGGGAGCTTGGCAATGATGAGCGCTTTCGCGAAGACGTGGCGCTGTTGCGCAGCCAGAGCCAACGATGCCGCGATATTCTCCGGCGGTTGACGTCACTATCTGCCGAGGGTGAAGAGCATCTGCGCAAGCTTCCGCTCTCCTCGCTCATCGAGGAGGTCATGGCACCGCACCGGGAATTCGGCATCAAGCTTCGACTTGTCGAAAAGAGCGGTCGAAGCGGTGAGCCGGTCGGCGCACGCAATGCCGGCATTCTCTATGGCCTCGGCAATTTGCTGGAGAACGCGGTCGATTATGCGCGCGAATCGGTAACGGTGACGGTCGAGCATGATGCGCAGCAGGTGAAGGTGACGATCGAGGATGACGGCCAGGGCTACGCACCGGATATTCTGGCGCGGATCGGTGAGCCCTATGTCACCAAGCGTCAGGATGTGACCCGTGCTGGCGGTCTGGGCTTGGGACTGTTCATTGCAAAGACGCTGCTCGAGCGCTCCGGGGCGACGCTGAACTTCGAGAACCGCGGACCAGATGCCGCAGGGGCAAGGGTCACAGTTGTCTGGCCTCGCGACATTATGGACGATAATAAAGACAAGTGACAGCATTGGGCTCGGCTGGCAGCACACAAGCCCGATACCTATATATATGATGCAGTGGACGGGAGATCAGGCATGAGTAACGAACACCAAAATCATGAGGCAGACCCCACGACAGCGGAACAGACCAACCCGATCGGACCGGACGCCTCGCTTTTGATCGTCGATGATGACGGTCCGTTTTTGCGCCGGCTGGCACGCGCCATGGAAACCCGTGGCTTTACCGTAGAGACAGCGGAATCGGTCAGCGAAGGCATCGCCAAATCCAAGCTGGCACCGCCCAAATATGCCGTCGTGGATTTACGGCTGGGTGACGGCAATGGTCTGGACGTGATCGAAGCCATTCGCCAGCATCGTGACGATACGCAAATCGTGGTCCTGACGGGCTATGGCAACATCGCCACTGCCGTAACGGCGGTGAAGCTCGGCGCGCTGGATTACCTGGCCAAGCCTGCCGACGCCGACGATGTCTTCAATGCGCTGACCCAGCGCGAAGGCGACAAGATGGACCTTCCGGAAAACCCGATGTCAGCAGACCGGGTGCGGTGGGAGCATATTCAGCGTGTCTATGAAATGTGCGAGCGTAACGTTTCGGAGACGGCACGGCGCCTCAACATGCACCGGCGCACTTTGCAGCGCATCTTGGCCAAGCGCGCACCGAAGTAATATTCAGTCGGAATAATCCTTGCCGGTGGACCACTCGGCCATCATCAGGCGACGGGCGGCTGCGCGTGCGAAATCCAGCATCAGTGACTTGCGCGTAGCGGGCGGCAATTTATGCTCCGGGGCTTCGCGCACCATGTGTGCGCCATAGCCATCCGAAACAAACAGCCCACACTCTTCAGGAAAGATATCGAGCGGCACCCCGCTATGGGTCGCAAAGAAGAGCCTGTCGCAATGCTGACGATAATCAGGCCATTTACGGTCTACCTTGAAGTCCTCGATCGAGGATTTGATTTCGATGATCCATATCTCGCCCTTGACCGACACGCTGATGAGATCAGCCCTGCGACCGCTGGACAGCGCCAGTTCAGGCAGGACTGCGTGCCGCATCTCGTTCAATAAAATCTGAACGCCACGACGCACGAGCATCGCATTTTGCGATTGGCGACCGTCGATTAACGGATTGTTGTTGACGATGGAAAGAATAGTCATGGATAAACCCAGGCCATCGAGGCCTTCTCATGTTGCAAAAAGGCCATCCGGCCATAATTTCGCGTGCCATATTCTCTTGCTGCGATGCAACGGCTTGCCAACACAAGATTAATCGAAAATAACCCATCTATTCAATAGAGCTTCATGCATCGTCTGAAATGGCGATATTTCCCGCGAGAACATCATGCGACTTCGCACTATTTTGACTGCCCTCGGCCTGTCGTCGGTCTTTGCTCTGGGCGGTTGCGCCTCGACATCGACACAGACCACGCCTGCGACCGCCTCGGCACCTGCCTATGTTGAAACGACACAGATCTTCGGCGACGAAGTTTATAGCGCGACGACCGATGCCGGTTACGCCCTTCCGGCCATTCCGATCAACCGTGTGGACAAGCGTTTTCACCGCCAGATCGTAAGCTACGAAACACCGGAAAAGGCAGGCACGGTCATCGTCAACACCCGTGAGCGCTTCCTTTACTACATCCTGCCAGGCGGCAAGGCTGTTCGTTACGGTATCGGCGTTGGCAAGCAGGGCTTTGCATGGGCCGGTGAAGCCTATGTTGCGTGGAAGCAGGAATGGCCGATGTGGCATCCGCCCAAGGAAATGGCAGATCGCAAGCCTGAAGTTGCCCGTTACGTCGAAGGCGGCATGGGCCCGGGCCTGACCAACCCACTTGGCGCACGCGCTATGTATCTCTTCAACGACAAAGGTCAGGACACGCTGTTCCGCATCCATGGTTCGCCAGAATGGGCATCCATCGGCACGGCTGCCTCATCCGGCTGCATCCGCATGATCAATCAGGACGTGATCGACCTCTACAGCCGCGTCCGTCCCGGCCGCAGCTCCAAGGTCATCGTGATCCAGTAAGATCACCTGAAACAGTGATGGGAAAAAGCCGCCGAGGATGTCCCCGGCGGCTTTTTTGTTGGGCGAGACGCCCCGGGTCTTAACGATCGGGCAGCCTGTAGGGGCCGTGAAGCGCTGATGGCCCGCGCTTCACAACATAGGATGCCTCAGCCGTTGGACTGATTCGATTTCAGTTCCAGACGGCGGCGGTGGAGAACCGGCTCCGTGTAGCCGTTTGGCTGGTCCCGGCCCTTCAGCACCAGTTCAAGGGCGGCCTGGAAGGCGATGGACTTCTCGAAGTTCTTGGCCATCGGCTGGTAGGCTGTGTCGCCTGCATTCTGGCCATCCACCACCGCCGCCATGCGCTTCATGGTCTCGATAATCTGCTCTTCCGTCACCACCCCATGGCGCAGCCAGTTTGCCATGTGCTGGGCCGAAATGCGCAACGTAGCGCGGTCTTCCATCAGGCCGACATTGTTGATGTCTGGCACTTTGGAGCAACCGACGCCCTGATCGACCCAGCGCACGACGTAACCCAGAATGCCCTGAGCATTGTTGTCGAGTTCCCGCTGGATTTCGTCTGCGCTCCAGTTGGGACGCACTGCAACTGGTACGGAAAGAATGTCGGACAGCTTTGCGCGCTCGCGACTTTTCAGGCCATTTTGAACCGTCGCCACATCGACGCTGTGATAATGCGTGGCATGCAGCGTCGCAGCCGTGGGAGAGGGAACCCAGGCGGTGTTGGCACCGGCTTTGGGGTGCGCAATCTTCTGTTCCAGCATCGCCGCCATCAGGTCGGGCATCGCCCACATGCCCTTGCCGATCTGGGCATGGCCGGACAGGCCGCATTCGAGACCGACATCGACATTCCAGTTTTCATAGGCTGCGATCCACGAGGCCTGCTTCATATCACCCTTGCGAATCATCGGCCCCGCTTCCATCGATGTGTGGATCTCATCGCCCGTGCGATCGAGGAAGCCTGTGTTGATGAAGACCACACGATCCTTGGCAGCGCGAATGCACTCCTTGAGGTTGACGGTGGTGCGGCGCTCCTCATCCATGATGCCCATTTTGATGGTGTTGTGTGCCATGCCGATCAGCGTTTCGACACGACCGAAAATCTCAGACGCGAAGGCCACTTCTTCCGGGCCATGCATCTTCGGCTTGACCACATACATGGAACCGGCGCGCGAGTTCTGGCGGTTCCCGTTCGGACCGACATCGTAGAGGGCAATCAACCCGGTCACCACGGCGTCCATGATTCCTTCGGGGACCTCTCGGCCATCACGGTCGAGAATCGCGGGATTGGTCATGAGATGGCCGACATTGCGAATCAGCATCAGAGAGCGGCCCGGCACCGTTAGCGCAGAACCGTCTGGCGCCGTATAATTGCGGTCGGGGTTGAGGCGGCGCGTGAAGGTTTTGCCGCCCTTGGCGACCTCTTCCGTCAGATCGCCGCGCATGAGGCCAAGCCAGTTTCGGTAGGCGACGACCTTGTCTTCCGCGTCGACCGCAGCCACGGAATCTTCGCAGTCCATAATCGTCGTCAGCGCCGATTCCACGATGACATCGGAAATACCTGCCGCATCGCTGGTACCGATATCGGTCGATGGGTCGATGACGATGTCGACATGAAGGCCGTTCTTCCTGAGAAGGATCGACGACGGTTTGGGCGCATCGCCGCCGAAACCAGCGAACTGGGCCGGATCTTTCAAGCCAATCCAATTGCCGTCAGCAGCGATTTCCAAAACGCCATTGGTAATTTTGAAACCGGATATGTCAGACCATGTGCCGCTCTCCAGTGGCGCGGAGCGATCAAGAAAATCCCGTGCCCAGGCGATGACTTTTGCACCGCGCTTGGGGTTGTACCCCCTGCCCTTTTCAGCACCGTCATCTTCCGAGATCGCATCCGTGCCGTACAGCGCGTCATAGAGCGAGCCCCAGCGCGCATTGGCGGCATTGAGCGCGTAGCGTGCATTCATGACGGGCACGACAAGCTGCGGACCGGCCAGGCCGGCAATTTCGAGATCGACATTTTGCGTATCGACCGTGAAGGCGTTGCCTTCTGGTAGTAGATAACCGATGTCACGCAGAAAGTTTTCATAAGCGGCAAGATCGACCGGCGCCCCGTTTTCCCGATACCAGCTATCCAGCTTTTCCTGAAACGCATCCCGCTTGGCCAGCAAATCGCGATTTTGAGGGGAAAGCGAATGGACGATGTCTGAAAAGCCCGAGAAAACGGCATCGACGTCCAGGCCCGTCTCTGGAAGGACCTCATCCTTCAAAAAGCGATAAAGCGTTTCGTCAAATGAAAGACCGTGCTGTTCAATGCGGCTCACCGTATATCTCCCTTGTCAATACTGGGGCGGAGAGTGGACACTGAAAGCCTGTCTCGTCAATCGCAAGCCAGCGCCAAACGGTTTGCTTGTGCCAGAATCTCCGCCCGAGTTCGTTTGGATTTCACAAAAGACGCTGTAGTTCCGGCAGTTTTTCGTTCACCAGCCAGCCATAATAATTTTCCTCCGGCATCAGCGGCGCTTGACCGCTGCCAGCGCGCTGGCGATTTTTCTGCGCTAGCGCTGCCGCGCGTTGCTGGCTGCCGCCGAGATTATAGAGGGTGGAGGTCAGGCCAGGATTTTTGGAAATATCCATGTCGGCAATCGATTTGTAGTCATCGATGGATTTGCGGATGGCAGCAGCCATATAGGCCAAAGAGTGATCCGGCTCCATGATCGCAGTGTAGACCGCCGACGCGTCGTTCTCATCCAGCTTTTCAAAACCCGACACACGCGCCACGGTATCCGACAGCATCAGCGCCGTCAGCGGGTTGATCTGTCCGAGACCGAAAGTCTGGCCCGCATAGAAAGGCTGGAAGAAAACCGCACTGAAACGATTGTCGGGGTAGCTGACGCCATCCACCTTCTTGCCTCGGAAACTGTCGTCCCAGACATCTTCGCGGCAGGTCCAGAGGCTGACGGACTCACGCTTCGACTGGCATTTCGAAAATTGCGCATGCGTCAAAAATTGCGCAATGCTCTCATCCTTGTAGCCGAATCTAAAGCTGTTGCCGGCGTAGGATGCGGCCTTGACGTAGTAGGATTGTAGCCGGTCATAGGCATCGACATTATAAGTGTGTTCGCCAACGATGGCGCCGATCATGTGAATGGGATCGATACCATAGCGGTTGGCTGTCGATTTTATCTTCGAAATCAGCTGCTTGTCGGTGGACAGGAGGTCCAGCACCTTCTGGTATTTACGCTCGAAGGTGGAGTTGGAGCCTTTCGTGCGGCGGGCCGAAGAGCCCGGAACATCCGGCTGTTCGGCGTTTCGGTTACCGGGGGGCACGATGGTTGCGCCCTCCGCAAAGGATTGCGAGACCGCACCAAAAGCCACGACAGCAGCCAATGCCAGAAGAGTTTTACGCACGAGCAAATGCCTTTTTCTCGGCCGGCGTGATAACCGGACCATTTCTCTTAAGAGCCGTTAACGCTTTCATTAGCGAAAAGCGGGACCGGATGTCGAGAGAAGGCTTGTAAAATAAGAGTGCGGCAAGAGTTGCCGCACTCGATATTCGTTAGAGAATGTAGCGAGAGAGGTCGGTATCGGCGGCGATGTCACCGACATGCTCTTTCACATAGGCTTGATCGATCTTCACCGCTGAGCCGCCGCGATCCGGCGCATTGAACGAGATATCGTCCAGGACGCGCTCCATGACGGTTTGCAGGCGACGTGCGCCGATGTTTTCCACCGATGCATTCAGATGCACCGCAACGTCGGCCAGCGCGTCGATGGCATCATCGGTGAATTCGAGGTTCAGCTCTTCCGTTGCCATCAGGGCGATATACTGGCGGATAAGGCTTGCCTCGGTTTCCGTCAGAATACGACGGAAGTCTTCCTTGGTCAGCGGCTTTAACTCGACGCGAATCGGCAGTCGGCCTTGAAGTTCCGGCAGAAGATCGGATGGTTTCGATACATGGAACGCGCCTGAAGCGATGAAGAGAATATGGTCGGTTTTCACAGGCCCATATTTCGTCGAGACGGTCGTGCCTTCCACCAGGGGTAGCAAGTCGCGTTGCACGCCTTCACGCGACACACCCGCACCCATGCCGCCATCGCGGGCCGCGATCTTGTCGATCTCGTCCAAAAACACGATGCCGTCGTTTTCGACCGACTTCACCGCTTCGCGCTGGATGAGTTCGTTATCCAGCAATTTGTCGGATTCGTCACGGATCAGATCGGCATAGGATTTCTCGACTGATGTCCGCACCTTCTTGGTCCGTCCGCCCATGGCCTTGCCGAACATATCCGACAGATTGAGAACACCGATATTGGCACCTGGTGGCATGCCGGGAATATCGAAACCGGGCATGCCAGAGCTCGTATCGGCCACTTCGATATCGATTTCCTTCTTGTCCAGCTCACCATCGCGCAGTTTCTTGCGGAAACTGTCTCGTGTGGCCGGGGAGGAGGTGGAGCCGACCAGCGCATCCAGCACGCGCTCTTCTGCGCTTGCATGGGCTTTCGCCTGCACTTCGATCCGCTTCTTTTCACGGATCAGCCCAATGCCGATTTCGACGAGGTCGCGGATGATTTGCTCGACGTCGCGACCGACATAGCCGACTTCGGTAAATTTCGTCGCTTCAACCTTGATGAAGGGGGCTCCCGCCAGCTTTGCCAGACGACGGGATATTTCGGTCTTGCCGACACCGGTCGGTCCGATCATCAGAATATTCTTCGGCATTACCTCGTCGCGCAGATCGTCGTCCAGCTGCTGGCGGCGCCAGCGGTTGCGCAGCGCAATGGCCACGGCGCGTTTGGCATCATTCTGGCCGATAATGTGACGGTCGAGTTCGGAGACAATCTCGCGTGGAGAAAAAGTTGTCATCTGATTCCTTTCGGCGTTCTGTTGCGGCCAGCCATAACGGCCCAGCCCGCAGAACCCATGGTTTTGGAAGGCGCAGTTACTCTGCGTCGAGCGTTTCAATCACGAGATTATGGTTGGTGTAGACGCAGATATCGGCTGCGATATCGAGCGCCCGACGTGCAACCTCTTCGGCCGACTTTTCCGTATCCATCAACGCACGGGCGGCGGCAAAGGCATAGTTTCCTCCGGACCCGATGGCGATTGCGCCATGTTCCGGCTCCAGGACATCGCCATTACCGGTAATTGCCAGCGTGATCGACTTGTCTGCCACCAGCATCATCGCCTCAAGATTGCGAAGATACTTGTCCGTGCGCCAGTCCTTGGCAAGCTCTACGGCGGCCCGCATCAGTTGCCCGGGATATTGCTCCAGCTTCTTTTCAAGACGGTCGAGCAATGTGAAGGCATCAGCCGTGGCACCCGCAAAGCCTGCGATCACGTCGCCGCCCTTGCCGATGCGGCGCACCTTGCGGGCATTGCCCTTCATCACGGTCTGGCCGAGGCTGACCTGACCGTCTCCGGCCATCACCACCTGGCCCGCCTTTCTCACTGTAATAATCGTCGTCATCAAACACCTGTTTGCCCTGAGTGGGCGTTGTCGGACCACCCTTGCGGTCCATTTCGAAGTTTATGTAAGTCCGGTTTTTGCGATTGCAAATCGACAGGCATGCGGCGGCCAAAGTGCGGTGCGGCAAGACGATGTAATGACTGGATATTTGCAAGCCTTGCTGATAAGGAACGCCCATATTGATACGGAGCAGCCAGATGGCAGAGCGTAGAGCCGAGATTTCCCGCAAGACGAACGAAACGAGTGTTTCCGTGCGCGTCGACATCGATGGAAAAGGCACGTCGAAGATATCCACAGGGGTGGGTTTCTTTGATCATATGCTCGATCAGCTTGCCCGCCACTCGTTGATCGACATGGAGATCGAGGTGAAGGGCGACCTCCACATTGATGATCACCACACGGTCGAAGACACGGGCATCGCCATCGGTCAGGCTATCGCCAAGGCACTGGGCGACCGTCGCGGCATCACCCGTTATGCTTCGCTCGATCTTGCCATGGACGAAACCATGACCAAGGCTGCCGTCGATATTTCGGGTCGTCCGTTTCTCGTCTGGAATGTCGCGTTCTCAGCGCCGAAGATCGGTACCTTCGACACCGAACTGGTGCGGGAGTTCTTTCAGGCGCTGGCGCAAAATGCCGGGATCACCCTGCATATCCTCAACCATTACGGTGCCAACAACCATCATATCGCTGAAACATGTTTCAAGGCCGTTGCCCGTGTGCTGCGAGCAGCGACCGAAATCGATCCGCGTCAGGCAGATCGCGTTCCCTCCACAAAGGGCATGCTGGCCTGAGCGGGATGAAATCGTCAAAACGGTTCCAAGGCAATGGCGCCTTTATCCGTGGCTGAGAGCATTGTCAGGAAGACCGATGACATCTTATCTGGTTCTGGAAGCACCCGGCGGTCCTGATCGCGATCATCGCTCCACACGGTTCATAGCCGACCGGTTTTCATGGCTTGCGCTGTTGTTTCCCTGGGTCTGGTTTGCCATCCAGCGCCTCTGGTGGCTGTCGATCGGCATCATCATCTTGCAGGTGGCAGCAAGCCAGATGTCGCGCATCGAAGACCTTGGCATCGCAAACGCACTATTCGCACTGATGGTCGGCTTGATAGCCGGATTCGAAGGCAGAAACATGGTGGTTCGCCATCTGGTTTCCCGGGGTTGGATCCTGAAGACAGTGATTCACGCCCGCGATCTTGCCACGGCGGAAGAGATTTATTTCTCGAACCTGCCCGCTGAAGATTTCTCGCAGACGTCCAACATCCCGCATCCGGACTGGAAGCGGGATCGCAAAACCGGCAACGGGTTCATGAGCAACGATCCTGCCGGATCGTTTCAGTTCGATCTGAATGGAAGGCGCTGATATGCGTGTAGCAATTATCGATTATGGCTCCGGCAATCTGCGCTCTGCGACCAAAGCCTTCGAGCGCGCCGCCCGTGAAGCCGGGATCGATGCGACCATAGACCTGACCGACAAGCCGGAGAATGTCGCATCGGCAGACGCTATTGTTCTGCCCGGCGTGGGTGCCTATGCCGATTGCCGCGCTGGCCTTGATGCCGTGACCGGCATGCGCGAAGCACTGATCGAGGCTGTCGAGATCAAGGGGCGCCCCTTTATCGGTATCTGCGTCGGCATGCAGCTCATGTCGTCGCGTGGGCTGGAAAAGACGACCAGTGAAGGTCTCGGCTGGATCAACGGTGATGTCGTGGAAATGACGCCCTCTGATCCTACGCTAAAAATCCCGCAGATCGGCTGGAACACGCTGGATCTGCACAGCCCTCACCCGCTATTCGACGGCATCCGGACCGGAGCCGACGGACTGCACGCCTACTTCGTGCATTCCTACCACCTTGCTGCCAAACATGCAGACGATGTCATTGCCACCACCAATTACGGTGGCGCGATGACGGCATTCGTTGGCCGTGACAACACGGTCGGCGCGCAATTCCACCCGGAAAAAAGCCAGACGCTCGGCCTCGCCCTCATCTCGAATTTCCTGCGCTGGAAGCCCTAACATGATCCTATTTCCTGCAATCGACCTTAAAGACGGCCAGTGCGTTCGCCTCAAGCTTGGCGATATGGAGCAGGCCACCGTTTACAACGAGGACCCCGGCGCACAAGCCAAAGCCTTCGAGGACCAAGGCTTCGAATGGCTGCATGTGGTGGATCTGAACGGCGCGTTCGCAGGGCAGACGGTCAATGGCGACGCTGTGGACGCTATCTTGAAATCAACGAAAAACCCGGTGCAACTGGGTGGCGGTATCCGAACGCTGGAGCATATCGAGGCGTGGCTGAACCGTGGTCTTGCCCGTGTCATTCTCGGCACGGTCGCCGTTCGAGATCCGGTTCTGGTGATCGAAGCCTGCACGCGTTTTCCCGGACAGGTCGCCGTCGGCATCGATGCCAAGGGCGGCAAGGTGGCCGTGGAGGGCTGGGCGGAAGCGTCTGAGCTCGGGGTGATCGAACTGGCCAAGCGTTTCGAGGGTGCGGGCGTTGCAGCCATCATCTACACCGATATAGACCGAGACGGCATTCTGGCCGGTATCAACTGGTCATCCACGCTGGAACTGGCAGACGCCGTTTCCATCCCCGTCATCGCCTCGGGTGGTCTGGCCTCCATCGAGGACATCAAGCGTATGCTGGAGCCGGATGCAGCCAAGCTGGAAGGCGCGATCTCCGGTCGCGCGCTCTATGATGGCCGCATCGACCCGGCAAACGCGTTGGCGTTGATCAAGGAGGCCCGCGCATGACCCTCAAGGCCCGCATTATTCCCTGCCTCGACGTGAAAGATGGCCGTGTCGTCAAAGGCGTGAACTTCGTCGATCTGATCGATGCCGGTGATCCGGTGGAGGCGGCGAAAGCCTATGATGCCGCCGGTGCCGATGAGCTTTGCTTCCTCGATATCACTGCCTCATCCGATAACCGCGATACGATTTTCGATGTGGTGTCGCGCACGGCGGACCATTGCTTCATGCCGGTCACGGTCGGCGGTGGCGTTCGGGCCGTGTCAGATATTCGCAAGCTGCTGCTGTGCGGTGCCGACAAGGTCTCGATCAATTCCGCTGCCGTGAAAGACCCGGATTTCGTGGCGCAGGCGGCGGATAAGTTCGGCAATCAGTGCATTGTTGTTTCCATCGATGCCAAGAAAGTGTCAGTTGCTGGCGAAACGGATCGCTGGGAAATCTTTACCCATGGCGGCCGCCAGCCGACGGGTATCGACGCCGTTGAATTCGCCATCAAGATGGTGGATCGCGGTGCTGGCGAATTGCTCATCACCTCCATGGACCGCGATGGCACCAAAAGCGGTTACGACATTGCGCTGACGCGCACCATCGCCGATCAGGTCCGCGTGCCTGTGATCGCTTCGGGCGGCGTCGGCACACTGGATGATCTTGTTGCTGGTGTGCGGGATGGCCACGCGACGGCGGTTCTTGCGGCCTCGATCTTCCATTTCGGCACCTATTCCATTGGTGAAGCCAAGGCCTATATGGCCGAGCATGGCATCGCCATGCGCCTCGATTAAGCCAAGGTAGCGAGAGATGACCAGCTTTTCCCTTTCCGATCTGGAGCGCATCGTCGCTGAACGCGCCAGCGCCTCGCCTGAGCAATCCTGGACGGCCAAGCTTGTGGCTGCGGGCCAACCCCGCGCTGCCAAGAAGCTGGGCGAAGAGGCGGTGGAAGCCGTGATCGCCGCCATATCCCATGATCGCAAGAACCTGAGGGATGAGGCCGCCGATCTGCTCTACCACCTGCTGGTCGTGCTCAAGATCGCAGATATTCCGCTTAGCGATGTTCTGGCGGAGCTGGAACGCCGCACCGGACAATCCGGACTTCAGGAAAAGGAATCGAGGCCTAGTCCATGACGACCGTGGCACGCATGGGAGGACAAGGCATGCCGAACACGCTCGATCATTTCCGCCCCGACGAATATTCCCCCTACCACTTCTTCAGCTCGGAAGAATGGTCGAAATTCCGCGCCGACACGCCGATGACGCTGTCGGCTGACGAATTGAAACGGCTGCGTTCGCTGAACGACCCTATCGACATGGACGAGGTCAAGCGCATTTACCTGTCACTGTCGCGCCTCCTATCGACCCATGTCGAGGCATCGCAGGTGCTGTTTGATCAGCGCAACCGGTTTCTCAATATGGCCGGCGTGGACAAGACACCCTTCGTTATCGGCATTGCCGGTTCCGTTGCCGTTGGCAAATCGACCACGGCGCGTATCCTGAAAGAGCTTCTAGCCCGCTGGCCGTCCAGCCCGAAGGTCGATCTCATCACGACAGATGGTTTCCTCTATCCCAACGAGGTGTTGCGGCGGGAAAACCTGATGGAGCGAAAGGGCTTTCCAGAAAGCTATGACATCGGCTCTCTCTTGCGGTTCCTATCGGCCATCAAGGCCGGGCAGCCGGATGTGAAGGCGCCGAGCTACTCCCACCTGACCTATGATGTGGTGCCCAACGAATTCACCACTATCGACCGGCCCGACATTCTCATTTTCGAGGGCATCAACGTCCTGCAATCTCGCGATTTGCCGGAAGGCGGGCGCATCGTGCCAATCGTGTCCGATTTCTTCGATTTTTCGATCTATATCGACGCCGATGAGGCCTTGATTCACCATTGGTACGTCAACCGCTTCATGAACCTTCGCCAGACCGCGTTTCGCGATCCGTCATCCTATTTCAATCGCTATGCTTCGATTTCGGAAGAAGCGGCCATGGCGATTGCCGAAGGTCTCTGGGAAAACATCAACCTGAAAAATCTGCGGCGCAATATCGTGCCGACGCGCCCGAGAGCCGATCTGATCCTGCGCAAGGGCCAGAACCACCTGATCGACACGGTGGCGCTTCGAAAGCTCTAGAGCCGTTGTTGAGCGCAGTTCCAGACGCAAAAGCGGTTCCAACTTTTGCGGGGATTGCTCTGACCCTATTCCTTTTCGGGCCTGCTGCGCATCTTCTTGACGTCGGAACGGCCAGATTTGGCTTTCAAACGTCTTTCCACCGAACCCTTGGTGGGCTTGGTGGCCCGGCGCGCAGGCGGCGGCGGTTCTGCGGCCTTCAGGACCAGTTCCTTCAAGCGCTCGCGTGCATCCTCGCGGTTTCGTTCCTGCGTCCGAAACCGGTTGGCTTCAATCATCAGGACGCCATCCTTCGAGACACGCCTGCCCCCGAGGTGAAGAAGATTGGTCTTGACGCGATCCGAGAGAGACGGCGAATTGGCGACGTCATAGAACAGCTGAACGGCTGTCGAAACCTTGTTGACGTTCTGCCCGCCCGGCCCGCCAGCCAGCACGAATTGCTCCGTCAGTTCCCATCCGGCAATCGTGATCCTGTTGCTGATAAATAGCGCGGCGCTGGCCATGTTCGTTCTCCGGAAGCGGTGATGCCACAGATCGGTGAGAATGAAAACCTTCCGCGTTCTATGAAACGGTTAAGCCCACAACACGCAAGGCTCAGCCCTCTCTCGACGTCATACTCGGGCTTGTCCCGAGGATGACGGCACAACTCCACTACAGGCTATCCATGAAAAAACCCGGCGCGAGGCCGGGTTTCACGTGAATTCATTTTCAAATGTTTACTCGGCAGCGGCCAACATACCAGGGGCTGCGTCGCGAACCTTGCCGTCCACATGATCTTCAAACTTGGTGAAGTTCGTAACGAACATGGAAACGAGCTTCTTGGCCTGCGCATCGTAGGCTGCGCCATCGGCCCACGTCGAACGCGGGTCGAGAATGCCATTGTCGATGCCTTCGAGCGCTGTCGGAACCGCAAAGCCGAAATTGACATCGGTGCGGAACTGGCCGTTTTTCAGTTCGCCCGTCAGGGCTGCACTCAGAAGCGCGCGGGTTGCCTTGATGGGCATACGCTTGCCGATGCCGTAGGCGCCACCGGTCCAGCCGGTGTTGACCAGCCAGCAATCGACGCCGTGTTTGCCGATCAGATCGCGCAGCAGATTGCCGTATTCCGCCGGGTGGCGCGGCATGAAAGGGGCACCGAAGCAGGTGGAGAAGGTTGCTTCCGGCTCGGTAACGCCCTTTTCCGTGCCGGCAACCTTTGCCGTATAACCGGACAGGAAGTGGTACATGGCCTGTTCCGGCGTCAAACGCGCGATCGGTGGCAGCACGCCGAAAGCGTCCGCTGTCAACATGATAATGGTTTTCGGATGACCAGCCAGACCCGTGTCGGATGCATTCGGAATGAAGTGTAGAGGATAGGCACTGCGGGTATTTTCCGTCAGCGACGTGTCGTCGAAATTGGGAACGCGGTTTTCGTCAAGAACGACGTTCTCCAGAACCGTGCCGAAGCGGCGCGTTGCGGCATAAATCTCAGGCTCGGCTTCGGCCGAAAGCTTGATGGCCTTGGCATAGCAGCCGCCTTCGAAGTTGAAGATGCCATCTTCGCCCCATCCGTGCTCGTCATCGCCGATGAGCGTGCGCGATGGATCGGCAGACAGCGTGGTCTTGCCGGTGCCGGAGAGACCGAAGAACACGGCGGCATCGCCATCGGGGCCGACATTGGCGGAGCAATGCATCGGCATCACGCCCTTGGCCGGCAACAGGTAGTTCAGAACAGTGAAGACAGACTTCTTGTTCTCACCGGCATAGGAGGTGCCACCGATCAGGACCAGGCCCTTGGTCAGGTCACAGGCGATGACGGTCTCTGTGCGGACGCCGTGACGGGCCGGATCGGCCTTGAAGCTCGGCAGATTGATGATCGTCAGCTTCTGTTTGAACGCGCCAAGCTTTTCACGCGACGGGCGGATCAGAAGATTGCGGATGAACAGACCGTGCCATGCAAGCTCGGTCACGACGCGGGTGGGAAGCGCGTTGTCTTCGTCGGCACCACCGATCAGGTCCTGCACATAAAGCGTCTTGCCGGCCGCATGGGCCAGCATATCCTTGTGGAGGATATCGAAATGCTCAGGCGACAACGGCTTGTTGTTGTCCCACCAAATGCTGTCTTCCGTGGAGGCGTCGCGAACGACGAATTTGTCCTTGGGGGAACGGCCGGTGTGCTGGCCGGTTACGGCCCGAAGCGCGCCGTCGGCGGTGATGTCTGCTTCGCCATTGCGGATGGCGTGCTCGTACAATTCACCCTCGATAAGGTTATAATGCACGGCGGCAACAGCGGACAGGCCCAACGCCGACACACCGTTTTCAGGATTACGTACTCCAAGTTCCTTCACGGGCGCGTTCCTTTTTCAAAAGACGAAAGCATTAAAATGTGTCCTGAAATTAATCTCGTCAATTTGAAAAAACAAGGCATCAATTTAAATAATTCAATAAATTCAATATATTAATCGATTTAAAAGATTTTATTTCGTTTTAAATCGGTTTAGTTCGTGTCTCTCACCGGCAAAGTTCCGATCCACGAAAATTACTGCTCATAAATCGGCGGCGATACGTCTGTTTTTCTTTGCCACAATTTGTTCCACCTTTATACTCATGAGAAATGCTCACGGCGCACAACCTTGGCTGGGATGGGATGTCGGGAGTAAAATATTATGACGATGGAGACCAATTTTATGCAGACTATTGCGCTTGTGGACGATGACCGAAATATTTTGACGTCCGTTTCGATTGCGCTCGAAGCGGAAGGATACAAGGTCGAGACGTACACCGACGGCGCTTCCGCTCTGGATGGATTGATCGCACGCCCACCGCAACTCGCGATCTTTGACATCAAGATGCCGCGCATGGATGGCATGGAGCTGTTGCGGCGTCTGCGTCAGAAGTCGGATCTGCCTGTGATTTTCCTCACCTCCAAGGACGAGGAAATCGATGAGCTGTTCGGTCTCAAGATGGGCGCTGACGATTTCATCACCAAGCCCTTCTCCCAGCGTCTTCTGGTGGAGCGCGTCAAGGCGATCCTTCGCCGTGCCAGCAGCCGCGACGCCGCCGTTCCCGGAGCGAGCCCGCTCAAGCCCACCGCAGACCAGCAGGCCCGTACGCTGGAGCGTGGCCAGCTCGCCATGGATCAGGAACGCCACACCTGCACCTGGAAGGGCGAGCCTGTGACATTGACGGTCACCGAATTCCTCATCCTGCACTCGCTGGCGCAGCGCCCCGGTGTGGTCAAAAGCCGCGATGCGCTGATGGACGCCGCCTATGACGAGCAGGTCTATGTCGATGACAGAACCATCGACAGCCATATCAAGCGTCTTCGCAAGAAGTTCAAACTCGTCGATAACGACTTCGACATGATTGAAACGCTGTACGGCGTAGGATATCGCTTCCGCGAAGCGGCCTGAGATACGGCAGCCATGATGTGACGCCGCGATATCGCGGCGCTGAGGGACGACGTTGCTGAACAAAATGCAGGACAGCGTATCGGATCATACCGATGCCGACGACCGTGAGAGCGGTCGGCGGCATCGTATTCATCCGCTGACGATCGTCCGGCGTATTTTCGGCAATGCCGTCTTTTCCAGCCTGACGCGACGCATTCTGTTTTTCAATGTCGCGGCGACCGTGGTGCTTGTCGGTGGTATCCTCTACCTCAATCAATTTCGCGAGGGTCTGATCGATGCCCGCGTCGAAAGTCTGCTGACCCAGGGCGAAATCATCGCAGGCGCTATCTCGGCATCCGCTTCGGTCGATACGAACTCCATTACCATCAATCCTGAAAAGCTGCTGGAGTTGCAGGCCGGTCAGAGCATCACGCCGGTACCCAATGACGAAGACCTGTCTTTCCCTATCAATCCCGAGCGCGTAGCGCCGGTACTGCGCAGATTGATCTCTCCCACGAGAACACGTGCACGCCTGTTCGACGCGGATGCCAACATCCTGCTGGATTCGCGCCATCTGTATTCCCGCGGTCAGGTGCTGCGTTACGATCTACCGCCGGTCACGCCTGAAACGCAGACATGGGGCGATTGGGTCGCCAGTATCTTCAACCGCATGCTGCAACCCAGCAGCCTGCCGCTCTACAAGGAAACGCCGGGTGGCGATGGCTCGATTTACCCTGAAGTAATGAATGCGCTGACCGGCGTGCGTGGTGCCGTCGTCCGTGTGACCGAAAAGGGTGAACTGATCGTTTCCGTCGCGGTGCCCGTCCAACGCTTCCGCGCCGTGCTGGGTGTGTTGCTCCTGTCCACGCAGGCCGGTGATATTGACAAGATCGTTCATGCCGAGCGCCTGGCGATCATGCGCGTCTTCGGTATCGCGACCCTCGTCAATATCGTGCTTTCGCTGCTGCTGTCGTCCACCATCGCAACACCCTTGCGCCGCCTGTCCGCTGCCGCCATCCGTGTGCGGCGCGGAGCCAAGGCACGCGAGGAAATCCCCGATTTCTCGGCGCGTCAGGATGAGATCGGCAATCTCTCCATTGCCCTGCGCGAAATGACCAATGCGCTCTATGACCGCATCGACGCCATCGAAAGTTTCGCCGCCGATGTCAGCCACGAGCTGAAAAACCCGCTGACGTCGCTGCGCAGCGCTGTCGAGACATTGCCACGCGCCAAGACAGAGGAATCCAAACAGCGGCTGACTGAAATCATCTTCCATGATGTGCGCCGTCTGGACCGGTTGATCAGCGACATCTCCGACGCATCACGTCTGGATGCGGAACTGGCGCGCGTCGATGCGTCACCTGTCGATCTGGAAGTCGTGCTCGGCAATCTGGTCGAAATATCCCGGCAGATCAGCGCCAAGAAAAAGAGCGTCACGATCGATTATGTGGTCGATCACAAGCCTGGTACCAAGACCAGTTACATCGTCAATGGCCATGATCTGCGGATCGGTCAGATCATCACCAACCTCATCGAGAATGCGCGTTCCTTCGTGTCGCAGGATGGCGGGCGGATCGTCGTGCATCTTCTGCGCCAGAAGGATCGTTGCATCGTGCGTGTCGAGGACAACGGGCCCGGCATTCAGGCTGAGGACATCGACCGCATTTTCGAGCGTTTCTACACCGACCGCCCCGCCAGCGAAGGGTTTGGCCAGAATTCGGGTCTTGGCCTTTCCATCAGCCGCCAGATCGCCGAAGCCCACGGCGGTACACTGAAGGCGGATAATATTCTCGACACATACGGCGTGATTTCCGGCGCACGTTTCAGCCTGTCGCTTCCTGCTGCCCATCATGAGCGTTGATCCTCCCAATCTTCACGCAACGGCCATCGTCATCGGCAAGACCGGATTGTTGTTCGTTGGACCCTCCGGCAGCGGCAAAAGCGAAATGGCATTCAGTTTCATCACGGAAGCCCAGCGCTGCGGCCTGGAAGCGGCTTTGGTGGCCGATGATCAGGTGTTGATGACCTGCAGCGGCGGGACGGTGATAGCCAACCGTCCGGCCGCTATTGCCGGGCTGTTGGAACTGCGCGGCAGCGGGATTATATCGCTCAAAAGCGTGGCGTCTGCCGAAATGCATTGTGCGATCACGTCGATGCCGTCGCCGGAGAGCCCTCGCCTGCCACCTGAAAACGAGAGGCTTGAATTGGGTGCGAGCGCATCGTTGCCGCTTGTGCGTATTCCGCGTGACAGCATCACCCCCTATGGAAAATTTGCTGCACTTGCTCAGAATCTTTTCATAACCAAGGGAATGTGAACGGAAATCGGGCGATTTGGGGCTTGCGCTTCGATTTTTCCTCATCAAGATGTGGCCCCACCGATAGACATGATTGCGGCATTGCGATAGTCGGCAATCATAATGCGTGTGCAAGGGAGCGTTTCATGATCGGACTGGTGCTTGTCACTCATGGCAAGCTGGCTGAGGAGTTCCGCCACGCCGTAGAGCATGTGGTCGGACCTCAGAAATTGATCGAGACGGTGTGTATCGGTCCCGAAGATGACATGGACCAGCGCAGGCAGGATATTATCGACGCCGTGACACGCGCCAATGACGGCAATGGTGTCATCATCCTGACCGATATGTTTGGCGGAACGCCGTCCAATCTGGCGATCTCCGTCATGAACAGCGGCAATGTCGAAGTCATTGCAGGCGTCAACCTGCCCATGCTCATCAAACTGGCGGGTATCCGCGTCGAAGATAACATGGAGAAGGCCTTGCAGGAGGCCTCGGATGCTGGCAGAAAATATATCAACGTCGCCAGCCGCGTTCTCAGCGGCAAATAAGAAGAAGATCGCTGGATGTCGTCTCTTTCGCGGGAATTGCTGATCGTCAACAAGCGTGGCCTCCACGCACGCGCCTCCGCGAAATTCGTACAGATGGTCGATGGTTTCGACGCGTCCATTGCCGTGTCCAAGGATGGGATGACCGTTGGCGGTACTTCGATCATGGGCTTGATGATGCTGGCGGCAAGCCCTGGCTGCACCGTTCTGGTCGAGGCCAGCGGAAATCAGGCGGAAGAGGCGCTCGCAGCGCTCGAAACACTGGTCGCCGACCGCTTCGGTGAAGAAATCTGATAACCACGTCATATAAAGACATAAAGACTTCTTTATATCGTTATTGCCAGATTGCCCCTGGCCTGCTACACCGCAACCTGAATTTTCAGGCAGCGGCTGGCCCCTGCCATCTTGGAGCAGGAGACACATATGAGTGCCGACAAAGATTATATCGTAGCTGACATCAACCTTGCCGATTATGGTCGCAAGGAACTGGACATCGCAGAAACAGAAATGCCCGGCTTGATGTCCTGCCGTGAAGAGTTTGGTCAGACTAAGCCATTGAAGGGCGCGCGGATCTCCGGTTCGCTGCACATGACCATTCAGACGGCCGTTCTCATCGAGACGCTGAAGGAACTGGGCGCCGAAATTCGCTGGGCGTCCTGCAACATTTTCTCCACACAGGACCACGCAGCGGCAGCCATCGCCGCCAGCGGCATTCCCGTTTTTGCCGTCAAGGGTGAAAGCCTGACGGAATATTGGGAATACACCGACAAGATTTTCCAGTGGGCCGATGGTGGCTTTTCCAACATGATCCTCGATGATGGCGGCGATGCCACCATGTACATCCTGCTCGGCGCACGTGCCGAAGCTGGTGAAGACATCCTGTCCAAGCCTGACTCCGAAGAAGAAGAAATCCTGCTCGCACAGATCAAGAAGCGCCTTGCCGCTTCCCCAGGCTGGTTCACCAAGCAGCGCGATGCCATCAAGGGCGTCACCGAAGAAACCACAACAGGCGTTCATCGCCTCTACGATCTCAGCAAGAAGGGCCTGCTTCCCTTCCCCGCCATCAACGTCAATGACAGCGTCACCAAGTCGAAGTTCGACAACAAGTATGGCTGCAAGGAATCGCTGGTCGACGGTATCAGACGTGCCACCGACGTGATGATGGCTGGCAAGGTCGCCGTCGTGTGCGGTTACGGCGATGTCGGCAAGGGTTCGGCTGCTTCACTTCAGGGCGCCGGCGCCCGCGTCAAGGTCACGGAAATCGACCCGATCTGCGCCCTTCAGGCGGCCATGGACGGTTTTGAAGTCGTTCTTCTAGAAGACGTCGTCGCGTCCGCTGACATCTTCATCACCACCACCGGCAACAAGGACGTCATCCGCATCGAGCACATGCGCGAGATGAAGGATATGGCCATCGTCGGCAACATCGGCCACTTCGACAACGAAATTCAGGTTTCCGCTCTCAAGAACCTGAAGTGGACGAACATCAAGCCACAGGTCGACATGATCGAGTTTGCCAAGGGCAACCGCATGATCCTTCTGTCGGAAGGTCGTCTGCTCAACCTCGGCAACGCGACGGGACATCCTTCCTTCGTAATGTCCGCCTCCTTCACCAACCAGGTGCTGGGTCAGATCGAGCTGTTTACCAAGCAGGGCGAGTACAAGAACGATGTCTACGTTCTGCCGAAACACCTCGATGAGAAGGTCGCACGCCTGCATCTTGAGAAGCTGGGCGTGAAGTTGACAGAACTTTCTGAGCTTCAGGCAGATTATATTGGCGTGTCCAAGGTGGGTCCGTTTAAGGCTGAGCACTACAGATATTGATTTTATGGTTAATATCCACATTTAATGCACTAGATATGGTTATGGCGGGCTTGACAAAGCTCGCCATTTCTTTTTGGCCCCTCCCTTTCCGGGGGTTTCCGAAGGCGGTATTGTGACAAGACTTGATTCGTGCGCGGGCATGGCGCGCGGAAATGGGATGTCTTGTCGAGAATGCGGCACATAGGACGGAGACAGACCGGGGATGACGGTAGAAAATTCAGTCTCGCAAAAGCGAGCCAATGATGATGTCGCGCCAGACAATGGCGACGCACCTGCGCGAAGACGCTGGCTGACCTCTGTCACAGGGGCAACAGCGCGTATCCGTGCCAAGGCGGTTGCTTTTACGGCGTTGATGTCTGGAACAGCATTGAGCGGTTTTGCGGTCGCGGCACACGCCCAGCAAAACGCCGTTCTGCAAGGCGGCGAACGCTTGTTCTCCTCATCGGAAACCATCACCTATTCGCTGTTTATCGGCATCGTCTCGGCAACTCTGTTTTCCATCGTCTGGCTCGTCCGCCAGCGGGGCAACATCGAGGCTGAAACCAGCGAGTACCGCACGGCGCTTGCGGAAGCCAATTCCAAGATTTCCAAATATGAAGCTTTGATCGCTGACAAATCCCGTCGTATCGTCATCTGGGAAAGCGCTGGCGAACGCCCTGAATTCATCGGGCAACTGCCGCCTGAAACCGGCGTTCCCTTTGCCGATCAGGATTTTCTTGCCTTCGGTCGCTGGCTTCGCCCGACCTCTGCCGGCCCGCTCGAAAAGGCCATCGAGAAACTGCGCAGCCACGCGCAGAGTTTCGATCTCACCATCGAGACGCAGCGCGGCGAAGTCATCGAAGTTCAGGGACGGGTCTCCGGTGGCAAGGCGTTTGCGCGTTTCGTGGCTCTCAACAATCTGCGTGCCGAGCTTGCCGAATTGAAGATCGAGCGCGAAGGCCTGGTATCGTCCATTTCGACATTCCAGGAGCTGCTCGACAGCATCGAGCAACCGGTCTGGCGTCGCAACTCCGATGGTGCCCTGACGTGGGTCAACCACGCCTATGCGCAGAGTGTGGATGCTCGCACGCCTGAACAGGCAGTCACCGAGCAATGCGAATTGCTGAACACGGTCACGCGCCAGAAAATCCGTGCCAGCGCGACCCCAGAATCGCCCTACCACGACCGGATTTCCACCGTGGTTTCCGGCAACAGAACCTTTTTCGATGTGGTCGATCTCAAGACGCCGGGCGGTTCCGCTGGCATGGCCATCGATGCCACCGAAGCCGAGACGGTGCGTGAAGAGCTGAAGCGCACGTTGAAGAGCCACGCCGAGACGCTGGATCATCTGGCAACGCCGGTGGCGATCTTTGACGGTCAGCAGCGCCTGCAATTTTACAATCAGGCCTTCGTCACCCTTTGGGGCCTCGATCTGGTTCTTCTGGAATCCAAGCCCGACAATTCCGAACTGTTCGATCGTCTGCGCTCCGCTGGCAAGCTACCCGAACAGCTGAGCTGGAAAAGCTGGAAGGAAACGGCACTTTCCGTCTACCGCTCGCTCGATACCAAGACAGACCTGTGGCACCTGCCGAACGGACAGACACTGCGCGTGATCGCGACCGCGCATCCGCAGGGCGGCGCGACATGGGTCTTCGAAAACCTGACCGAACAGGTCGATCTGCAGATGCGCTACAACACTCTGGTCAAGGTTCAGGGCGAAACCATCGATCATCTGGCAGAAGGCGTCGCCGTTTTCGGTGCCGATGGACGCATGCGCCTGTCGAACCCTGCCTTCCGCGCATTGTGGGGCATCACGGCCGACGAAGCGGAAGCGGGCAAACACATTCGCTCGATCGAAGAGGTCTGCGCGCAATCCTACGACAAGCCGGATGGCTGGCGCGCGTTTAGCCAGTTCATCACCAGCTTCGATGACGAACGCCTGTCGAAGCAGGGCACGCTGGAGCTGCTATCGGGTCTCGTGCTGGACTATGCGATTATTCCTTTGCCGGATTCGCAGACCATGCTGACCTTTGTCAACATGACCGACAGCGTGCGTGCCGAACGTGCCCTCAAGGAAAAGAACGAAGCCCTGCGCAAGGCCGACGAGTTGAAGAACGACTTCGTTCAGCACGTGTCCTATGAACTGCGCTCGCCCCTGACAAACATCATCGGCTTTACCGATCTCTTGAAAACACCGGGGATCGGTGAGCTCAGCGCGCGACAGGCCGAATATCTCGACCATATCTCGACGTCCTCATCGCTTCTGTTGACGATTGTCAACGACATCCTGGATCTGGCAACGGTCGATGCTGGCATCATGCATTTGAACTACACCGAAAACGATCTCACCGACCTGCTGGACGACGTCTCCACCAAGATTGCCGACCGTTTGCAGGAAAGCAGCGTCTCGCTCGAAATCGTGGCTCCCGCCCATCTCGGCGCCATCGTTGCCGACCACCAGCGTCTCAAGCAGATCCTCATCAAGCTTTTGACCAATGCCGCCAATTTCGCGCCGGAGGGGTCGGCCATCACGCTGACCTGCCAGCGCAGCGAAGGCGATTTCGTCTTTTCCGTTGCCGACCGTGGACCGGGCATCCCCAAGGACATGCTAAAAACCGTGTTCGATCGCTTCTCGACGCGTGGCAATGGCGGTCGCCGCACCGGTGCCGGTCTTGGCCTGTCGATCGTCGAAAGCTTCGTGAGCCTGCACAACGGCAATGTCACCATCGACAGCCGCCCCGGTGAAGGCACGGTCGTTAGCTGCCGCATTCCATCCGGCTCGCATCCGCATTCCATCGCCGCCGAATGAACGAGACGGTTTTGCCTCTTTCCATAGGCCTTGCCGATGAAGCCGAGATGATCCGGCTTGGTCAAGCCCTGGCACTCACCGTCAAACCCGGCGATTGCATTGCCCTGATTGGTGATCTCGGTGCCGGTAAATCCACACTGGCGCGCGCCTTGATCCGCGCGGTTGCGGGCGACCCTTATCACGAGGTTCCCAGCCCCACCTTCACCATCGTGCAAACCTATGGCTTGCGCTTTCCCGTCCACCATCTGGATCTCTACCGCCTTTCCGATGTGTCTGAGATGGATGAACTCGGCATCGATGAGATGCTGTCCGATGGTGTGTGCCTGATCGAATGGCCGGAACTGGCCGCAAGCGAACTGCCTGATGACAGCACCATCACCCTGCGCCTGACCCATCACGGTGACGGACGCATGGCAACCATCGACGCCCCTCAACGGCTGAGAACCAGGCTGGATCGCGTGCTTGCCATTGGCAATTTTCTGAAGCGCAACGGGAGAGAGAACGCCGTCAGGCACTATTTCAGCGGTGACGCCGCCTATCGCACCTACGAGCTGATCAGTGACGATGATAGCCAATACCTGCTGATGGACTGGCAACCACCACCCAGAGGTCCGGTGATCCAGGACGGCAAGACCTATGCCGAGATCGTCCACCTCGCGCGCGACGTGAGCCCCTTCGTCGCCATTGACAGTTTCCTGTCGCAGAACGGGTTTTCCGTCCCCGCCATTCTCGCCCAGAATTTGGACGAAGGCATTCTGCTTCTGGAAGATATTGGACGTGATGGCGTTCTGTACGCCGACGGCAACCCGATTGCCGAGCGTTATCTGGAAAGCGTTGCCTGTCTGGCGGCCCTGCACGAGGCCGCTCTGCCCGCCGATATTGCTCTTCCCGATGGCACGATCTATCAAGTGCCGTCTTTCGACGCTGATGCGATGAAGATCGAAACCTCGCTGCTGCTGGACTGGTATGTTCCGCATATCCGTGGCGAGGACATCAGTGGCTGTGAAAAACAAAGTTTCTTTGCGGTTTGGGACCAGCTGATCGAGAAGCTTGGCGATGCGGAAACCGGTCTTCTCCTGCGGGATTTCCACTCGCCCAACATCATCTGGCAATCGCAAAAAGCCGGCATCAACCAGGTCGGGATCATCGATTTTCAGGACGCGATGATCGGCCCGACAGCCTATGACCTGGCTTCCATCGTTCAGGATGCGCGGGTGACGATACCATCAGACCTGCAAGCGCGGCTGATGGGACACTATCTCGACATCAGGCGTAAAAACCCTGATTTCGATGAGGCAGCCTTCCTGAAGGCATTCGCCATCATGGCCGCACAACGCAATTGCAAGCTCGTGGGCATCTGGGTCCGGTTGATGAAACGCGATGGCAAGCCGCATTACATGAAACACATGCCGCGCACCTTTTCCTACCTGCGCTCAGCACTCGAACATCCTGATCTCGCACCCTTGAATGACTGGTTCAGGAATGCGCGAATCGACATTCACGAACAGCGAAATTTTTCATGACGATCAAACAAGCCATGGTGCTGGCGGCAGGTCTCGGCACGAGAATGCGCCCGATTACCGATACGATCCCCAAGCCTCTCGTCGGTATCGCCGGACGCCCGATGATCGATTACGTCATTGATCTTCTTGTTGCGGCAGGCGTGGAAACCATTGCCATCAATGTCCACCATCATCCGGATCAGATGGTCGCCCATCTTCAATCGCGGGATGACGTCAATATTCTGATTTCGGACGAGCGCGCCGAGCTGATGAATTCGGGTGGTGGACTGGCCAAGGGTTTGAAATTGCTGGAACCCGGCCCCGTCATCGTCATGAATGCCGACCTGTTCTGGATCGGCGAGCCACCCGGGGAACCCACCAACCTGCAAAAGCTGGCGAATGCCTTCGACCCAGAGATCATGGACATGGCGCTGCTTTGCGTCGATATGGACCGGACCACCGGTCACAACGGCAAGAAGGACTTCAACCTTGCCGATGATGGCCATCTGACGCGATACAACGACGGCGAGCCTTACCCGGTGGTGTATGCCGGTGCCATCGCGATGGATTCGCGGCTGCTGAACGACGCACCTGCCGATGCTTTCAATCTCAACATCTATTTCGACCACGCCATCGCCCGGAAACGGCTTTTTGGTCTGTCACTGACCGGACAATGGATTACCGTCGGCACGCCGGATGCTATAGAGGATGCGGAACGAACCATCGCAGCCTTAGCAACCGACAAGTGAGATGACCCATTGGCGCATGCCAAGCGTATTCTAACCATCGCTCCCGGAACGCCGTTTCTCAAAACGCTGGCGGCGGGCCTGTGCGATGGCAGTCTGACATCAAGCTTTCGTTATGATCCCGCCGATCCGCTGTCGCTGGCCAAGGTCACCATCTACGTCCCTACCCGCCGTTCCGCGCGCGTGCTGCGCTCTGAATTCGTGGATCTGCTGGGTGGGAAATCCGCCATTCTGCCGATTATCCGACCGCTTGGCGAAACCGATGACGACAGCGGCTTCTTCGACGTCGAAACGCCTGCCACCATCGATCTCGCACCGCCAATTTCCAGCACCGCACGGCTGGTCGAGCTGGCCCGCCTCATCCTTGCCTGGCGCAACAGCCTCCCGGACGCCATCCGCGCTGTCCATTCGGATTCGCCGCTGGTTGCGCCTGCAAGCCCGGCGGATGCCATCTGGCTTGCGCGCTCGCTCAGCGACGTCATCGACGCCATGGACACGGAAGATCGGGACTGGGATGCGCTCTCCAACCTCGACACCACCGATCATGCCCAATGGTGGCAGCTGACCGCCGATTTCCTGAAGATTGCCAGCGTCTTCTGGCCCGCACGGCTGGAGGAACTCAACAAGTCTTCGGCCGGTCGGCACCGGAATGCGATTTTACGGGCAGAAGCGGAGCGACTCACAAAGATCGGTTCGGACGACCCTATCATCGTTGCCGGCTCCACCGGCTCTATTCCGGCCGCCGCAGACCTGATTGCAGCGGTCGCATCCCTGCCGCAGGGTACTGTCGTTCTGCCCGGTCTGGATGTCGAGATGCCGGAGGACCAGTGGCAGACCATCAACGAAAGCCCCGACGATCCGTCCAGCCGCACGCATTCGCAATATGGCCTGTTCGTTCTTCTCAAAAAGCTTGGCGTGTTGCGCAATGATGTCGTGGAGATCGGAGCGCTGGATACCGACCTGCAAAATCGCGCCGCGATCTTTTCCACAGCCCTTGCACCCGCCAAGGCCACCAGCGAATGGAACGAGTGGCGCTCGGAAAAAAACGATGCCTTTTTCGATGATGCCTTCGCATCGGCTTCCATCATCGAGGCAGCCAATGAGCGCGAGGAGGCAACCTCGATCGCCATTGCCCTTCGCCTGGCGCTGGAAAAACCCGGCATAGGCGGTGGTCAATCGCAAGCGGCACTGATTACGCCGGACCGTGGTCTCGCGCGCCGCGTCGCGACCGAGCTTGCCCGCTTCGGTATCGAGGCCGACGATTCCGCCGGTACGCCGCTCTCTGCCACGCCGCAGGCGGGCCTTGCGATGCTGGCACTCGAGACCATTTTACGTCCTGGTGATCCGGTTGCGGTCATGTCCCTGCTGAAACATCCTTTGACCCGCTTCGGTCTTGGCGAGGTGGCGGTGGGTGAGGCCGTCGTCGGTCTCGAGCTTCTGGCGCTTCGCGGCGGGCGAATGGAAACCACGCTCGACACGCTCGAAACCCTGCTGCAACAGCAACTCTCCCTCCACATCGATGACCGGCACCCGCCGCAATGGCGCAAGTCGCTGGCCGAGGGTGCCGACCTTGCCGCCGCCGATCTCGCAGGCCGCATCAGGACAGCCATTGATCCGCTGGATGCTGCTTTCGTGCGCAAAGACCCTGTCAGTGGCCGGCTAACGGCCCGTCTGACGCTGGCCGACTGGGCCGAGCGAACGGGCCGGGTGATCGAAGCGATCTGCATCGATGAGAAGGGCGATCTGGCAACTCTCTGGTCCCATGAGGCGGGGGAGAAACTGTCCGGTCTTCTGGCCGAGCTGATGGACTGCGGCAGCGTGCTGGAAGCCGACGGGCCGCAATGGATCGACATCATGACGGCGTTGATTGCCGGTGAATCGATCAAGCCACGCGCCATGCGCCATCCACGCGTCTTTATCTTCGGTGCACTGGAAGCCCGTCTTCAAAGCGTTGATACCGTCATCATTGGCGGCCTGAACGAAGGCATATGGCCGGGCCAGACGGCCAACAATCCCTTCCTCTCGCGCAACATGAAAACCGCTATCGGTCTAGAGCCGCCGGAGCGCCGCATCGGTCAGCTGGCACATGATTTCGAGATGGCGAATGGCACACGGCAGATTTTCTACAGCCGTGCTTTGCGGCAAGGCTCCACGCCTGCCGTGGCTTCCCGCTGGCTGCAACGGCTTCTGGCGCTGGGCGGCGAAGAGTTTGCCGAGACGTTGAAGGCCCGCGGCACCGTCTACCGCCATTGGGCGACCATGCTGGATGAGGGCGAGAGCCAGCCATCCGCCAAGCGCCCCTCCCCGACACCGCCGGCGGACCTGCAGCCGACATCCTATTCCTTCAGCGAAGTCGGCAGGCTTCGGCGCGATCCCTATGCGATCTATGCGCGGCGCATTCTTAAACTGGATCCGCTGGATGAGTTCAACCGTGACCCAGGTGCCGCCGACCGTGGAACCCTCTATCACCGCATCATGGAAATCTACTCCCGCGAGGAACATGTCGCCGGCACGCCTGCTGCCGAAGAGGCAATGTTTCGTGTGCTGCATGCCTGTTTCGATGCCGAAAACCTGCCGCCGCATATCGATGTGGTCTGGCGTCCGCGCTTCGAGGCTGTGGCGCGCGCGTTTCTGGCTTGGGAAAAGGACCGTCGCGGGCTCATCAAACGCAGCTACATCGAGGCACGCGCCGGGCAGGAAATCGCAGAAGCAGGCATCCGCCTGACCGGCGTTGCCGACCGCATTGATATCAAGACCTCCGGCAAGGCAGATATTATCGATTACAAGACCGGCCTGTCGCCATCCGTCAAACAGGCACGTTCCCTGCTCGACCCTCAATTGGCGCTGGAGGCCGCTGCCCTGATGCGCGGTGCCTTCCGGGATGTCGGTTCGCCGACTCCGGAGGATCTGATCTATGTGCGCCTTCGGCCAAGCGAGCGCTTTGGTACCGATACGATCAACAACGAACACGCCAAGGCAACGGCCAAAATCACTCCGAAGTCAGCCGTGGAACTGGCAAGCGATTCGATTGACCAGCTGGCGAAATTCGTGATCTCGCTACGCGAAGGCAAGAACGGCTTCGTTTCGCGGCTGATCCCTGAAGAACAGCAGGCCTATGGCGGCGAGTATGATCACCTTGCCCGCGTCTCAGAATGGTCGACGGCGGAACCGGGAGATGGCGATGCTGAATGAAACAATCGATCATGGTCCCGGCAAGGACGATCCGAAAAGCTGGATCGACTGGACCAGCGTGCAACAGACGCGCGCCTCTGACCCGACCAGCTCCGCATGGGTGTCGGCCAATGCCGGTTCCGGTAAGACCCATGTTCTGACGCAGCGGGTCATTCGCCTACTTCTGGCCGGTTGCCGCCCGTCCGCCATTTTGTGTTTGACCTATACCAAGGCAGCGGCATCGGAAATGTCCAGCCGCGTCTTCGACCGTCTCGCCGATTGGGCCACGCTGTCCAATGCGGAGTTGAGCAACCGCATCACCGCCATCGAAGGTCGCGTGCCTGATCTCATCAAGCTGAAAGAGGCGCGGCGGTTGTTTGCAAAGGCGCTGGAAACACCGGGTGGCCTGAAAATCCAGACCATTCATGCCTTCTGCGAAGCGCTGCTGCACCAGTTTCCACTGGAAGCCAATGTCGCCGGGCATTTCTCAGTGCTGGATGACCGTGCAGCCAGCACGCTTCTGGCAGAAGCACGGCGCACCCTTCTGACCGCCGTGTCCATGGAAGAGGATCAGCCGCTCGCGCAGGCGCTGGCCTATGTGCTCGATATCGCCGACGAAACCGGGCTGGAAGCGCTGCTCGGCGCCATCGTTTCCAACCGCAATGCGATCAGCGGTTTTCTCGAGCAGGCACGCAAAAACGGCGGTATCGATGCCACACTTCGGGGACTCGCAGGCATCGGCGCTGAGGAAACGGAAGAAACGGCAGCCGCCGCCTACTGGCCTCTTCCAGCTCTTTCCGGCCTGTCGATGGACACCTATCTTACTTTGGCGGACGAAATAGGCGGGTCGCGGGTGATCGACGTGGCCTACGCGCTGCGTGAAGCTGCCCGCGCAACCGATGTGTTCAAACGCGTAGAGTTCGTCGAGGCAGCGCTTCTGACCTCGCAAGGCGCACCGAAATCCGACGCTTACGTCATCAACAAGGCTATGCAGAAATCAGCGCCTGATCTGCTGGACGATCTGATAGCGGCGCGTGCCCATGTGGTGGCCTGCCGGGATCGCTACCGCACCATCCGCATGCTGGAGGCGACGAGACATGCGCTGACGCTGGCGGAACGGCTGATCGGTGATTTCGAGGATTTGAAGAAGCAGCGCAGCCAGCTGGATTTCGAGGATCTCATCGAACGTGCCGCCACCCTGCTCAACCGCGACACGGCGGGTGCCTGGGTTCATTACAAGCTGGATCAGGGTATCGATCACATTCTGGTCGATGAGGCGCAGGATACCAGCCCGGTGCAATGGTCGATCATCCAGTCGCTGGCTGCCGATTTCTTCCATGGTGAGACGGCGCGCATGGGCCAGCGTACGGTGTTTGCTGTTGGTGACGAGAAACAGTCTATCTATTCGTTTCAGGGCGCGCGGCCCGAGCGCTTTTCACAGGAAAGCCGCGAAACGCAGCGGCGCGTCACGGCGGTAGAACAAATATTCCATTCCGTGCGCCTGCCCCTTTCATTTCGTTCTACGGACGATGTTCTCGCCGCCGTCGATCAGGTCTTTTCCCTGCCTGAACATGCCGAAGGTCTGAGCGCCGAGAAAGAACCCGTCGAGCACCGTTCCAACCGGCAGGGACAGGCCGGCACGGTCGAGCTCTGGGACATGATTGCAGCCGAGCCGGTGGAAAACGAGGAAGACTGGACCGCCCCCTTCGATGCGCTGCGCGAAAGTGCGCCGCCTGCCATCGTTGCGCGCCGCATCGCTGCCCGCATTGCCGAGATGATCGGCAAGGAGACCGTGGTCGAAAAAGGCGTGGAGCGCACTATCGAGGCCGGTGATATCCTCGTTCTCGTCAGAAAACGCCATGCCTTCGTCAATGCACTGACACGCGAGTTGAAGCAGCGAAAGAATATTCCCGTCGCAGGAGCTGACCGTCTGCGCCTGACCGACCATATTGCCATTCAGGATCTTTTGGCACTGGGCCGTTTCGTGCTGTTGCCGGAAGACGACCTTTCCCTGTCGGCACTGCTGAAGAGCCCGCTCTTCAACCATTCCGAAGACGACATCTTTGAGGTCGCCGCCAGGCGCCCGCCGGATACAAGTGTCTGGCAAAATCTGAAGGCGATCTCGGTTCTGGAAGAGGGCCGTCATTTCGCAGCCTCCGTGGCGCTGCTGTCGCGTTTTCTCATCCTGTCGAAAACGCAGACGATCCATGACTTCTTCGCCGCCGTTCTGACCTTGCATGAAGGCCGCGCCAAGTTTCTCGGGCGTCTCGGCAACGAAGCCAGCGACGTCCTCGACGAATTTCTGTCGTTTGCACTCGACCATGAAAAGACCGGCCTTCCCGGCCTGCAATCCTTTATTTCCGTGATGGAAACCGACGCGCCTGAAATCAAGCGTGAGCAGGACAAGGAGCGCGGCGAAGTCCGCATCATGACCGTGCACGCGTCCAAGGGTCTGGAAGCACCCGTCGTCTTTCTGGTGGATGGCGGTTCAAAGGCGTTCATTCACAGCCACCTGCCAAAATTGCGCTTTATCGAGACCGACAAGGAACCGTTACCCATCTGGCTGCCCGGCAAGGGCTTCGACAATGCGCTGGTGTCCAAAGACGAGGACCGCCTCAAGCTTTCAGCCGAGCAGGAATATCGTCGCCTTCTTTATGTGGCGATGACACGCGCCGCCGATCATCTGATCGTCTGCGGTTATCGTGGCCCTCGCGAAAACCCCGACTGCTGGCATGCGATGATTGCGCGCTCGCTGGCAGCAGACGAAAACCGCTGCAAACGGCAGGCATTTTCCGCAAGCGGCGAAGAATGGGACGGCCTTTTGTGGCACTCGACCCCGCGAGATGCCAAAGCCGTTACCAAGACCGAGCCTCCGCCCGCTCCAGTGCGGGAGGTGCTACCACCATCGCTGATGCAACCCCTGCCGCCGCCACCCGTCCTGCCGCGCCCGCTGAGCCCGTCGGGTGCCGGAACCATCATCGATGACGGTTCGGAAGATTTGCTCGTCACATCTCCCCTGTTTGCCAAACAGGACGTGTCATCCGGTCTCGCCCTGCAACGGGGACGCCTCGTGCACCGCATGCTTCAAACCTTGCCGGAATATCCGAGCGACCAGCGCGAAGAAGCAGCACGCCGTTATGCGGAACGCGCCGCTCGCTTCTGGCCCGACAACGAGCGTGAGAAGCTCATTCGCTCGACTCTGGCGGTCCTGTCGGAACCCGCACTCCAGTCCGCCTTCTCTGCCAATAGTCGTGCGGAGATCTCGATCATGGGAACCCTACGCCTTAGGGATAAGGACTTTGCCGTGTCTGGCCGTATCGACAGGCTGGCCGTAGAAGACGACAGGGTTATTCTGGTTGATTACAAGACCAACCGGGTGCCGCCCGTCAAGGACGTCGACATACCTCTCGCGCATAGGGCGCAGCTTGCGATCTACAAAAGCATTCTAGAGCCGCTTTACCCAGATAAGACCTTCACCTGCGCGCTGGTCTACACCGAAAACGCCTCGTTTATGACCCTGAGCGACAATGCGCTATCAGCTGCCCTTGCTGCAATCGAGACAAAGTGAGATACCGGACATTGAAAATGCCTGCCATCAGCATCACATTCTAATCACCAAGAGACACCGAAAGGAGAGCCTTCCATGGCTACCGTGAAAGTCGATACGTCCAATTTCCAGGCTGAAGTTCTTGATTCTGCCGAACCCGTTGTCGTTGATTTCTGGGCTGAATGGTGCGGTCCGTGCAAGATGATTGCGCCGAGCCTCGAGGAAATCGCCACCGAGCTTGCAGGCAAGGTCAAGGTCGTCAAGCTCAACATCGATGAGAACCCGGAACTGGCAGCACAGTTCGGCGTCCGCTCGATCCCGACACTGGCCATGTTCAAGGGTGGCGAAGTCGCCGACATCAAGGTTGGTGCAGCACCGAAGACCGCGCTGTCCGCCTGGATTTCCAGCGCCGCCTGATCTGATACGGATATCAAAAAGCCCCGGAGCGATCCGGGGCTTTCTCTTTTGATACGTTACGTCTATTTACTTTGGCACCGTGCCGTTCAAAGCCAGTGCATTGCCCGCCAGATACAGCGAACCCCCGATCAATATGCGTGGCGCAGGTTTTCCGGGCAAAAGCCGCTTCGACAATTCTTCCAACGCTTCTTCGATCGATGACGTTGGTGCTGCCACCAGCCCGGCGTCGAAGACAGCATGGGCCAGCACCACCGGGTCAATCGCGGCATCCGTGCCATGGATCGGCACCGTAAACACGTATTGGGCGATATCGGCGAAGGCCTTGAAATAGCCGACCTGATCCTTGGTGTTGATCATGCCAGCGATGAGAAACAGCGGGCGGGCCTGCTTCTCCTCAAAACCGGCCATGGCCTCGGCAATGACTTCACCGGCACCTGGGTTATGACCACCGTCGATCCATATTTCAGAGCCAGCAGGGGCAAGATCGACGATGTGCCCGGCCTTGATGCGTTGCAGGCGCCCCGGCCACTCAACCGAAGCCATCGCCGTTTCGATCATCTTGTCCGATACCTCGAAACCCGCCGCCTTGACGGCGCGGATGGCGGCTGCGGCATTTGAAAGCTGGTGACGGCCGGGAAGACGCGGCAGTGACGCATCCACCAGGCTGAATTCATCCTGATAGACCATGCGCCCAAACTCCTCATGGGCGGAATAATCCTGCCCATAGACCGCGGTTGGACATTTCAGCCGTTCCGCCGTCTGGACGAGCACATCGAGCGCTGCATCATATTCCTGATGGCCGATGACGACGGGAGATCCCGTTTTCATGATCCCGGCTTTTTCAGCTGCGATCAGTTCGACGCTGTCACCGAGATAGGCCTGATGATCCAGCGAGATCGGCATGACCACCGTAACGGCAGGGCTGGCGATCACATTGGTCGCATCGAAACGGCCGCCCAGTCCGACTTCGATGATGGCGGCATCGGCAGGATGTTCGGCAAAAAGGACAAAAGTCACAGCCGTCAGGATTTCAAAGACGGTGATCATCTGGCCGTCATTGGCCCTGGCAACACGCTCCAGCGCGTCTGCTAGAACCGCGTCCTCAACGTAACGCCCTTTCTCACCACGACGACCGAGACGATAACGCTCGTACCAATTGACCAGATGCGGAGAGGTGTGGACGTGAACCGCAAGGCCTGCAGCTTCGAGAAGCGAGCGGCTGAAGGCAGTCACGGAGCCCTTGCCATTGGTGCCGGCAACATGGATCACCGGCGGCAATCTCTTGTGAGGATTGCCGAGCTTTTCCAGGAGAATGGTGATCCTGTCGAGCGACAGATCGAAGCCCTTTGGATGTAACCCCAAAAGCCTCTCGATGATGCGCTCTGCCTCGCTCCGGGCGGGCGTCGTCATATCCGTCATCGGCTCCTCCGGAGCCCAGCGACTGGCGTCAGGCCGAAGCTGCCAGAGGCAGGACTTCGCTCGACGTATCGGCTGGCGCCTTCGTCATGATCTTCAACAGGCTGGCGAGCGTATCGACAATTTCGCGCCGATCCACGACCATATCGACCATGCCGTGATCCAGCAGATATTCCGACGTCTGGAAGCCTTCAGGCAGTTTTTCACGGATAGTCTGTTCGATCACGCGCTTGCCGGCAAAGCAGATTTCAGCGCCGGGCTCGGCAATGTGGACGTCGCCCAGCATTGCGTAAGATGCAGTCACGCCACCCGTTGTCGGGTTGGTGAGCACGACGATGTAAGGCATGCCCGCTTCCTTGAGCATGTTGACCACGACCGTGGTGCGCGGCAGCTGCATCAACGACAGAATGCCTTCCTGCATGCGCGCGCCACCAGAGGCCGGGAACATGACCACAGGGCACCGCTCGGAAATCGCCCGCTCAAACGCCTTGACGATGGCTTCACCGGCAGCAATGCCAAGCGAACCACCCATGAACTGGAACTCGTGCACGATGGCAACGATCTTCAGGCCCTTGAGCTTGCCGACGCCAGCCAGAATCGTGTCTTCCTGTTCGGTCTTCACACGGCTGTCGCGCAGGCGGTCTGCATATTTCTTGGAATCGCGAAACTTCAACGGATCCTGCGCGACCTTGGGCTGCGGCAACGCTTCGAAAACACCGCCGTCGAACAGGTCTTCAAGCCGGGCTTTGGCCGGCATCTTCATGTGAAAACCGGAAGCGGGAATAACCCATTTGTTTTCTTCCAGATCCTTGTGAAAGACCATCTCGCCCGTTTCGGGGCATTTGATCCAAAGGTTTTCCGGCGTCTCGCGGCGGCCAAGCATGGAGTTGATCCGAGGCCGTACGTAGTTGGTGATCCAATTCACGTCTAATACTCCTGACTATCTGCGCTGGACCGTAGGGTTATTCGGCAGCGGCAAGGCGCGATGCACGCACGCCCGTTGAAAGTCCCTTTACCAGCGTTGTGACAGAAGGAACAGTATCATTTGTCGCCCGGCCGTCCTTGGTCAGGCTTCCGGCAATCTGATTGACGATGGCGGAACCCACCACGACGCCATCGGCCACGGCACCGATTGCGCGGGCGTGGTCAGCCGTCTTCACGCCGAAACCGACGCAGACCGGGAGACCGGTGTGCGACTTGATGCGACCGACCGCACCCGAAATCGTCGAGGGATCTGGCAGGGCCGAACCGGTAATACCATTCATCGAGACGTAATAGACGAAGCCGGAGGTGTTTTTGAGAACCGCAGGCAGACGTTTATCGTCGGTCGTGGGCGTCGCGAGACGAATGAAATTGATGCCCCGGGCAAGCGCGGGAACGCAGAGTTCGTCATCCATCTCCGGCGGTAGATCGACAACGATCAAACCGTCGATCCCGGCTTCGATCGCATCGTCGAGAAACTTTTCGACCCCATAGATATAAATAGGGTTGTAGTAGCCCATCAGGACGATCGGGGTGTCGTCGTCGCCCCTGCGGAATTCGCGGGAAAGAGACAGCGTCGTCTTCAACGTCTGTCCGCCCTTTAAGGCACGCTGGGCGGCCATCTGGATCGCCGGCCCATCAGCCATGGGATCGGAAAACGGCATGCCGAGCTCGATCACGTCGGCGCCGGCTTCCGGCAGCGATTTCATGATGCCGAGCGAGGTGTCGAAATCCGGGTCGCCACCCATGAAATAGGTGATCAAGGCCGGGCGGTTTTCAGCGCGCAGATCAGCAAAGCGTTTGTCCATACGTGCAGTCATGATTACGCACCCATTTCCAGAAGTTTCGCTACGGTAAAGATGTCCTTGTCGCCACGACCACACAGGTTCATGACGATGATCTGATCCTTGTCCATCTTGGGTGCGCGCTTGACGACTTCAGCCAGCGCATGTGCAGGCTCAAGCGCTGGAATGATGCCTTCGGTGCGTGTCAGCAGCTGGAATGCATCCAGCGCCTCCGTGTCCTTGATCGGAACATATTCGACGCGGCCTGTATCTCTCAGCCAGGAATGCTCTGGGCCGATGCCGGGATAATCGAGACCAGCGGAGATCGAATGACCTTCCTTGATCTGACCGTCGCCGTCCTGCAAGAGATAGGTACGATTGCCATGCAGCACGCCCGGCGAACCTGCCGTCAGAGATGCGCAATGCTCTTCCCCTTCGAGACCTTTGCCGCCCGCTTCGACGCCGACGATCTTGACGCTGGCATCATCCAGGAACGGATGGAACAGGCCGATGGCATTCGAGCCGCCGCCCACAGCCGCGATCAGCATGTCCGGAAGGCGGCCTTCCGCTGCCATCATCTGTTCACGCACCTCATGGCCGATGACCGACTGGAAGTCACGAACCATTTCCGGGTATGGATGCGGGCCGGCTGCGGTGCCGATCATGTAATAGGTGTCGTCGACATTGGTGACCCAATCGCGCAACGCTTCGTTCATGGCATCTTTCAACGTTCCATGACCAGCGGTCACCGGAATGATCTCCGCGCCCAGCAGCTTCATGCGAAAAACGTTCGGCGCCTGACGCTCCACATCGGTCGCGCCCATGTACACGACGCAGGGAATCCCGAAACGGGCGGCAACGGTTGCCGACGCAACGCCATGCTGGCCTGCGCCGGTTTCGGCGATGATACGGGTCTTGCCCATGCGCTTGGCAAGCAGGATCTGTCCGAGGCAATTGTTGATCTTGTGCGAGCCGGTGTGGTTCAGCTCATCACGCTTGAAATAGATTTTTGCGCCACCCAAATCCTGCGTCAAACGCTCCGCGAAATAGAGCGGGCTTGGACGGCCGGTGTAATGGGTGTTGAGATGGGAAAGCTCCGCCTGGAACTCCGGGTCTGTCTTCGCCTTGTTCCACTCTGCCTGAAGATCGAGGATCAGCGGCATCAGCGTTTCGGCAACGAAGCGGCCTCCGTAAATACCGAAGCGACCGTCCTCATCGGGACCAGCGCGGAAAGAGTTGGGTTTCACCGTTTCGTTCACTCTCAAACTCCCTGCGACCTTGCCGATCGTACCGCATCGAAAAACGCGTCGATCATGGCCAAATCCTTGACACCCGGTGCGCTCTCCACACCGGACGATGTATCTATTCCCGAAGCCCCGGTTTGATCCAAGGCCTCGGCAACATTGTCTTTGTTCAATCCCCCGGAAAGCATGTAATCCACGCCCGCGTCAAGAGTGCGCAGCAAGGTCCAGTCAAAGGACACGCCGTTGCCGCCAGGAAGATCGGAACCCGCAGGCGGTTTGGCATCGAACAGAAACTTGTCGGCTATGCCTATATAGGGATCAATCCGGGCAAGATCATCGGCATCGCGGATGGAAAAAGCCTTGATGATGGGCAAGCCGTAGACAGCCTTGACGTTCAGCACCCGCTCCGGGCTTTCATGGCCATGCAGCTGCAGCATATCTGGCTTCAAGAGATCGATGATCTCGTCCAGCTCGTCATTGTCGGCGTCCACCGTGACAGCGACAATCTTGACGCTACCGCGAACAGCGTCCGCCAGCTGACCGGCAATATCGGGCTCGATATTGCGCGGGCTTTTTTCAAAGAAGATGAAGCCGATATGGCTCGCACCGCATCGCACGGCGCGCTCGATAGCATCGGCCGACTTCAATCCGCAAATCTTGATATCCGGTTTCATGGCTTGGGAGGTGCCATGAAATAACGGTGGAGTCGAGGCAAATCGAAGAGAAGTCTGATAGAGGTAAATGTTTCACGTGAATCCAAACCGATTTCGAAACGCGCTACTCGAAATCGATGGCGTGCAGCTGCGAACCGTTGCGCTTCAGCCAAGCTTTCGAGACTTCGGTTGTGGGGCAGAGTTTTTCGCACAAAGCCCAGAATTTCGGGCCGTGGTTCATTTCCCGCAAATGGGCAACCTCGTGAGCAGCGAGATAGTCGATGACGCTGTCCGGCGCCATGACGATCCGCCAGGAGAAGCTCAGATTGCCTTCATGCGAGCACGAGCCCCAGCGGCTGCGAGTGTCCTTCATGGAAATCGAGCGAGCCGGTCTGCCGACGGCTCTGGCGTGGAGCGCGACCAGCCTCTCCAGATCTGCCCGAGCCTCTTTCTTCAAAAATGTTGCGACGCGACGGCCGAGATGTTCCGGCAGGCCGCTGACCTTCAGCACCGGCTCGCCCTCGGCAGGTTTGACGATATGCGTGACGCCACGCAATGTGCCGGTATGTTCGATGCGATGTGGCACACCGCGAATGGAAATAATACCACCGTTCTGTACGCGTCCATCGTCGGAGAACTTCGAAAGCCGGGTTTTCAGCCAGCCATTGTGACGGTTCAGAAAGTCATCCACGTCGCGGTGGTGAAGGCCGTAAGGGATCGTCATCTTTAGCGCCTTGCCGCCCGGCTCTATACGAAGGGTGATGCGGGTGGCGCGCTGATTTTCCTTGATCGTGATGGGCACGCTGCGACCACCAACCTCCACCATGCGTGGAGATGGCGCAGCCTTGGCTGACACGGTGGATTTCGGAGACTTACGGAGAAGCGAAAACATCGCCTTTCATAGCGATTCGCGCATGAAAAAGCCATCCGCTCCGCGTTAAGCCGCCGGGTCGTGTCTACGGATGAAATCGAGCATGCGCGGCGCGATATCGCGACGGAAGCGTGAACCGTTGAAGACGCCGTAATGACCCACATCCGGCTGCATGTAATGCGCCCGCCTGTCATCGGGAATGTTGACGCAGAGATCATGGGCTGCCTTTGTCTGGCCGACACCGGAAATATCGTCGTTTTCGCCCTCAACGGTGAACAGTGCCGTGCGTCGGACAGAGGATGGCTCGACCCGCCTGCCCCGATGCAACATGGTGCCCTTGGGCAAAGCGTGTTCGATGAACACGGTTTCGACCGTCTGAAGATAAAATTCGGCGGTCAGATCCATCACCGCCAGATATTCATCGTAAAACTCACGATGCTTTTCCGTGGAATCGCCGTCGTTCTTCACAAGGTTCATGTAGAAATCCCTGTGTGCCGTCATGTGTTTGTCGAGGTTCATCGACATGAAACCGGTCAGTTGCAGGAAGCCCGGATAGACCGCGCGGCCAAAACCGGGTTGTGGCCAGGGCACCTGCATCACGACATTATTCCTGAACCACTCGATCGGCTTGCCCTTGGCCATCTCGTTGACCGCCGTCGGGTTGATCCGCGTGTCAATCGGCCCCCCCATCAGCGTCATGGAAGCTGGGGAGTGGTTATCGTCGTTTGCTTCCATTAGCGATACCGCGGCCAGCACCGGGACGGAGGGCTGACAGACAGCAACAATATGCACGCCCGGCCCAAGATGGTGAAGCATGTCGATCAGATAGTCTATGTAATCATCAAGATCGAAGTGGCCATCATCAGGGGCTACGGTGCGCGCGTCGATCCAGTCTGTAATATAGAGATCTGCAGATGGCAGCAGTGCCTCGACCGTTCCGCGCAGCAGCGTTGCATAGTGACCGGACATGGGTGCGACCAGCAGCACTTTGGGATCTGGAGCGTGACCAACAGGCAGCTCGCGTTTGAAATGCAGCAAATTGCAGAATGGCTGCGCCCAGACGATCTCTTCGCTGACGCCGATGGACTGCCCCCCTATCACAGTGTTCTGCAGCTCGAACTGCGGCTTGCCATAACGACGCGTCAACCGCTCGAACACTTCAAAGCCTGCGTCAAGGCTTCGTCCAAAAGCTGTATTGGAAAAAGGGTTCATGGGATTGTTGCAGGCCTGTCGCATCATATCGGCGCTGGCCCGCAGCGGCATCATGGCCGCGTGGTTCATTTCATAAAACTGGTAGAACATGGATGAACGCCTCCCGTCGTTTACCGTCGTCTTTCTGTCATCATAGCATCTTTTCGCACATGCACAAAACGCCTAAAGCGCCAGCAGTTTCCCACCAGCGCTTACAGAGGTCGTATTCTAGGATAAAGACCGCTCAGATATCGGCCACGAATATCTGCTTCTGCGTACCGAGACCTTCGATGCCGAGCTCGACGACATCGCCTGCTTTGAGAAAACGCTGCGGCTTCATGCCTAGGCCTACGCCGGGCGGTGTGCCGGTGGAGATGATGTCGCCCGGATGCAGCGACATGAACTGGCTGAGATAGGAGACGACATGAGCCACGCCATAGACCATGGTTTTACTAGAGCCGTTCTGCATCGTCTCGCCATTGACCTTCAGCCACATTCCGAGGTTTTGCGGGTCAGCCACTTCATCCTTGGTTACGAGCCAGGGCCCCACCGGACCGAAGGTGTCGCAGGACTTGCCCTTGGTCCACTGCCCCTGGCGCTCCGACTGGAAGGCGCGTTCCGACACATCATGCGAGACGCAATAGCCGGCAACGTAGTCCAGCGCGTCTGCCTCGGAGACATATTTAGCGGTCTTGCCAATGACGACTCCGAGTTCCACTTCCCAGTCGGTTTTTTCCGAGCCGCGCGGGATAACGACATTATCGTTTGGACCGACGATGGCAGATGTGGCCTTCATGAAGATCACCGGCTCTGATGGCACTTTCGCGCCTGTTTCGGCGGCGTGGTCTGAGAAGTTGAGACCGATGCAGATGAATTTGCCGGTGCCGGAAACGCAGGCGCCGATCCGCTCATCGCCGAGGAGCGGAAGCGTAGACAGATCGATGGCTGCGATCTGTTTGAGCCCCTCAGGAGAGATAGCGTCACCGGCAATGTCCGTCACATGCGCAGATAGATCCCGCACCTTTCCGTCAGCATCGAGGATGGCTGGCTTTTCCTGACCGGGTTGGCCGACGCGCAACAATTTCATGGTATCTCTCCTGTTGTCTGACAAGTTCTTGCATATATGAACGAAGTATTTATTCGTGTCACCCCCCTTCGTCCGCGTCTAAAAGCATCGCTTTTCGGATTGTGGGACGCATTTTCCGCGTCAGGGGTGTATGACGGTTCTCAAGCGCCTGACGTCAGCGCTCGTCCACCATAACGTCAAACATTGTCGAGGAGATGATATGACTTACAGCAATTCACGCCAGTCCGAGTATCCGGTCGATCCCATATTTCTAGATCGCTGGTCGCCACGCGCGTTCGACGGAAAGGGAATGCCGAGAGAACATCTGCTGACGATCCTCGATGCCGCGCATTGGGCGCCATCCTCGTCCAACCAGCAGCCCTGGCGTTTCGTCTTTGCTCATAACGGCACGGAAAACTTCGAGACCTTCGTCAGCCTGCTAATGGAAGGCAATCAGCGCTGGGCGAAAAATGCAGCGGTTCTGCTGTTCGTTCTATCCCGCGACCATACAATTTCTCGCGATGGAGAAAAGAAGCCCGCAACGACCCATTCCTTCGATGCCGGCGCGGCCTGGCTGTCGCTTGCCATGCAGTCGCACATGCTCGGCTACCACGCCCACGCCATGGCCGGGATCTTCAAAGACAAGATTGTCGAGACTCTTAGCATTCCTGAAGGCTTCGTCGTGGAGGCCGCAGTCGCCATCGGCACGATGGCCGATAAGGAGACGCTTCCGCCGGAGCTTGCTGAACGGGAAATCCCCAGCGCCAGAATGCCGCTTTCCGAAGTAGCCTTCGAGGGCAGGTTTACCGGCAGCGCCGAATAGGCCTTGCGCCTTATTCTTAAGATCTCCAGCAAAAAGGCCCGACGGAGAATTTCCATCGGGCCTTTTGTTAAGATTGGGTTTCACGTGAATCGTCCGAAACGACGATCCACCATGAATTAGATATCGAGGTTGGCGACGTTCAGCGCATTTTCCTGAATGAAATCGCGGCGGGGCTCGACCTCGTCTCCCATCAGGCGGGCAAACAGGCTGTCAGCATCTGTCGCGTCGGGGATTTTCACCTGAAGGAGCGAACGGACGTTCGCATCCAACGTCGTTTCCCAAAGCTGCTCGGCATTCATTTCGCCAAGGCCCTTGTAACGCTGCATCGACAGACCCTTTCGGCCTGCTGCAAAGATCGCATCGAGAAGCGCACGCGGGCCGGAGATCGTCATTGTGCCGTCCTTGCGTTGCAGAACGGGCGGCGTCTTGTAGATGTCACCCATGCGGGTGGCCAATTGATCGATGTGTCGCGCATCGGCGGAACCCATCAGGCCGATATCCAGCGTCGAGACTTCCTTGACACCGCGTACCATGCGCCAGAAGCGCAGGCCACCATCATCAAGCACTTCACCGGTCCAGCCGCGCTCCGTCTCTTCGGCAATCATGTCGAGACGACGCGCCACCTCGGCAACCGTTGCCTCCGCCTTGCTGGCATCTGCCGACAATTCGGGGTTCAGCGCGCCGGCGATGGCAGCCTGCTCGACAATTGAGCGGCTATAGCGTGAATGGAGATTGTCGATCAGCGAGCGCATGCGCACCGCGTCCAGAATGACCTCGCGCAAATCCTGACCGACGCGGACTTCACCCGAGCCGACTGTCAGAGACGCTTCCTCGATGCCCATCGTAATCAGATATTCTTCCAGCGCCTTCTCGTCCTTCAGATACTGAACGGACTTGCCGCGCGTGACCTTATAGAGTGGTGGCTGGGCGATGTAGAGATGGCCACGCTCGATCAGCTCCGGCATCTGGCGGAAGAAGAACGTCAGCAACAGGGTCCGAATATGGGCACCATCCACGTCGGCGTCGGTCATGATGATGATCTTGTGATAGCGCAGCTTGTCGGCGTTGAACTCGTCCTTGCCGATGGATGTGCCGAGCGCGGTAATCAACGTGCCGATTTCCTGGCTCGACAGCATCTTGTCGAAACGGGCGCGCTCCACGTTCAGAATTTTGCCGCGTAGAGGCAAGATAGCCTGCGTTTCGCGCGACCGGCCCTGCTTTGCGGAACCACCGGCGGAATCGCCCTCCACGAGGAAGACTTCGGACTTGGCCGGGTCACGCTCAGAGCAGTCGGCCAGCTTGCCGGGTAAGGATGCGATATCGAGCGCGCCCTTGCGGCGGGTCAGTTCACGGGCCTTGCGGGCGGCTTCGCGCGCAATCGCGGCTTCCACGACTTTGCCGACGAGGATTTTGGCTTCGGTTGGGTGTTCTTCGAACCAGGTGCTCAAGGCTTCGTTGACGAGGTTTTCGACAACGGGACGCACTTCCGAGGACACCAGCTTGTCCTTTGTCTGTGACGAGAACTTCGGATCGGGAACCTTCACCGAGAGAACGGCCGTCAGACCTTCGCGGCAATCTTCACCCTGAAGGGAAACTTTTTCACGCTTCGTGATGCCGGAGCTATCGGCATAGGACGTGACCTGGCGCGTCAAAGCGCCACGGAAACCGGCCATATGCGTGCCGCCATCGCGCTGGGGAATGTTGTTTGTAAAGCACAGCATGTTTTCGTGGTAGGTGTCGTTCCACCACATTGCAACTTCAACGGTGATGCCGTCTTTTTCGCCGATGATATAGACCGGCTTGTCGACCAGCGGCTTCTTGGCTCTGTCCAGATACCGCACGAAGGCTGCAAGACCGCCATCATAGAGCATCTCTTCCTGCTTGATGTCGGAATGGCGCTTGTCAGTCAAAAGAATGCGCACACCCGAATTCAGGAAGGCCAATTCGCGCAGCCGGTGTTCCAGCGTCGCGTAGGTGTATTCGGTCATCGTAAAGGTTTCGGTGCTGGCGAGGAAGGTGACTTCCGTACCGGAGCGCCCCTCATATTCGCCGACGATCTTCAGAGGGCCATCGGCTACGCCGTGCGTGAAGGAAATCTCATGGATTTTTCCGTTGCGGCGAATGCGCAGCTTCAGCCAGACCGAGAGCGCGTTCACCACGGAAACGCCGACGCCGTGCAGACCACCTGACACCTTGTACGAGTTCTGGTCGAACTTTCCGCCCGCGTGCAGCTGCGTCATGATGACTTCAGCCGCCGAGACGCCCTCGCCTGTATGGATATCGGTTGGAATGCCACGGCCGTTATCTGTCACGGAAACCGAACCATCGGCGTTCAGCGTGACCGTCACGAGATCGGCATGCCCGGCCAAAGCCTCATCAATGGCGTTATCAACGACTTCATAGACCATATGGTGTAGACCGGAACCGTCGTCGGTATCGCCGATATACATGCCGGGACGTTTGCGCACCGCATCAAGTCCTTTCAGGACCTTGATCGAGTCGGCTCCATAGGCTGCACTGGCGGCGTTTTCGCTCGACATGGTTTCAGTCATAAGCACTCTTTCCAAATGTATCTGTCGCAGCGCTGCCTCAAACAGAAATAGCGCGGCAGCGAATCACTTTAAATCTGACGTGTGACTATAGAAATTCCGCCCCGATATCCAAAGTCCACAAGCATCAAACCCGCTAGAAAGCAGGGGATAGCGTGGGTTTCAATCGCAAGAACGGCTTTTTTGCAGCACCTCTGTCAATTCCTCTATCACAGTTGGCGGCAGCTTGCGAATATTCCGCGCCAATCCGTTGGCAAAAGCGGTATATTCCTGCGGCAAACCGGCGGTGTCGATGACGACACGCGGGTCGGACGTACCAGCCAGCGAGAAGAGCTCGTCTGCCTCATCCCAGATGATGTTGAAATATCCGGCAATGCGTTGCAGCAGATCGAAGCTCGGCTTGCCGCGCCTGCCGTGTTCCAGCGCCGAGAGATAGGCAGGCGATACGCCGATCGACAATGCCATCTGCCTTTGCGTCACACCCTTCTTTTCGCGAAGACCGCGGACCGCTTGCGCAAAGGGCGTCATGACGTGTCTCCGCGTCGGCGGGCAAGACGAACATAGAGCGCGCCATCGCCGCCATGGTTCATCGAGGCGTCTTGATAGGACGAGATGAGATGCCGGTACTCCGGTTTGGAAAACCACATCGGCACTGCCCGTTTAAGAGCCCCATCGCTGCCCATCGAGCGGCCCTTGCCAGTGATGACGAGAACGTGGCGCAGGCCGCGCTCATGGGCACGAACGAGAAAATCGAGAAGAACCGCATGGGCTTCGCTCTGGAACATGCCGTGAAGATCGATCCGCGCTTCGAGCGGCAATCGCCCACGGGTGAGTTTACGCTTTACAGGTTTTTCCAGCGGGCTGTGGATGCGTTTTTTGTCCGAGGCCATCGCGGCCGGTTGCGGCACCGGCTCGATGATCATCTTTGGAAACGGAGGACTGGACGTCTTTGCGGGTGTTGTCGGGGGAGCGGGTTCGACCTCGGCTTCGAGTGCCTCGAAGGCGATCAGATCCTCAACGCGGCCGGAAATCAGCCGCGTCGTCTTGGCGACCTTGCCCCATAAAATCCGTTCGTCCCGCCCGAGTTTGCGCCCGCCCTTCATTCAGCGATACCTTTCCGCCGCCTCACGCGGAATAAGGATATAGAAATCCGCGTTGTTGCGCACCGTCCCGGCACGTTCGCCCGCCTCATCGCCGGAGCCGGTGAAAATATCGCCACGCGCAGGACCGACAATGGCAGAGCCCGTATCGAGAGCCAGCATCAGCCGCGCAAAAGGGCGCCCATCATCCAGGTGTGTCAGGCTTTGCGAATGGATGTAAAACGGAAAGCCGAAGGTGTGGATCAGGCGGTCCACCGCAAGAGCCCTGCCCGCAATCAACGGAACCTTGGCTGCCGCAATCGGACCAAGCTCCAAGCCCTCCACATCCGCGTCACGGAAGAATATGTAAGAGCGATTGTGCCAAAGTACCTCATCCACCTTGTCGGGATGATCATTCAGCCATTGACGGATGGTCTGCATGGAGATGGTGGCGGGGTCGAGTTCACCCCTATCCAGCAAAAGACGACCAACGGCGGAAAACGGATGTCCCGCCTTTGCCGCATAGGTGATACGCCGGATCGTGCCGTCCCCGTAGACAAGACGGGCTGCGCCTTGAACATGCACGAAGAACAGATCGACCTTCGATTTCGCCCAGGCGATTTCCAGACCGCGTCCATCCAGATAACCCCTGTCGATCTCGCCCCTGTCGGGGTAGGGGGAAATTTTTGCGTTGTGCTGCAACCCGAAGACGTAGGAAGAATCCATATCGGACGGCCTGTTGGCATCATCCAGATCGACAAGATCAGAGGGGCGGCGATAAATCGGATATCTGAAGGTCGCATCGGGCTTTGCCGCTACGGCGAGTTCCGGCTCGTAAAACGCGGTTACGAAGCCGCTTTTGCCGTGGGACGGCGCTATCTTGAAGGCTACGCAATGGTTTTCGAAAAACAGCCGAGCCGAGCCTGCGCCCTTGAAGCTGGTTTCGTCAGCTTTTTCCAGCAGCGCAGAAAGCTCCTGCGCGCTCAGTCCCAGCGCGCCTGTCCGGTAGGGTTTGGCACGACGCAGGTGCGAGAGGACGGATTGCATGGCCGGAAGCAGCGAAGAAGGATCGTCCGTCTGCCAACCGGGCAGTTGTTCGAACGATACCTCTTCTAAACGGAAAGCCCGGCCAGTGCTGCTCATTGTTCGGATTCGGTCGCAATCAGCTTCCAGTTCGGATCGCGTGAGCGGATATCGCGCGAGAAGGTCCAGATGTCGTCGACATCCGATACACTTTCGGGATCGCCATCGATCAGCTTGCCATCCTTGTCATACGTGGCGGAAATCAGCTGACTGACGATGCGCAGGGTGATCTGCTCTTCGGAATCGCGGATGCTGGCTTGGGTGATCTCGATCCGTTGGATGCCGACGAATGTGGATTTCACCACCTCACCACTGCTTTCCCGCTCGGAAATCGCTGCGTTGAAACCCTCATAGACCTCTTTCGACAAGAGATCCTTGAGGATTTTTCTGTCGCCTTCGGCAAATGCCATGACGATCATCTCGTAGGCCATGCGCGCGCCGTTCAGGAATTCCTTCGGGCGGAAGGTCGGATCGGTCTTGTTGAGATCCCGCAGAGCGTCATTCAGCGCAGACCCGACAGGTGCGACGGCGTCGATCTCGGCGAAGCGGTTTTCCTCTTCCTCGTCGCCTCGTTTCGGCAAGGTCACGACCTTGTTATCGTCGGCAGAGGACGATTTGACTGCATCGCGTGGAGAATAGGGATCAACAGGCGGCTTTTCATTGCCGGTACGACGACCAAGGACACTGCGAAGCTGGAAGAAAACCAGCACCGCAACCACAAGAAAAAACAATGTTATAAGGTCGCTTGCGTTCATCTTTTACCGACACCACCATTTAAATTCAAATTTCTACACATCATATAGTCTGCATCTGTTCATCATTCAAATATACAGATTCAAGCGTTGGTCTCCCAAGGCGGGCAATTTGTCGATAGGGTGAGGTTCAGGCATCGGAGGAACGTGAAACGCTTCTCAGTTACGTCCGGTGCGTAGGTTCATTTCGTTGGGACATGTTCGTCTGCGTTCGGATGAGGCGCACGGGTTCCAACAACACGCAAGGCTCGGATTATGCGTTTCTCTTTGGTACCCATCGTCGTCCTGTTGATGCCGATCCTGGAAATTGCCGGCTTCATTGTCGTGGGCAAGGCGCTCGGTGTCTGGCTCACCCTGGCGCTCATTCTGTTCACCTCGTTCCTCGGTCTCGTTATCTTGAGGTCGGGCGGCCTTGGGATGATTCGCAATCTTCAAAATGCTAGCCGCACCGGCGGTGAGCCAGCGCAAGCCATCGTCAATGGCGGCATGCGTGTGATCGCGGGTATTCTGCTTTTCCTGCCCGGTTTCATCACCGATACGATCGGCCTTCTTCTTCTCATCCCCGGCTTCCGGTCGCTGATCTGGACATCGTTCGGTCCGCGCATTGTCGTGGCAAGTTCGTTCAAAGGCAGGGGATTTCGTCCCGGTGCGAAGGGCGAACCATCGGCGAAGGTGGTCGACCTGGATGAAGACGACTTCCACCGCGACGGTCCCGGGCAATCTCCTTGGTCACAGAAGCGGGATGACCGAGACTTGCCCAAACCCTGAGACCAACCCTCATATCAAAGGGTTGTAAGGCCATAGTCGAGATGATAGACGGGCTTCCAAGAATTCAATCCGCGAGGACATAATATGACCACTGAAAACGGTGCGCAGGACGGTGCAAACCCCTCCCTCAACATTCTGACCCAGTACACGAAAGACCTGTCTTTCGAAAATCCGGGCGCTCCTCGTTCGCTTCAGGCCCGCGAGGGGGCCCCTGCAATCAACATCAATGTCAACGTCAATGCGAACCCTATTTCCGGTTCTGACTTCGACGTGGTGCTGACGCTGAACGCCGAAGCCAAGGATGGTGACAAGGTTCTGTTCGTGGCCGAGCTGGTCTATGGCGGCGTCTTCCGCATCACCGGTTTTCCGCAGGAACATATGCTGCCGGTTCTCTTTATCGAGTGCCCGCGTCTTCTCTTCCCATTCGCGCGCCAAATCATCGCAGACGTCACGCGCAATGGTGGCTTCCCACCATTGATGATCGATCCAATCGATTTTTCCCAGATGTTTGCGCAGCGCGTTGCAGAAGAACAGGCCCGCGCCAAGGTTCAGGCCGTTCCGAACTGATCGTCCAACCATCGATCAAAAAAACAACCCGGGTCAAAAGCCCGGGTTTTTTAATGCGCAAATTCCTGACGGCATTTCGCCACGCTCAGTTCTGCTGATATTTGTTCCAGATCGCCTTGGTGCCCATCGACAGAACGAGCTTGCCATGCGCCGCCGCTGCTTCTGCATCCAATCTTTGTGGCAATGTTTTCTCCCGCACGATCACATCAACCGGTACGTCCTCCACGATCCCGGTCGACTGCGTCTTCACAGCACTTCCAAAACCGAGCGCGGTCTGCCGTCCGCCGATCATCTCGATATAGACTTCCGCCAGAAGTTCGGAGTCGAGCAAGGCGCCATGCTTGGTGCGGTGTGAATTGTCGATGCCATATCGACGGCAAAGCGCATCCAGCGAGTTCGGGCCCATCGGGTGTTTGCGCCGCGCCATCGACAAGGTGTCGGTGACGACTTCAGGTGGGACTGGCTCGATACCAATGCGGGCAAACTCGGCGTTGATGAAACCCATATCGAATGTCGCATTATGGGCGACCCAGCGCGCGCCCTCAAAAAAATCCCTGATCTCCTGAACGACATCCTCGAATTTCGGTTTGTCCTTCAAGAACTCGTCGGTAATACCGTGCACGGCTAAAGCGTCGGGATGGACCTTGCGATCCCCCGGATTGATGTAGAGATGAAGCGTACGACCGGTTGGAAAATGGTTGAACAGCTCGATGCCGCCGATTTCGATGATGCGGTCGGCCTTGGATTCCAGACCCGTCGTTTCCGTATCGAAGATGATTTCGCGCATGATCACATGTTCCCGTGTTGATCTGACCGCAAGGCGGCCAACACTGCCAGCACCTGCTCCCTCGCATCATCCAGGCTTTTGCCCGTATCGATCACGAAATCGGCACGCTTTCTCTTTTCCTCATCCGGCATCTGCCGCGCAAGGATCATCTGAAATTTTTCCTCGCTCATCCCCGGTCGTGAAAGAACACGCTGCCGTTGGATATCGGGCGGACAAGACACCACCACCACGGTGTCAACGCGCGCCTGCGCGCCGGTTTCGTACAGCAAAGGAATATCCAGAAGGCCGAATTCGACACCTCTCAAGCGCTGCGCATCCAAAAACTGCTTTTGCTTTTTTTGGACAAGCGGGTGAACCAACTGTTCCAGCACCTTAAAGTGAGCCGGATTGTCACGCAATTTCCCAGCCAGCCTTTCGCGATCCACGCGCCCGTTCTGCGTGGTGCCAGGGAACGCATTTTCGATCAACGGAACCGCCTCATTGCCGTAGAGATCATGCACCAGCGCATCGGAATCGCAAACAGCTACGCCCTCTTTGGCGAACAGTGCTGCCGTTGTCGATTTCCCCATTCCGATGGAGCCCGTCAGGCCAATGGTGATCATGCGTGTTTGTCCATGTCGGCGATGATGATCGCTCGCAATTCTTCGTTCACGTCAGGTGCTTCGCCGAACCATTTTTCAAAGCCAGGTTTTGCCTGATAGAGCAGCATACCGAGGCCGTCGACGGTTGTGAAACCGTGGCTCTGCGCCGCTTTGAGGATCGGTGTGTTCAAGGGAACGTAGACCACATCCGTCACGATCGCACTTGACAGGAGGGCAGAAAAATCGATCTGCGGTGCTTCTGCGCCATCCATTCCCAATGAGGTCGTGTTGACGAACAGGCCTGCGCCGGCCAGAACCTCCGGCAGTGCTTCCAGTGGATGGGCAAAGACACGCACGCCAAACCGGCTACGCAATTCTTTTGCGCGACCAATCGTGCGGTTGACGACATTGATTTCACCGATATCGCGATTGCAGAGCGCCTGAATAACCGAACGACTGGCACCGCCTGCGCCCAGAACCACTGCCCTGTCCGTCTTATCCCAGCCTGGGCAGCGGGCGTCTAAATTGGACAGGAAGCCATAGCCATCGGTATTGGTCGCGTGAAGCTGACCGTCTTCCAACCACAGGGTGTTTGCGGCACCCAGCTCTTGCGCGACGTCATCAGGCTTATCGGCCAATCGGTAGGCGGATTCCTTGTGGGGTATTGTGACATTGCCACCGACAAATGTGCTCTTGCCAGACTTCAAATCGGTCATGAAATGTTCAAACATCTCAGGCGCAACGGCTATCGCATCATAGGAACCGCCGATACCGAAAGCTTCGAGCCAATAGCGATGAATGAGCGGAGATCGGGAATGTTTAATCGGGTAGCCTGTAACGAAGGCCTTGATGGTTAATGTTTCACGTGAATCAACCATCGATCAGGCCCAAGTCGCGGAGTTTTGTTAAGAGAGGCAAAAGCGGTAGTCCGAGAATGGTGAAATAGTCGCCCTCTATCGCACTGAACAACTGAACGCCTTCCCCTTCCAGCTGATAGGCGCCAACGCTCGATAGCACGTTCGATCCGACGCGCTCGAGATGACGCGCAACGAAATCGTTGCTCAAAGCGCGAACGGTCAAGTCTGCAAAGGTCACGGTTTCCCAGATGACTGCTCCCTTATGCGCTAACGCTGCACCGCAGTTCAGGCGATGCGTTTTTCCAGACAAGGACATGAGATTGGCATGAGCCTCGGTCATATCCTTCGGCTTGTGATAAATGCGTGATCCAAGCGACATGGTCTGGTCACAGCCAAGCACGAAAGCGTCCGGTCGCGCTGCGCTGACCGCAAGGGCCTTGGCCCTGGCCAGCTCCACCGCGATACGGTCAGGCGTAGCGCCGTCTTTGACCAACCGCGTGTCTATGGCGCGTTCGTCGATATCGGCCGGCTGGGCCGTGAAGGTCAGACCGGCATTGCGCATCAGCATCTGCCGGGACGCACTCGTGGATGCAAGGATAAGGTCCGGTTTCATCAACCCAGTCTCCGAAGAAGGAAGCGAAGGGATTAACGTGTCCTTTGCCGAAGGGCAAGAATGGCGGCAGCTGTCTCTTCGATAGACCGGCGCGTGACGTCAATCAGTGGCCAATCATTGCGAGCGCAAAGCGCACGGGCATATTTCAGCTCCTCCATGATGGTCGCCCGGTCTGTATATTGTCTGCGGTCAAAACCACCTGTTGTCCCCAATTCGCGGTTTTCGCGAACCTGAGATATTCGATCGGACGTCGCGACCAGTCCGACGATCAGCGGCCTTGTGGCCTTGTAAAGACTTTCCGGCAAAGGCACGCCAGGCACGACGGGAATATTGGCGGTTTTGACGCCACGATTGGCGAGATAGATACTGGTGGGCGTTTTCGACGTGCGGCTGATACCGATAAGGACGACATCCGCCTCCTCATAACTTTCCGGCATCTGCCCGTCATCGTGATCCATCGCGAAGTTCAGGGCCTCTATACGGGCAAAATAATCTGCATTCAGGGCATGTTGTGCTCCGACCCTTCGCCTGGATGTGGTGCCGAGATAGGTCTGAAAAATGCCTATGACCGGTTCTAGCACGTTGACGCAGGGAACGCCGATCGCGTGGCATTGGAGATCCAGGAACTGCGCCAAATGCTCATCGACGATTGTGTAGAGCACGATACCCGGTTCTTTATCGATGCTGTCTATCACCTGCTGAAGCTGTTTCTGGTTTCTGATCATCGGATAAACGTGTTCCAGCGGCATGGCAGCGTGAAACTGGGCCGACACCGCCCTGCCCGCCGACATGAGAGTCTCGCCCGTGGAGTCAGAAATCAGATGAAGATGGAAGAAGCTTTTTGTGTTCTCCACGCTGTTTTCCGCTCCCTGTTGATAACACTGGACAAGCTGTGGCGTTAGCCTTGCCCGCGGACCGGCCGGTGTAAAACTGCCGGTTTATCCACAATCGGGTTTTTGTGTAGCAAGCGGAAGGCGACTTGTGAATTGTGAGGAGAACGGAAAGCTCTTAAAAATCATGCACCGTTTATCCACAGGAAGTTGATGACACCATCAATATCTAACAAACTGAAAAATTTGGTGAATTTGTCTTTACCCCCGATCGTTGACAAGCTTATGTTTGATCATTCCACCGCCGTGACCGGTTTTGTCTGGATGCGGCATATCCGCCGGACAGGATTTAATCCTTGCTACTCACAGACTCTAAGAAATAGAAAATCTCTAAGAATCTCTTTTATTATATTTTAGAAAAGATGGGCTGATGGCTGAACGGAACGTTTTGAAGGTATTGAGCGGGGAGACACTCACCCCTCCTCCGATCTGGCTCATGAGGCAGGCGGGTCGGTATCTCCCGGAGTATCGAGAAACGCGGAAGGTGGCGGGAAGTTTCCTCGACCTATGCTATAATCCTGCGCTGGCAACGGAGGTCACGCTTCAGCCTATCCGTCGCTTTGAACTCGATGCGGCTATCCTGTTTTCTGATATTCTCGTGATCCCGGACGCGCTCCATCGCAATGTCACCTTCACCGAAGGGCGGGGTCCGGCAATGGACCCGATTACTACGGATGAGATTTCGGCACTGAAGGCCGATAATATCTTGCCGCATCTTGCACCGGTGTTTGAGGCGGTGAGACGATTGAGGGCGGAACTTCCGTCCAAGACCACACTGCTCGGCTTCTGTGGCGCTCCCTGGACGGTCGCCACCTACATGATTGCCGGACACGGAACACCCGACCAGGCGCCCGCGCGCCTGTTTGGCTACCAACATCCGCAGGCTATGGAACATCTGCTGGCGTTTCTCGCGGAGGTGTCTGCCGACTATCTCGTAGCCCAGCTGGATGCGGGTGCCGATGCGGTGCAGATTTTCGACTCCTGGGCGGGTGTTCTGGGTGAGAAGGAATTCGAAGATTATGCGATCAAGCCGGTCGCGCGCATCATCCAGTCCGTTCGGGCTCGCCGGCCGGACGCCAAGATCATCGCATTTGCCAAGGGTGCCGGTATTATGCTGAAAGATTACCGTCAGAAAACCAAGGCTGATGCCATTGGCCTCGATTGGAGCATCCCGCTTTCCTTCGCCCGTGACCTTCAAAAAGACGGGCCTGTGCAGGGCAATCTGGACCCGATGCGCATGGTGGCTGGCGGTAAGGCGCTGGAAGACGGGATCGATACGATCCTGGAACAGCTTGGCAATGGTCCACTGATCTTTAATCTGGGCCATGGCATCACGCCGCAGGCCGATCCGGAAAATGTAGCGAAACTGGTGGCGCGGGTGCGATCTCATGAGGCGCGGCGATGACACGGGAAAAAGCGACGTCCGACACATCAGGTCGCAAGGCGCGTTTGCGCGCGGGCGCCGCTCTTGTAGTTTTTGTGGGACTGATTGCCGCTGTCCTGCATGCCGATCCCGCGGATGCCTATCTCTGGATCAAGGCGCTGCATATCATCGCCGTCATCTCCTGGATGGCCGGGTTGTTCTACTTGCCGCGGCTTTTCATATACCACACCGATGCGGAGACGGGTTCGGACAAGTCCGAGACCTTCAAGGTGATGGAGCAACGTCTGATTAAGATCATCATGAACCCTGCCATGATGATTTCCTGGGTGTTGGGGCTTTATCTCGCCTGGTCGGTTTATGGTTTCCAGGGTGGCTGGCTGCATGCGAAGATCGCGCTGGTGGTGCTGATGACCGCGACCCATGTCTATTTCAGCCGCAGCGCCAAGCGTTTTGCCCGTGATGAGAACACGCGTACCGCCCGTCACTGGCGGTTGATGAATGAGGCTCCAACGCTTCTGATGATCGCCATTGTCATACTGGTGGTTGTGAAACCATTCGGATAATGGCCGTTCACGATAAATTTCTCGGAATTGGTGCTTTCCTCTTGCAGCTTGAAGGCTGAAACGCTATTTTCCGGTCACTTATCTCAATGGCATGTGAATTATTCAGCCGTCTGCGGGCCACCCACAGTACCTGATTCGCGAACAAGCCTTCCCCCACACACATATTTTAAAGACGGTCTTTCTCTTCATGGCTGAAATGAAGCTTCAGGAACTCAAGAGCAAATCCCCTACCGATTTGCTGACGTTTGCCGAATCCCTGGAAGTCGAAAATGCGAGCACGATGCGCAAGCAGGAGCTCATGTTTGCAATCCTCAAGGTTCTTGCCAGTCAGGATGTTGAAATCATCGGCGAAGGTGTCGTTGAAGTCCTTCAGGATGGCTTCGGTTTTTTGCGATCTGCCAATGCCAACTATCTGCCAGGCCCGGATGATATTTATATCTCGCCATCACAGATCCGCCGATTTTCGCTGAAAACGGGCGATACCGTCGAAGGACCGATTCGTGGACCCAAGGAAGGTGAGCGTTATTTCGCCCTTCTCAAGGTCAATACCATCAACTTCGACGATCCAGAGAAAATCCGCCATAAGGTGCATTTCGACAATCTGACGCCGCTTTATCCGAATGAGCGCTTCAAGTTGGAACTCGAAATACCGACATCCAAGGATCTGTCCGCCCGGGTGATGGATCTCGTTACACCGCTCGGTAAAGGTCAGCGTGGCCTCATCGTTGCCCCACCACGTACCGGTAAGACTGTACTTCTCCAAAATATTGCCCACTCGATTACGGCCAATCATCCAGAATGTTACCTGATCGTTCTTCTCATCGACGAACGGCCAGAAGAAGTGACGGATATGCAGCGTTCCGTGAAGGGTGAGGTCGTCTCCTCTACCTTCGACGAGCCTGCCGTTCGCCATGTTCAGGTTGCCGAAATGGTTATCGAAAAGGCCAAGCGTCTTGTCGAACATGGCCGTGACGTCGTCATCCTGCTCGATTCGATCACACGCCTCGGCCGTGCTTACAACACCGTCGTTCCGTCTTCCGGCAAGGTCTTGACGGGTGGTGTAGATGCCAATGCCTTGCAGCGTCCAAAGCGCTTCTTCGGTGCCGCCCGAAATATCGAGGAAGGCGGCTCGCTGACGATCATAGCGACGGCTCTGATCGATACGGGTAGCCGCATGGACGAAGTAATCTTCGAAGAGTTCAAGGGAACCGGCAACTCGGAAATTGTGCTGGACCGCAAGGTCGCCGACAAGCGTATCTTCCCATCCATGGACATCCTCAAATCCGGCACCCGTAAGGAAGACCTCCTCGTTCCGCGTCAGGATCTTCAGAAAATCTTCGTTCTGCGTCGTATCTTGGCGCCGATGGGGACGACAGATGCCATCGAGTTCCTGATCGACAAGTTGAAGCAGACCAAGAACAATGGCGACTTCTTCGATTCGATGAACACTTAAAGCGGGATTCTTCCTGTAAGGCTATAAGGCCGCGTCCGATCAAACGGGCGCGGCCATTCTTTTGAACGGGATTAGTATAACCGTGATGACAGCCTGACTTCCAGCGTTTGAAGGACTGAAAACCAATGTTGCCATCCAATGATACGATTTACGCTCTCTCCAGCGGCTCACTACCCGCCGGTGTGGCGATCTTGCGTATCAGCGGTCCACAGGCACATCATGCGTTGGAGAGATTGATCCGAGGTGATTTACCCCTGCCCCGCAGAGCCGCTCTGAAAACGATTCGGAACCGCAACGATGATCCGATAGACCAGGCGCTTGTCTTCAATTTTCCTGCTCCGAACTCTTTCACGGGCGAAGACTGTGTCGAATTGCATGTCCATGGTAGTAAAGCGGTTGTTGCAGCGGTCTTTTCAGAGCTGGACGCCATACCGGCAGTGCGTCCAGCGGAGGCGGGTGAATTTTCCAAGCGCGCTTACGATAATGGCAAGATGGACCTTCTCGAAGTCGAGGGGCTTGCGGATCTTCTCACAGCAGAAACAGAGATGCAGCGGCGTCTGGCTGTTGAGCAAACGAGTGGCAGGCTGTCTGAACTTTATGATGGGTGGGCGCAACGTCTGACGCGGTGCCGGGCCTTGATTGAGGCCGAGTTGGACTTTTCGGACGAAGAAGACGTTCCAGATTCGGTATCGGCCCAGGTTTGGAGAGATGTTTCGGCTTTCCAGGATGAATTGCATCTCCATTTAAACGCAGGTTCGAGTGGTGAAATCATCCGCGACGGGTTTAAAGTGGCCCTCGTCGGCGCTCCTAATGTCGGCAAATCGACTCTTATGAACGCGTTGAGCGGACGTGACGTGGCAATTGTCACGGATATCGCCGGAACGACGCGTGACGTTCTCAGCGTCGATCTCAACGTCGGCGGATACCTGGTGACGCTGTTCGACACAGCCGGACTGCGAGAAAGCGATGATGTTGTGGAGCAAGAAGGTATAAGGCGTGCGCGTCTCACTGCCGAGAATGCCGACCTCATTTTGTTTCTATCCGATATCGATTCGGTTCCGCAACAATTCCCGATCGACGCCAATAAGAGAATTCTCAAGATCGCAACCAAATGTGATATGATCGAAACCGTCACTAGCCAGTGCGATATTGCGCTGTCTGCCAGAACCGGAACAGGGCTGGATCATCTTCGCTCCGCCATCGCAGCGGCAATTGAAGAGCGCGTTGGCGCGTCGTTCACACTGGGACCTGTTAGGGCACGCCACAAGAAACGACTTGAAGAGACGCGCAACTATGTTAGTGATGCTTTGGCATCAGACGGCATGGATCTGGCGATCCGATCGGAATATCTGCGTCTTGCCGCTACGGCTCTCGGTCGTATCACCGGGCGTGTCGATGTCGAAGATTTGCTCGGTGTGATATTCTCCGAGTTCTGTGTCGGCAAATGATTCACGTGAAACATCTCGTAGCCCATGGGCGCGACAGGGATAAAGAGATTTATGATGACATATGATGTCGTTGTAATTGGTGGTGGCCATGCTGGCAGTGAAGCTGCTGCTGCAGCGGCCCGACATGGTGCCAACACGGCGCTGTTGACCCATAACAAAATGACGATCGGCGTTATGTCGTGCAATCCGGCCATTGGCGGTCTCGGAAAAGGCCATCTCGTCAGGGAAATTGATGCGCTCGATGGCCTTATGGGGCGTGTCGCTGATCAGGGCGGCATTCAGTTTCGCATGCTGAATCGTAAGAAAGGGCCTGCTGTGCGTGGTCCCCGTACACAGGCAGACCGTCGTCTTTACCGAGAGGCGATGCAAGCGGAAATCAACGCTATCGAGAATCTGACGATCATCGAGGGTGACGCTTTCGATATCGACATGAAAACCGGCATCATAACCTCAGTCACTCTGTCGGATGGTCGAAAGATTGCGTGCCGGGCAGTCGTTCTGACCAGTGGAACGTTTCTGCGCGGTCTCATTCATATCGGTTCCGAAAAGATTCCAGCGGGGCGCGTGGGTGAGAAACCATCCTTAGGATTATCGGATACCCTTGTGCGTGCGGGACTTGCGATGGGTCGGCTCAAAACCGGAACACCTGCTCGCCTGAGCAGTAAGACAATCGATTGGGACGCAGTTGAGCGTCAGGGTGCGGATGAAGAACCTGTTCCTTTCTCCTTCATGACCGACAGAATCACAAATCCTCAGATCGAATGTGGAGTTACCAGGACCACCCCCGCTGGTCACAAGATCATTCAAGACAATATTCATCTGTCGGCCATGTATTCAGGGCAAATCGAAGGTGTCGGACCTCGCTATTGCCCATCCATCGAAGACAAGATCGTCCGCTTTGGAGAGCGTGATGGCCACCAGATTTTTTTGGAGCCGGAAGGACTGGATGACGACACAATCTATCCCAACGGTATCTCCACGTCTCTGCCAGCCTTCGTGCAGGAGATGTTCATCAAGACAATACCCGGACTGGAACACGTTCAGATCCTTCAGCCTGGATATGCGATCGAATATGACTATGTCGATCCCCGGGAGCTGAAACCCTCGTTGGAATGTCGTAAGGTCCCGGGGCTATTTTTGGCTGGTCAGATCAATGGCACGACGGGCTATGAGGAGGCTGCGGCGCAAGGTCTTGTCGCCGGCCTCAATGCCTCCCTGTTCGCAGGCGGCAGTGATGCCATTCATTTCAGCCGGACTGAATCTTACATCGGTGTCATGATCGATGATCTGACGTCAAAGGGTGTGACCGAGCCCTACCGTATGTTCACGTCACGGGCTGAATACCGTCTGTCGCTCCGTGTCGATAATGCTGATTTGCGCCTCACACCACTCGGTATCAAGGCGGGCATCGTCGCGCGGGATCGCTCCAGCCGCTTTGCTGCCTTTCTCAATAATATTGATCAGGAACGAGCACGGTTGAATGCTTTGTCGATCACGCCAACGCAGGCGGCAAAACACGACATAAAGCTGAACAATGATGGTAAGCGAAGAACGGCATACGAATTACTCGCTTATCCCGACATTACGCTAAAGACGCTGGAGGCGGAGTGGCCGGAGCTGTCGACTATGAATCGCAAGGTGGCAGAGGTCCTCGAGATCGAGGCCAGTTACGCTGTCTACATGCAGCGTCAAAGTGCGGATATTGTCGATATCAAACGCGATGAAGATCGCAAGATTCCTGAAGACTTTGACTTCTCAATTCTCTCAGGATTGTCTAACGAGCTCAAGCAGAAGCTTCAACGCGCCAGACCCATGAATATCGCCCAGGCGGCACGAGTGGATGGAATGACACCTGCGGCCGTGTCGTTGATTCTTGCGTTGGTCAAAAAAGGCTCATATAGCCAAACTTCAAAGTTGCGTGCACAGCCATAACGAGTCCCAATATGAACATAAACGGCCGAAGTGTTTCACGTGAAACATTGGATCGTCTTGAACACTTCGTTGAACTTTTCAGGAAATGGAATGCCACGACCAATCTCGTGGCGCCGTCTACACTTGGGGACCTTTGGTCAAGGCATATCGCCGATAGTGCTCAAATCTTTCAGTTGGCACCGAAGCCTTTGACATGGGCAGACCTCGGTAGTGGTGGTGGATTTCCAGGTATCATTACTGCTATTTTTCTCGCTGAATTGAAGGAAGGATGGGTCAATCTCATCGAAAGCAACAATAAAAAGGCTGCTTTCCTGCGAGTTGCCCTCAAGGAAACGGGTGCTCGTGGCTCGGTGCATCCTGTTCGGATCGAATCTGCGCACGGCATCGTCGGCCCCTGTGACGTGATTTCCGCGCGTGCTCTCGCCGAGCTTGATCTTCTCCTGGATTATATCGAGCCCTGGGCCGCCCAGAATGTTGACCTGCGCTGTTTTCTGAATAAAGGCAGGGATTATGAGGCCGAGCTCGAAAAAGCGCGTGGTCGTTGGGATTTTGATCTGTTAATACATAATAGCAGCGTTGAAGCGAGTTCTGTGGTGCTTGAAATCAGTCAGCTCGCAGCGAAACGCTGATTGACCAGCAGGTGCACCCTATGTTTGATAAAAACCGGATCATCACGATTGCAAACCAGAAAGGCGGGGTCGGTAAGACGACAACTGCCATCAATCTGGCAACCGCGCTGGCGGCCATAGGCGAGCGCGTGCTGGTGGTCGACCTCGATCCACAGGGCAACGCCAGCACAGGTCTCGGCATCGACAGGCGTTCTCGCACGCTGTCCTCCTATGATCTATTGATTGGCACGAATACCGTATCGGAGGTCGTCGTGCCGACCGCGGTTCCAAACCTCGATATCATCGCGTCCACGATGGACCTGCTGGGGTTCGAGATGGAGGTCGCTAATGCTGCGAACCGTGTTTTCCTGCTGAAGAATGCCCTTCAATCGGATGAAGCACGAGCCTATTCCTACATTCTCGTGGATTGCCCGCCTTCCTTCAATTTGCTGACGATGAACGCGATGGCGGCTGCGCATTCGGTGCTCGTACCGTTGCAATGCGAATTCTTCGCTCTCGAAGGACTGAGTCAATTGCTGGATACGGTCAATCAAATCAGAGCGACGGTCAATCCAGGGCTCGATATCCAGGGCATCGTCCTCACGATGTTCGATTCGCGCAATAATCTTGCGCAGCAGGTCGTCACCGATGTGCGCACTCATCTTGGTGAAAAGGTGTACCACACGCTCATTCCGCGCAACGTGCGTGTGTCCGAAGCGCCGTCCTATGGTAAACCTGCCATCCTCTACGACCTCAAATGCGCCGGTAGCCAAGCCTATTTGCAATTGGCATCCGAAGTCATCCAGCGCGAACGTATTCGTAAAGCGGCCTGACGCAACCAAAAAATTTTTCTCAACGGCGTCTTTGGACCGCTTATCATTCCATCATGCGTCTGAACGGGCTTTTCTCGTGCGATGCCTCATTGGTTTTACGGAGTTTGAAAATGAGTGATGATCTTTCCAAGCGTCGACTGGGACGCGGACTCGCCGCATTGATCGGTGAAATGGACCAGCCTCTTCCTGTCGGTGAACCGCAGAAAGCCGTGGCGGCTGACCGCACGATACCGATTGAATTTATCGCGCGCAGCGCCCGCAACCCGCGCAGACATTTCGATGAAGGCGAGTTACAGGATCTCGCATCCTCTATTCGTCAGCACGGCATCGTTCAGCCTGTCGTTGTGCGGACGGTGGCCGAAGGCCGCTATGAGATTATTGCCGGTGAACGTCGCTGGCGAGCCGCACAACTCGCGGGCTTCACGGATGTTCCCGTCATTGTCCGTGACGTCGACGACCGCACGGCGCTGGAGCTCGCTATTGTCGAAAACGTTCAGCGTTCCGATCTCAACCCGCTTGAAGAAGCGATGGGCTACGATCAGTTGATTGCCGAGCATGGATATACGCAAAACGATCTTGGGGAAATTATCGGCAAGAGCCGCAGTCACGTCGCGAATAGCCTGCGTCTTTTGAAGCTGCCGGAAGCCGTGCGGGGTATGCTGGCAGAGGGTTCGCTTTCGGCCGGCCATGCGCGTGCGCTTGTTTCGACGTCGGATCCAACCTTTCTCGCCCGCTCGATCGTAGCGAAGGGGTTGTCGGTTCGTGACGCAGAACGTATGGCACAGGCCGATATTCATATGCAGCTCAATCCGACGCTCCCGCGCAGAGAAGAGCACGAGAAGGACTCCGATACCGTTGCGTTGGAGCGTACGCTGTCCGATGCACTGGGCCTGGATGTGAAAATCAACCACAAGGGAAACGGTGGGCATATCCGCATCAATTACCGGACACTCGAGCAGCTGGAGAGCGTTTGCCGACTGCTCGAGCAAAAATAAATCTAAATATTTGATATTATTGGTATTTTCAACGAAGCAAGGCTCGGTGGGTCTTGCTCAAAAGTCTATGGCACGGCCCTTGATTTCATAGTCTCCAAAGCGAACAGCCTCCGGCCCTTCGCGTCCACCGATCTCGGGCGGCAGCTCCATGGCCTTCGCCTTCTTGCGGCGCTCCTCCGCCTCCTGCAAGGCTCGTTGCGCGGCAGGCGATAGCTCCCGCTTTTTATTGTCACCGTTGTCGTTGTCTGGGTTCTGCATGATCTGTGAGCCCTCATGACGGGATATTGAAAAGCATTTTCTTATAACCAGATTATAGAAGTCTGGTGGCGTTGATAAGCCATTTTACCTTTGAACGGAGATTTTTGGATGAACATGATGCGTACGGCGATGTTGTTGGCGTTCATGACCGCGTTGTTCATGGGTATTGGATTTCTCATCGGCGGCGCCGGTGGCATGATGATTGCCTTCCTGTTCGCGGCTGGCATGAACCTGTTTTCCTATTGGAACTCCGACAAAATGGTTTTGCGCGCCTATAATGCGCAGGAGGTGGACGAGCACAACGCGCCTGATTTCTTCGCGATGATCCGCGACCTCTCCCACAATGCTGGGCTTCCTATGCCGAAGGTCTATGTCTACGACAGCCCGCAGCCCAACGCCTTTGCAACGGGGCGCAACCCGCAAAACGCTGCGGTGGCGGCATCGACGGGGCTGATGGAACGCTTGACGCCGGAAGAGGTGGCCGGTGTCATGGCACATGAACTGGCGCATATCCAGAACCGTGACACGCTGACGATGACAATCACAGCGACGCTTGCCGGTGCAATCTCCATGCTCGGCAACTTCGCGTTCTTTTTTGGCGGAAACCGTGAAAACAACAATCCGCTTGGTTTCATAGGCGTGCTGGCAGCGATGATTGTCGCACCCCTGGCGGCGATGCTGGTGCAGATGGCGATCAGCCGGACCCGTGAGTATTCCGCAGACCGACGTGGCGCGGAGATTTGCGGCAACCCCTTGTGGCTTGCCTCCGCATTGCAGAAAATCGCAGGCGCGGCTCAGCAGATTCATAATCCAGACGCCGAGCGCAATCCTGCGACAGCGCATATGTTCATTATCAATCCATTATCGGGAGAGCGGATGGACAATCTCTTTTCCACCCATCCCAATACCGACAACCGTATTGCTGCCCTACGCAGCATGACGCAGGAGTTTGCGCAGGCATCGACCTATCAGCCGACAAGTGGTAAGTCCGTCCGCAAATCACGCTCCGTGCCCAATGTCGGTGCTGCGAGCGGCCAAAACAATGAGCGTAAAGGTCCTTGGTCTTGACATCGAATTCTTCTGCCAAGTCTGCAAAGCAGCATACACGCAAACTGTCTGGCGGAGGACGTGACGACGAAGCCGGCAATGATGGCTGGAAGCCCGGACTGGGCGCTCGCACGGCTGCCGTTAAAATTCTGTCGGCGGTTCTGGACAAGAAAACCTCGCTCGATGGAATGCTGGACGCCGAGAATGGCAATCCGGCCTATCGGGCGCTCAGCCTGGCCGACCGAGCACTCGTACGAGCTATCGTCAACACAGCCTTACGGCACCTTCCTCGGATCGAGGCTGCTCTTTCCATGCTGCTGGATGGACCTCTGCCTCAAGGTGCGCGCTCACTTCATCATGTTCTGGTGGTCGGTGCGACGCAGATGATCTATCTCGATGTTCCCGATCATTCTGCGGTCGATCTGGCGGTCGAACAGGCGCATCGTGATCCGCGAAACCGGCGGTTCGTGAAACTGGTTAACGCAGTGTTGCGGCGACTGGGGCGTGAAAAGGAAGAGATCATCCAGGCAATCTCGTCTGTCCCTGTGCTGCCGGAGTGGTTTTTCGACCGTCTGAATTCCGTCTACGGCGGCGATGCGGCCCATAAGATGGCAGAAGCGCAGCTCATACCTTCCGTGATCGATGTCACCGTCAAGTCAGACCCCGATCAGTGGGCGCAAAGGCTGAACGGCACGGTCATGCCCAATGGCAGCGTCCGGCTAGCGTCTTTCGAGGGGTCTGTTTCCGCCCTGGATGGGTTCGATGAGGGTGAATGGTGGGTGCAGGACTTTTCAGCCAGCATGCCGGTGCGGTTGATGGGCGATCTCACCGGCAAGCGTGTTGCCGATCTGTGTGCGGCACCTGGCGGAAAGACGGCGCAACTGGTGCTGGCGGGTGCCGACGTGACGGCGCTCGACCAATCCGGCAATCGTCTAAAACGGCTACGTGAAAATCTTGGTCGGTTGAAACTAAAGGCGACGACCATCGAAAGCAATATGCTGAAATATCAGCCGGATGAGCTTTTCGATGCGGTTCTTCTGGATGCGCCCTGCTCGTCCACAGGCACCTTGCGCAAGCATCCCGATGTGTGCTGGACGAAGGATAAAAACGATATTGCCAAGCTCGCTACCTTGCAGGAGCAGATGCTGCGTCATGCCATAAACCTGGTCAAACCGGGCGGTATTGTCGTGTTTTCCAATTGCTCGCTCGATCCTTCAGAGGGTGAAGAGATGGTCGAGCGCGTGTTGGCAAACAACGGGCGACTTGAGCGTGTGCCCGCTTTGATCTCGGATTTCCCAGGTATGGAGGCTGCCATGAACACCAAGGGCGAGCTTCGCACGACCCCTGATATGTTCGGTGGTGTAGATGGGTTCTATGCTGCGATGCTGCGGGTGAATGCATAGGGTATCTTGGTTTTCATCACCCGATCGTCGTGCTGCGTCCGCCGCAGTTTGCGTATTTTAAACAACGGCTTGATGGGCGGATGTCGTAATTCCATGCGGCGTCCGGTCTGGAATCATTCGTAAAAAAGCCGTTCGTTTACAAAATATGAAGTATTTCGTGAAAATTTGACTGATGTTTCCGTTCCAATCCAAAAACACTCACCTTTTGAAACATAAGTCATCTTCGCGCAGGCGGGAAACACGCGTTTGGTAGGATCCCTGAAGAGCAGCTTGAGCGTAACAGGGTTTTTTATACGTACCCTGTGGGATCGATGCATGATCTTTAGTGCACCTGTGCGTCTGCAGTTCCTGCGTGTCGCCGATCGTGTGCCAAACGGTCTCGTGGCAGCGCCGACCGACCTGCGTGCCGTCGATCCCTATGTTGCTCAGGAACTGGTTCTGGGCCGTATCGCGCTGGCAGGGCGGATATTGGAGACGGGTGGCGTCTCTCCCTTCGTGCTGGAGATGCCCTCGCCCGCCTTTGAAGAAAGGCTGCATGCGTTTCGTTGGCTGCGGCATGTGCGTGCAAGCAAAGCCGACGAGGCCTGCGCGCGAGCGCGTATTCTGGTCTCCGACTGGATTTCGACGCATGGGCGCAAGATCAGCGGCGCGGCTTGGGCGCCGGAAACCGCAGCGCAGCGGCTGATTGCCTGGCTGTCGCATTCGCCCGTGATTTTGCAAAACGCCGATGCTGGCTTTTACCGTCGCTTTCTTAAAAGCCTTGGCTACCATGTGCGTTATCTCAACCTCATCGCGAAACACGCACCGGATGGAGAAACACGCCTTAAGATTCGGATCGCCCTAGCGATCGCTTCGATTTCGCTTCCCAACCGTGCTGCCAGAATAGCCCGCCATGGGTTCAGGCTCGATCGGGAACTCGAGCGGCAGATCATGCCGGATGGCGGCCATGTATCACGAAACCCTCGCGTGATACTGGATTTGATGCTCGACCTTCTCCCGCTGCGTCAAAGCTACATCAATCTCGGCCATGACGTGCCGCCAGGGCTTGTACCCGCCATCGACCGCATGTTTCCCGCCATTCGCTTCTTCCGTCATCAGGATGGCGATCTGGCGTTGTTTAACGGTGCGACTGTCACGCTTGCCAATGAGCTGGCCTCGGTATTGCGCTATGACGAGACCTCCGGGCGCCCTTCTCGCGCGCTGTCCGACATCGCCTATCAACGCCTGTCTGCGGCAGATACGGTGGTCGTGGTCGATGCGGGCATTCCGAAGTCCATGGCGCTATCCAGAGGCGCGCATTGCGGTTGTCTGTCGTTCGAGATGTCGTCGTCTCGAAACCGCTTCATCGTCAATTCCGGATTTCCGCCATTTGCCGTCGATGCCTTCAAGCGTGCAAGCCGCTCGACTGCGGCGCATTCGACCGTGACGATCAATGACACCTCGTCGTCGCGTCTGTCGCGCTCACGCCTGCTCGGCCCGGTCATGATATCGGGTATCACCGATGTCGTGGTCGAGCGGGAGACGGATCAGAAAGGTGCCGATGTGCTGCGCGCGTCGCATGACGGCTACCGAAGCGCGTTTGGCTATTTTTACGAGCGCGAGCTGGAAATGAACGCTGCTGGCAGCAAGATCAAGGGGCGCGATAGCGTCCAGCCGGAACAGGACGTTAAACGCCCGCCCGTCTCTGCTGATGCCGTGTCGCGCTTTCATATTCATCCGTCTATCGAACTTGTCCGGCTGGATGACGAATCCGTCATGATGCGCGCAGGCGATGGCACAAGCTGGGTGTTTTCCGCGCCTGGCCAGACCGTGACGATTGCGGAAGACGTCTTCATGGCGGATGCCTCGGGCATCCGACCGTCGCAGCAGATCGAAATCCCGTTTCACCTTCCCGATATGACGGACATTCGCTGGATCATCGAAAAGAAACTCTAGCGGTCAATGGCATTGTGCCGGCCTAAAAACGACCATTGGCGGCCCAAGCCGATGCCCGGCTCTGTTTATTAATGCGCAAAGCTGTGCTAACGCGGCGGCAACCGCCGGATGGATTGCTCTCCGGCCTGTCCTCCACGCATCACGGAGTTCTCCCGATGGCTGTCGTTTCCAAAAAAATTCCCGCTCCCGACAAGGTCAAGATCCGCACAGCCCTGCTGTCGGTTTCCGACAAGACGGATATCATCGAGCTGGGCGGTGCCCTCGTCAACATGGGCGTCAAGCTTCTGTCGACAGGTGGAACATCCAAGGCGATTGCAGATGCGGGTCTGCCGGTGACCGATGTTTCCGATATCACCCAATTTCCCGAAATCATGGATGGCCGCGTCAAGACGTTGCACCCGAATGTTCATGGTGGTCTGCTTGCCATTCGCGACGATGCCGACCACGTAGAAGCCATGCGCGCCCATGGTATCGAGGCGATCGATCTTTCCGTGATCAATCTTTATCCGTTCGAAGAGGTTCGCGCCAAGGGCGGTGATTATCCGACAACCGTCGAGAACATCGATATTGGCGGCCCGGCGATGATCCGTGCCTCTGCCAAGAACCATGCCTATGTGACGGTGTTGACCGATCCGAGCGACTATCCAGAACTGCTGGAAGCCTTGCAGGCAGATGACGGGCAAACGACCTATGCGCTTCGCCAGCGTTTTGCCGCCAAGGCCTATGCCCGCACCGCGGCTTACGATGCGGTCATTTCCAACTGGTTTGCCGAAGCACTTTCGATAGAAGCCCCCCACTATCGGGCGATTGGTGGTGTGCTGAAGGAGAAGATGCGCTATGGCGAAAACCCGCACCAGAGCGCGGGCTTCTACCTCACGGGCGACAAGCGCCCCGGCGTGGCCACAGCCAAGCTTTTGCAGGGCAAACAGCTTTCCTACAACAACATCAACGATACGGACGCAGCCTATGAGCTCGTGTCCGAGTTTCTGCCGGAGACGGCACCCGCTGTTGCCATTATCAAACATGCCAACCCCTGCGGTGTGGCAACCGGCACCACTATGCTGGATGCCTACAAGCGCGCACTGGCCTGCGATCCCGTCTCCGCCTTCGGCGGCGTGATTGCGCTCAACCGCACGCTGGATGCCGAAACGGCCGAAGAGATCATTCAGCTTTTCACCGAAGTCATTATCGCGCCGGATGTGACCGAAGAGGCGAGGCAGATCATTGCCCGCAAGCCGAACTTGCGTCTGTTGTCTGCTGGCGGCCTGCCGGATGCGCGTGCGCCAGGCATTACCGCTAAAACCGTCTCCGGTGGTCTTCTGGTGCAAAGCCGCGACAACGGCATGGTCGAGGACCTCGATCTGAAGGTGGTGACCAAGCGTGCGCCGACAGCGCAGGAACTCGAAGACATGAAATTTGCCTTCAAGATTGCCAAGCACGTCAAATCCAACGCCGTCATCTACGCCAAGGATGGTCAGACAGCGGGTATCGGCGCCGGTCAGATGAGCCGCATCGATTCGGCGCGCATTGCCGCTCAAAAGGCTGAGGATGCCGCGAAAGCCATGGGGCTTTCCGAACCTTTGACAAAGGGGTCCGCCGTGGCTTCTGAAGCCTTCTATCCATTTGCAGACGGACTGCTGGCTGCCATTGCTGCCGGTGCGACAGCGGTTATCCAGCCGGGCGGTTCCATGCGCGATCAGGACGTGATCGATGCAGCCAATGAGCACAATGTTGCGATGGTGTTCACTGGCATGCGCCACTTCCGCCACTAAGGCCCTCACTGACAAGCTTTGGCTGACGCGCATCGATCGCGTTCGCCAAGGCTCATTGCCCCTCCCCTGTTTCCTGCGATATTGACGCCCGCTTTGATTGCTGGTGTTTGCAGCCTATCTGTGCTTTTTTTCATCGTCGCAGATGCATTCGTGCAGCGACGCTGGAGGAGTTGAGACAATGACATCGGATGCGCTGAACGCCGGGCGATGGCGGAGCTATGCGGTTGGACCTTTCCAGCATGAACCCGTTCTCTGATCCCTGACTGCGAGTGAATGGCCGATGACCAAGATTACTGATCTGCGTGTGTTCGATTTACGCTTTCCAACATCGCAAAGCCTCGATGGCTCCGATGCGATGAACCCGGACCCGGATTATTCCGCAGCTTACATCATTCTCGATACCGATCACGAAGCTTTGAAAGGTCACGGACTGACCTTCACCATCGGCCGCGGTAATGACATATGCTGCATGGCCATCGAGGCAATGCGGCATCTGGTCGTCGGCACCGATCTTTCCACTGTTTCGGAAAATCCCGGCACATACTGGCGGCATCTGACCGGCGATAGCCAGTTGCGCTGGATCGGGCCGGACAAGGGTGCCATGCATCTGGCCACCGGTGCTGTCGTCAATGCCGTGTGGGATCTGCTGGCGAAACAGGCGGGCAAGCCCGTCTGGCAACTGGTGGCCGATATGAGCCCGGAGCAAATCGCCGATATCGTCGATTACCGCTATCTGACCGATGTGCTGACGCGCGAGGATGCGCTGTCGATCCTGAAGAAAGCGCAGGCCGGCAAGGCAGAACGCGTCGAACTTCTCAAACGGGATGGTTATGCCTGCTACACGACATCCGCCGGTTGGCTGGGTTACGGTGATGAGAAGTTGCGCCGGCTATGCCAGGAAGCCATCGATGCCGGGTTCAACCATGTGAAGATGAAGGTTGGCCGCGATCTGGAAGACGACATTCGCCGCCTGACGATTGCCCGCGAGGTGATTGGCCCCGACCGTTACCTGATGATCGACGCCAATCAGGTCTGGGAGGTCGATCAGGCCATCGAATGGGTCAATAAGCTTGCCTTCGCCAACCCGTTTTTCATCGAGGAACCGACAAGCCCCGACGATATTGCAGGTCACCGCAAAATACGGCAGGCGATCGGTTCTGTGAAGGTCGCGACTGGCGAGATGTGCCAGAACCGCATCATGTTCAAACAGTTCATCGCCGAAGGTGCCATCGATATCGTGCAGATCGACAGTTGCCGCATGGGCGGGCTGAACGAAGTGCTGGCTGTCCTGCTGATCGCCGCGAAATACGATCTGCCGGTCTGGCCACATGCAGGCGGCGTCGGGCTGTGTGAATATGTTCAGCACCTGTCGATGATCGATTATCTGGTTGTTTCCGGCACGAAGGAAGGCCGAGTTATTGAATATGTCGATCATCTGCATGAGCATTTCATCGATCCCTGCGATATCAGGAACGCGGCCTATATGCCCCCCAAGATGCCAGGATTCTCTGTCGAGATGAAGCCGGAGTCGATCGAGGCCTATACGTTCAAGGGCTAACCTTGCCAACTTGTTGCCCTCTCCATCGTCATCCTCGCCCTTGTGGCGAGGATCTAACCACGTTTGACGTCTGGGTTCGTTAAATCCTCGGTCAAGCCCGAGGATGACGAATGTTGGCTGTCACTTGACTCTAAACGTTAGACAACGCCGCTTCCAATCTCGTCCATTCCGCCTCTTCACCCGGAAGGCCAAAGCGTAGTTCGGTTGACCTTTCATCAAAGCTGCGTGTGAGAATGCCGTTTTCCATGAGATGAGTGCAGACGGTGGGCGCCCGATCGTCGCGGATAAGCGTGAAAAGCGATGTTCCCCCAACAATCGAAAGATCCGCTGCCCCCAATAGGTCATTTAGTCGCTCTGATTCAGCTCTTAGCCGGAGTCGAATTTCATCTCGCCAAACCTGATCTACTAGAGCTTCAGTCGCAATATGCAGAGCCGGACCGGAGATGGCCCATGGTCCCAACCAGGATTCGAGACGTTCTGCAATATCTGGATGCCCAATGGCGAAGCCAAGGCGGATGCCTGCCATGCCGTAAAACTTGCCGAAGGAGCGCAAGACGACGAGGCTGTCTGAGGTCGCCACATCCGCAACGCTTTCGGCATAGCCCGTCTCAATGAAGGCCTCGTCCACAACAAGCATGCCGCCCTTTTGGCGCATGGCGTCGGCCAGTGTGAGAAGTTCTGGCCGCTTCCACGCGCGTCCATCGGGATTGTTGGGGTTGATGATGACGGCATGATCGAAGGCGGCCAAGGCCTCGATATCTGATACCTCGGTAATAGTGAGTCCGGCGATGCGGGCAGTGCGGGCGTGTTCGGCGTAGGCGGGCGATAAGACGCCACAGGTTCTCGCACCGCGCTGAACGGCGGTCTGGGCAAGCAGTGGCATCAACATTTGTGTCCCCGGGGATGCGGCGATGTGTGCGGCGGAAGACGCGCCGAAGGCCGTTGCGGCGATCTCCTTCAGCGTTTCCACGGCGCGCGGTTCCGGCAGGCGGGCAAAGGCGCTGGCGGGAACGGGCGAATGCGGATAGGAGTGTGGATTGATCCCCGTGGAAAGATCGATCCAGGGTTCGGGTGCTTGTGGAAAAAGCAGACGCGCCTGACCCAGATTGCCGCCATGGCGGATCGCCGGTTGCGCTTTCTCTGGTATCTTCTCGCCCATGTTTTTCGCTCTCGCTTTCCTGTCCCTGTTGATCGAACGCCTTGTCGGTTACCCCGACTGGTTGTTCCAGCGCATCGGCCATCCCGTGACATGGATCGGCTCGCTTATCGCGCTCCTCGATAGAAAATGGAACCGGGAAGGTGACACATTTTTACGCCGCATCGCCATGGGTGTCGTGGCGCTGGTCTTTTTCCTCGGCTTGACCGTGCTTCTTGCACTGATGTCGCAATCCATTCTTCTGGCTCTGCCTTTCGGACTGTTTTTTGTGGCCGTGTTGGGTGCTTCACTGCCGGCGCAAAAAAGTCTGGAAGATCATGTCTCGGCTGTGGCCTCGGCTTTGGAGCGCGACGGTATCGAAGGTGGCCGCAAGGCGGTTTCGATGATCGTCGGGCGGGATCCTGAAAATCTGGATGAAGCCGCCGTGTGCCGCGCGGCGATTGAAAGCCTGGCGGAGAATTTTTCCGATGGCATCGTCGCACCTTCGCTTTGGCTCGGGTTCTTGGGCTTGGCCGGAGGTGCCGGTTATAAAGCCATCAACACCGCAGACAGCATGATCGGTCATCGCTCTGCCCGCCATGAGGCATTTGGCTGGGCGTCTGCGCGGCTGGACGATCTGGTCAACCTGCCTGCGTCCCGACTGACCGGCCTGCTGTTTGTTTTCGCCGCCTTTTTCGTGAAAGGTGCTTCGCCGGGGGAAGGCTTGCGCGCCATATTCCGCGATGCCCATCATCACCGGTCGCCCAATGCCGGATGGCCGGAAGCGGCTATGGCTGGCACACTTGGTTTTGCATTGGCTGGTCCACGCTCATATGGTGGGCAGATGATCGAAGCGCGGTTTATGGGCGAAGGTGGGCGGCGGGATTTGACCGCTGCCGACATTCGGAAGGCCTTGAAGCTGGCGCGCATAGCCGATGCGATGCTGATTGGCCTGTTTGGCGTAATCGCCGCTCTTATCGCGCTATAGCCAAGAGGGCATCGAGATCAAGGTGGCGCTCCATGTGAGCGGCCAGCCGGTCCAGCACCTGATCCATCTGCTTCTCATAATTGAACTTCGAGCTTTCGCTGCCGAGCCGTTGTAGCCAGGCGCTCCGCTGGTTGTCATCTGCAAACAGGCCGTGAATGTAAGTGCCATAGACGCGACCATCCGCTGATATCGCGCCTTCGGTATGGTTGCCGATGCGGGAAAATGGGCGAGCTGCATCTTGCCCCTCGGTCACGCCGACATGCATTTCATAGCCGGAGAAAGATATTCCGTCGAAACTTTTGCCTGTGACGGCGATCAGCCGTTTATCGCCTGTCAGAACGGTATCGACATCGAGCAGGTTCAATCCTTCCACCCTAAGAGGCTTACCCTCTATGCCCTGCGGATCTGCGACCGTTTTGCCCAGCATCTGATAACCACCACAGAGGCCCAGTACGTAACCGCCCCGGCGCAGATGGGCCTTGATATCCACATCGAAGCCCGCATTTTTCAGCGTGTCGAGGTCAGCGATGGTGGATTTTGAGCCGCAGAGCAGCACCAGCCTGGCATTGCCGGGAATGGCCTGGCCGGGGCGTATGCGCAAAAGCTCCACATCCGGTTCCGCTTCCAGAGGATCAAGATCATCGAAGTTGGAGATGTGCGGCAGGATGGGAACCGCGATGCGGATTTTTGCGTCGGGTTTGCGCTGTCCGGGTGCGGTCAACCCCAGCGCATCTTCGGCAGGCAGGCGGCAGGCATCGGCAAAATGCGGCAGAAGGCCTATGCCGTGCCAACCGGTTTTGTCTGCAATGATGCGCATGCCGTCATCAAACAGGCTTGGGTCGCCTCTGAAACGGTTGACGATAAAGCCTTGGATCATCGCGGCATCGTCTGCATCCAGAACCGTTTTCGTCCCAACGAGGCTGGCGATGACGCCGCCGCGATCTATATCGCCGATCAGGATGACCGGAACGTCGGCTGCGCGGGCAAAGCCCATATTGGCGATGTCGTTTGCGCGAAGATTGACCTCCGACGCACTGCCTGCACCTTCGACCAGAATGAGGTCGGCCTGAGATTTCAGGTGCTCGAAACTTTCCAGCACACGCGGCATCAGCCCCGCCTTCATGTGCTGGTAATCCGCCGCCTTGGCGTTGCCGATGACCTTACCCTGCACGACGATCTGCGCACCGGTTTCACTCTGTGGCTTCAGCAGCACCGGGTTCATGTGGACCGAAAGCGGAACGCCTGCGGCACGCGCTTGCAAGGCTTGTGCGCGGCCGATTTCGCCGCCATCCGCGGTGACTGCGGCGTTGTTGGACATGTTTTGCGGTTTGAACGGCATGACGGATAGGCCACGGCGCACGAAGGCACGGGCCAGACCCGCCACCATCAGCGACTTGCCGACATCCGAGCCGGTTCCCTGGAACATCAAGACGCGTGCTGTCATGGATTAGAACTCTATGCCCGACTGTGCCTTCACGCCTGCCTTGAAATGGTGTTTTACCAGCGTCATTTCGGTCACCATATCGGCGGCATCGATCAGGGGTTGCTTGGCATTGCGCCCGGTGACGATGACATGCAAGCCTTCGCGCCGGTTCTGGAGGGTCTCTAGAACCTCTTCCAGCGGCAGATAATCATAACGCAACGCGATGTTGAGTTCATCGAGAACCACAAGACCGATGGTTTCGTCGGCCATCAGCACCTTGGCTTCTTCCCATGCCTTGGATGCGGCAGCGATGTCCCGTTTCAGATCTTGAGTGTCCCACGTGAAACCTTCGCCCATGGTCCGCCATTCGACGCGATCTCCGAACAGAGCCAAAGCGCCCTGCTCTCCGGTGGACCATGCGCCCTTGATGAATTGCACGATGCCGACACGTCTGCCGGTGCCGAGCATACGCAGAGCAAGCCCGAAAGCGGCGGTGGACTTGCCTTTTCCGGGGCCGGTGTTGATCATCAGCAGGCCTTTTTCGATCGTCTTTTCCGAGACCTCAGCATCCTGAACTACCTTTCGATTGACCATTTTGGCCCGGTGGCGTTCTGCTTCGCTGTCGCTGATGTCACGGGTCATGGCGGTTCATCCTTCCGGGTATCGTGCTTTTCGAAGCGGCGACTATAGCCAAAACGCATGCGCGAGCAATGATGCGTGGCATTGACACTCAAGCATCGCAGGGCCTAAGGGTTAGGGACTGACGGTCTTTTTCCGGCAACGGGAAAAGCTAAGAGGGAACACGGTACAGTTTGCTATGCAAACCAATCCGTGGCTGCCCCCGCAACTGTAAGCGGTGAGCCCGCGCCGGAAAGCCACTGGACATCACAGTCCGGGAAGGCGGCGCAAGGGCGTACAAACCGCGAGCCAGGAGACCTGCCGTTTCAGGAAAAACGTCTGCCGGGCGGGGTGCTCCGGTCAGTCGGTTGTTCGAACAAGGGCTGTGCGTGTCGCCGCATGCTGTTTTTCGATATCCGCACCCCAGGACTATTTTGAAGGCGCGGAAAGCAGAATTTTGGATATTACATCAACATCGCCCAGCGTGAATGACAGAGCAGATCGCGAGACCGCGCCCGGTGTCGTTGTGTACGTCTGCCGCAGCTGCCGGTCCGAAGCCGATCCGAATGCGGACCCGCGTCCCGGTGCGACACTTGCGCAGGCGGCCATTGATCTGGGGCGGGCAGAGGGTGTCGATATCCGCAGCGTCAATTGCCTTGCCAATTGCAAGCGCGGTCTGAGTGCCGCCATGCGCAGCGCCGATGGCTGGTCGTATATGTTCGGATCGCTCGGTGAAGACGATGCCGCCGATCTTGTGGTTGGTGCGCGTCTTTTGTCGCAGGCAACAGATGGCCTGATGCCGTGGCGTGGGCGACCCGATAGTTTGAAGCGCGGCCTTGTTGCCCGCATTCCCCCTTTGCATTTCACCGAGGAGACATCATGACCACGCTCAACCGCGTTCCCTGCACCATCATCACCGGATTTCTGGGCGCTGGAAAAACCACCTTGCTGCGGGGCCTTCTCGAAAAGCTGGATGGCAAGCGTCTCGCCATCATTGTCAATGAGTTCGGCGATGTCGGCATTGATGGTGAAATCCTCAAAGGTTGCGGCATCGAAAGCTGCCCGGAAGACAACATCGTGGAACTGGCCAATGGCTGCATCTGCTGCACGGTAGCCGATGACTTCCAGCCTGCCATCGAGCAGATTCTCAGCCGCGAGCCACGCGTCGAGCATATTCTGATCGAAACATCAGGTCTCGCGCTGCCCAAGCCGTTGGTGCAGGCTTTTCAGTGGCCAGCGATCAAAAGCCGGGTGACGGTGGATGCGGTCGTGGCCGTGGCCGATGGTGCCGCCCTTGCAGACGGCATGGTATCGCATGATCTGGAAGCACTGGCTGCTCAGCGCCAGAATGATGAGGCGCTGGACCACGACGATCCTGTCGAAGAGGTGTTTGAGGACCAGATTGCCTGCGCCGATCTGATTGTTCTCACCAAGGGTGATCTGCTCGATGCCGCCGGGTTGGAGCGGGCCAAGGCGCATATCAACGCGCATCTTTCCAAGGCCGCCAAGATTATCGTGGCCGCCAATGGTGTGATTGATCCGGCTGTGCTGATCGGTCTTGGACTCGCGGTGGAAGAAGATATCGACAACCGACACACCCATCACGACGATGAAGAAGACCACGATCATGACGAGTTCGACAGCTTTGTTGTGGAACTGGATGCGGTAACGGACGCAGACGCGCTTGCTGCGCGTATTTCCGAAACAGCGGCCTCTGAAAATGTTCTGCGCATAAAAGGGTTTGTCGAGGTGTCTGCCAAGCCGATGCGGTTGCAGGTGCAGGCGGTCGGCTCACGCGTCAATCATTATTTCGACCGTCCGTGGGCAACGGGAGAAGTGCGCCGCAGCCGTCTGGTCGTGATTGGTGAAAAGGGTCTCGACCGCGCGAAAATCGAGCGGATGCTGGCTGCCTGATCCATGCACATCCTCGCCACCACATCTTCGTCTCTGGACGACCTGATCGAGCCGGTTGATCTCAATCAGGGCAAGGCTGATGTGGTGGTGATGTCCTTTTCGGCCAGCGATCTTGGAGGTCTGGAGCGTGCGTGGCAGCGAAGCACGGATGGTTCGGTGTCATTCGTGTCCGAAAATCTTTTCGAGCTGCGGCATCCCATGTCTGTCGATCTGTGGCTCGAGAAGACCGCAGAACATGCAAAGTTGATCCTTATCCGGATTCTCGGTGGTGCCGACCGTTGGCGTTATGGCGTCGATGAGCTTGCCAGAATGGCGAGACGACGCGGTATCAAGCTGGTGCTTCTGCCGGGAGAATGCAGCGAGCGTGACGATAAACTGGAAGCGGCATCCACGGTCGATCTGCCGACGCAGGCCAAGATCCTGTCGTTCTTTCGCCAAGGTGGGCCTCAGAATATGGACCGCGTGGCGAAAGGACTTGCGGCTTTTGCGCAAGGCGCCACCTGGCCAGACATCGAAGCGGAGCCCCTGCCGAAAACCGGGTTCTACCGACCCGGCGAGGGTGTTGTCGATCTTTCAGAGGCGCTGAGTGGATTTTCAGACGACGCGCCTCTGCTGCCGATCCTGTTCTATCGTTCCATGCTGATGGCCGCTGACGTCGCTCCCATTGACGCGCTATATGGGACCTTACGTCAGCGTGGATTCGCCCCGCTTCCGATCCTCGTCGGCGGTTTGAAGGATGTGGAAACGATCCGGTTTCTGGAAGAGACACTCGTGCCACTGAAACCGGCGGCGATGATTGCGGCGACTGCCTTTGCCAGCCATGTCGATAGAGAGGGCCATAGCCTGTTCGACCGGCTGGGCGTAGCGACGTTTCAGGTTATCATGGCCACCACGCGTCGCGATGGCTGGGCGGACAATGTGCGGGGCCTCAATCCGTCTGATCTCGCCATGCATGTGGTGCTGCCAGAGCTGGATGGCCGGATTCTGGCCGGCGCCATCTCCTTCAAGCAGCCCGACCCTGACGGGGGTCGCGGGCTCGTCCATTGTCCAGAAGCCGATCGCGTCAACCAGGTTGCGGACCGCATTTCAGCTTTCCTGCGGCTGAAGCATACGGCGCCATCGCAGCGTCGAATTGTCATCCTGATGCCGGATTATCCCGGTGCCGCACCGGGACGCACGGGTTATGCGGTGGGTCTGGATGTTCCCCAGAGTGTGCTGGAGATGCTGCGCGATCTTCGCGACGCGGGCTACACGGTGGACGATATTCCCGAGACGCCGCGGGCCTTGCTCGACCGCGTCGAAAACGAGACGGCTTCGTTTGGGTTGGCCGAGTATTCAGCCTTTCGCCGCGCCATGCCCCGAACTGCCAATGTGGCCATGGATGAGACGTGGGACGATGCCGAGGCGGATGATGCTTTTGAAGGCGGCATCTTCCACTTCCGGGCCGCTCGATTCGGCTCCGTAACAGTTGCACTGGCGCCGGATCGTGGCCGCAACGAAGACCGGCGGGCGGATTATCACGACCCTGCTCTACCACCCCGGCATGCGCTGATCGCTTTTGGCGCATGGATGCGGCAGACCCTTGATGCGCATGCGATCATTCATGTCGGCGCGCATGGTACGCTGGAATGGTTGCCCGGCAAGACAGTGGCGCTGTCGCAAACCTGTTTCCCTGAAATCGTCACCGGTGCGCTGCCGGTGATCTATCCCTTTATCGTCTCCAATCCCGGCGAAGCGGCGGTCGCCAAGCGCCGGATCGCTGCGGTGACCATCGGCCATATTCCGCCAGTGCTGGTGAATGCCGGGCTTTCGAGCGAACAGATGGTACTGGAACAGCTCGTCGATGAATATGCTCAGGCCGATGGGCTGGATCGCCGCCGCCGCGACCGGCTGGCGACGCTTATTGTCGAGAAAGCGCGGGAAACCGGCCTTGCGGCAGATGCCGGTGTTGGCTCGCAGGACGATGCCGATACGGCGCTGTCGCGCATTGACGCGTTTCTCTGCGACCTGAAAGATTTCGCCATCAAGGATGGCCAGCATGTGTTTGGTCGATGTGTGGATGATGAGCCTGATGCCCTGAGGCGAGACAGTGCGAAGACTGAAAAAGCGGCGTTGCTGGCAGCGCTCGATGGCCAGCATATCAGGCCCGGCCCTTCCGGCGCACCGGCGCGCGGACGACTGGACGTGCTGCCCACAGGCCGTAACCTCTACGCTGCCGACCCGCGGACCATGCCGACCCCAACCGCTTTCGACCTTGGCCGTATGGCGGGCGAAGAGGTGTTGCGGCATCATCTGCAACGCCATGGTGATTGGCCGAAGCATATCGTGTTCGATCTCTGGGGGTCGGCGTCTCTGCGCAATGGCGGCGAAGATGTGGGCCAGGCGCTGCATCTGATGGGTGCGCGGCCGATCTACGATCAGGCTACAGGTCGCGTCACCGGCATTGAAGTGCTACCGCCAGCGGTGCTGGGACGTCCCCGCGTGGATGTGACATTCCGCATTTCCGGTCTGTTTCGCGATATGTTTCCGGCATTGATCGCTTTGCTCGACGCTGCCGCAAAGGCGATTGCACGGCGCGAAGAATCGCCGGGTGACAATCCATTGGGCGAAGAGGCGGCGGCCCTTGGCCACATTCCCCCGCGCATCTTTGGTTCAGCGCCCGGCACGTATGGTGCGGGTATCGAAGAAAAGCTGGCCAATGGCCGCTGGGATGGGCGCGAGGAGCTGGGCCAGATCTATCTCGATGCCGCAAGCCATGCTTTTGGCGGGGCGGATGGGCTTGGCGTGTTCACCGACGCTGGTTTTGCCGCTCAGATCGAAAAAGCCGACCTGCTGGTTCATACGGGGGACGATCCGGGACGTGACCTGCTGGATGGGTCTTCGGACGTTGCTTTCATTGGTGGTTTTGCAGCGGCCAAGGCAGCGCTTGGCCAATCGGCAGATGTCGTTGCGTTGGATACGACCGATCCGGCACGGCCACGGGCTCGCTCCATTGCGCAGGCCATCACCCGTGTGGTGCGTGCTCGGGCTGTCAATCCACGCTTTATTGCCGGGCAGATGCGGCATGGCCCGCGTGGTGCCTCTGAATTTGCCGAGACAGTCGATCGTCTGATCGGTTTTGCCGAGACGACCCATGCGGTGTCGTCGTCCCTCATCGAAGCACTTTACGACGCCTATTTCGGCGATGAAGAGGTGCGCGATTTCATTCTGCGCGAAAACCCGCAGGCAGCCGAGGTTATGGCGCAACGGTTTCTCTCCGCCCGTCGTCGTGGCCTCTGGCACAGTCGCCGCAATGCGGTGGATGCGGAGTTGGAAATGCTGATCGCCCCGAAACAGACGAGGGAAAGCGCATGAGCGCCCGCCCCCTGGACATCACGCCCTTTACGCGCCGTGGCGTGTGCCCCGCTTTGTCAGCGCCCATGCAGACAGGGGACGGATTGCTGTCTCGGGTGGCGTTTACGGATGCGATTTCGGCTACGGATTTGGAGCGCCTGTGCGCTCTCGGCATTCGCTACGGCAATGGGTTGATCGATCTTACAGCGCGCGGCGGCGTGCAGTTTCGTGGACTGACGGCGGGAAGTGCTGCGGCGCTGGAGGTCGATGTTCTGGCGCTTGGTCTGCCGCTGCGGAAAGGGTTGGCGGTGGAGACATCGCCGCTTGCAGGAATGGATGAGACGGCAATTGCAGAGACGCTCTCAATCGTAAGCCGGGTATCTGAAACGGCTGCTACGCTCGGTCTTGATGATTGTCTGGCGGCGAAAATGTCCGTTATCATTGATGGTGGCGGGCAAGTGGAGATGGCCGAACTGCTCGCTGATATCAGGCTGAAGGCGATTAGGCTTGATGATGGCCTGTTCTGGTTTTTGATGCTGGGTGGGGCGCAAGACCAGAGTTTGAAGGCGGGTCTGCTGCGCGCGGATGATGCTGTTGATGTCGTTATCGAGCTGCTTTCCTGTCTGGCGGAACGGGGGCGGAATGCGCGGGGGCGTGATCTTGAGATTGAGACGGTTCGACGGATTTGCGGAGATCGGTTGATTGAGCATGCTGTCGATGTGCCACCTGCACGGGTTTCCTCTCCTTTTGGTTTGATGCGCTTGGTAGACGACATCCATCGCCCCTCAATATCGCCACTGACAAACAACCGCTTTGCTGCAGCACTGGCACCAGCCTTTGGGCAGATATCAGCAGAGGCACTGTCCTCTCTCTGCGGCAACGCTACAGCGCTCGGTATCAAGAACGTCAGGCCCGGTCCAGCGCATACGCTTTTTTTCATCGGCACAGAGGACGCCTGCCAAGCTCTCCTTGCCCGAGCCGCCGAGTTAGGTTTCGTAACGACTGCCGATGATCCACGTTCGGCAATTGCCGCCTGTACCGGGAAACCGGCTTGTGCTTCAGCCTTCATCGCCACGCGGGCACTGGCAGAAGACGCCGCCATCGAGATTGCCGGGTTGCTGGATGGGTCCCTCACGCTCCATCTTTCTGGATGTGGAAAGGGTTGTGCCCACCCGACCGCTGCGACTTTGGCCTTTTCCGGCTCTTCCGAGGGATTGGCTTTTTCCTATTCCGGTCGCGCTTCAGGCGCCCCAGATGTGATTTTACCCTTTACGGAGCAAAGGGTCGCACTTTCGCGACTTGCCCGTTTATATGAAAAAGAACATAAGCCCGGAGAAAATGCCCGCACCCTGCTTTCCCGTCTTGGCAGGCAGAAGATCGTTGCGGCGCTCCGACAGGAAGATCGATGACTGAATACGACTATATTCGCGATGGTAACGCGATCTATGAGCGCTCCTTCGCGATGGTGCGGGAAGAGGCTGATCTGTCTGCCTTCACGCCTGACCAGGCCGAGATTGCCATTCGCATGATCCATGCCTGCGGGCTTGTCGAGGCGGCACAGCACTTTCGGTTTTCACCAGATTTCGTGTCTGCCGCGCGCGGTGCGCTTGAGGCGGGCAAGCCTGTTTTATGCGACGCCGAAATGGTAGCGCATGGCGTGACCCGGGCGCGTCTACCCGCCCGCAACGCGGTGATCTGCACCTTGCGCGATCCGCGCACGCCTGAACTGGCAAAGCAGATCGGCAATACCCGTTCTGCTGCCGCACTCGACCTCTGGGCCGAAAAGCTGGATGGTGCGGTGGTCGCTATCGGCAACGCGCCGACAGCGTTGTTTTACCTTCTGGAAATGCTGGAGCGTGGTGCGCCCCGCCCCGCCGCCATCATTGGCATGCCGGTTGGTTTTGTCGGTGCGATGGAATCGAAAGATGCGCTGGAGGAAAGCCCCCTGTGTATTCCTTACGCTATCGTCAAGGGGCGCCTTGGTGGTTCGGCGATGACGGCAGCGGCGGTAAATGCCGTGGCGAGGCCCGGACTATGAGCGCTGCATTGTTCGAGCCAGACGCGCAGAAGGTGCTGAAGGGAAAGCTGATCGGTGTTGGTACCGGGCCGGGTGATCCCGAACTTTTGACGCTGAAGGCGGTGCGCGCCATCGAGACTGCCGATGTCGTTGCCTTCTTCTGCAAGAAGGGCAGCAAGGGCAATGGACGCGGCATTGTCGATGGCTTCATCCGCTCTGGCACGCTGGAAATGCCGCTGGTCTATCCCGTGACGGTGGAGAGCGATAAAAACGGTGATGACTATCGCAGCGCGATTGCCGGATTTTTCGACCAGTCGGCGCGGGATATCGCGGTTCATCTGGATGCAGGGCGCAATGTTGCGGTGCTTTCCGAGGGTGATCCGCTGTTTTACGGTTCCTACATGCACCTGCATTTGCGGCTCGCACCGTCTTATCCGGCGGAGGTGGTGGCGGGGATTACCGCAATGTCCGGTTGCTGGTCGATGGCTGGTCTGCCGCTGGTGCAGGGTGACGACATCTTGAGTGTCCTACCCGGTACGCTTGGCGAAGACAGCCTGACGGACCGTCTTTCCGGCACAGATGGCGCTGTCATCATGAAGGTTGGTCGCAACCTGCCGAAAATCCGCCGCGCGCTGGAAAAGACGGGCAAGCTCGAAAGCGCGCTTTATGTGGAGCGTGGCACGATGGCAAACGGTCACGCGATGCGGCTTGTGGAGCATGATGGCTCGCCCGCGCCGTATTTTTCGCTGGTGCTGGTTCCGGGCTGGAAAGATAGGCCAGTGGGTGGAGAGACCCTATGAGCGGATGCCTCACCGTCGTCGGGCTCGGCCCGGGCAATCTGGGGCAGATCACGCCGGAAGCGCTGGATACCGTGCGTGAGGCGGAAGATTTTTTCGGCTACATTCCCTATCTTGATCGCCTCTCGCTTGCTCCGCATCAACGCCGCCATGCATCCGACAATCGCGAGGAAATCTCCCGTGCCGAAGCGGCGCTGACGCTGGCAGCTCGTGGCGGCAAGGTCTGTGTCGTGTCGGGCGGTGATCCCGGTGTTTTCGCCATGGCGGCGGCGGTGTGTGAGGCGATCGAAGCCGGCCCTGCCGAGTGGCGGGACCTCGATTTCCGTGTCGTTCCCGGCGTTACCGCCATGCTAGCGGTTGCTGCCAAAGCTGGCGCGCCGCTGGGGCATGATTTTTGCGCCATTTCGCTGTCGGACAATTTGAAACCCTGGCCGCTGATCGAAAAGCGGTTGATTGCGGCGGCTGACGCCGGTTTCGTGATGGCGTTCTATAATCCCGTCAGCAAAGCGCGACCCCACCAGTTGGCAACGGCGTTCGATGTGCTACGCGCTCATCTTCCCGGCTCAGTGCCGGTCATATTCGGGCGCGCCGCAGGGCGAGCGGATCAGAGAATGCGCGTCGTGCCGCTATCTGACGCTCGAAGCGACATGGCGGATATGGCGACATGCATCATCGTTGGTTCGGTGGAAACACGGTTGATCGACCGGGAAGGGCAAATGCCGATCGTCTATTCGCCGCGTTCATCCAAAAGGGAAAGCTGATGGCGGATGGCGGCCAGCGCAGATTCAATATTCGGCACGGTCATGCCGCTGCCGAGCGGTGGGCGGTCGATCATCAGCACTTTGATGCCAAGTTGTCGCGCCGCTTCGATCTTCGCATAGGCTGCCGTGCCACCGGAATTCTTGCAGACAATAAAGCTGATGCGGTTTTCACGCAGCAGGTTGATTTCGTCTTCCACCGCGAAAGGCCCACGCGCCGTAATGTAACGCGCATGCGGCACGCAGAGCGGCGGCTCGACAGGATCAACGCTTCGGATGAGGTAATTGTGTTGCGGCGCGGCTTGGAAGGGCAAAAGCTCCTGACGACCCAGCGCAAGGAAGGCGTTGGTGCACTCGGCCCCGAGAGCGCTTACGGCGCTGTCGACATTGGCCACACTCTGCCAGTTATCATCAGCCTGTTTTTCCCATGCGGGACGTTGCAGTGTCACCAGCGGTACCTGCGCGATCGCGGCGGCCTGAACGGCGTTGGCGGATATGCGCGCCGCGTAAGGGTGGGTGGCATCCACCAGCAGATCGAAGTCATGTTCCATGATAAAGGCGGCAAGTCCGCTGGCACCGCCAAAGCCGCCGCTTCGCATCGGCACCGGTTGCACAACCGGGTCACGGGTGCGGCCAGCCAGAGAGAGCAAAAGACGGTAGCCGGAGTCTTCAGCCAGTTTTCCAGCCAGAATGCGGGCATGCGCCGTGCCGCCAAGAATGAGTATGGAGCCTGTCATGGCGTCTGAATATGCCGAAATCGATGGCGTATCCACTGAAAAGGCGATAGCGCCCTGGCTTTCCATCGTCGGCATTGGCGAGGATGGACTGGAAGGGTTGGGCCGAAATGCACTTGGCGCCATAGAAACCGCTGACCTCGTCTTCGGTGGTAAGCGGCATCTGGCACTGGCAGCGGATGCGATCCATGGTGAAGCTAGGCCATGGCCGGTGCCGTTCGATGTGGAAATAGCCGAGGTTGTGGCATTGCGAGGCCGAAAGGTTTGCGTACTGGCCTCTGGAGATCCGTTTTTTTACGGTGTCGGTGTGACACTGCTTCGACATGTGGCTGCTGAGGAGGTTGTCTCCTACCCTGCCCCATCGGCGTTTTCCTTGGCTGCTTCGCGACTTGGATGGGCGTTGCAGGATGTGGACTGCGTGTCGCTGCATGGCCGCTCCATCGATCTCATTCGTCCCCGTCTGCACCCGGGCGCGAAGCTTATCGTGCTGACATCGGATGAAAAAGCCCCTGCACCGTTGGCGCAACTTTTGTGCGACGCCAGTTTCGGGCCCTCGAATTTCACGCTGCTGGAGACTTTGGGTGGGCCACGTGAAAAGGTTCGGCATGGAAAGGCGGCGGAGTTTTTGGCTTCTCATGTCGATCCGCTGAATGTCGTGGCAATCGAGGTCGTTGCCGATGAAACGGCGCGTATCCTGCCCTATTCGCAAGGGCTGGACGATGCATTGTTTGAGCATGATGGCCAGATGACCAAAAGGGAAATCCGGGCCGTAACGTTGTCGTCACTGTCTCCGCGTCATGGCGAATTGCTGTGGGATATCGGTGCGGGTTCCGGTTCCATCGGCATCGAATGGATGCTGGCGCATCCGTCGCTGCGGGCCATCGGCATTGAGCAGCACCCGGAACGGGCTGAACGCGCCACGCGCAATGCGCAGGCCTTTGGCGTGCCGGGGCTGGAGGTGATGATCGGGCCGGCACCGCAGGCTTTCGAGGGACTGCCTGCGCCGGATGCAATCTTTATCGGTGGCGGTGGCAGCGAGCATGGTGTTCTGGACGGTGCGATCGAAGCGCTGAAACCCGGTGGGCGACTGGTGGCCAATGCGGTGACGCTGGAAATGGAAGCCATGTTGCTTGGTGCAAAGGCGCGGCTGGGCGGGTCGTTGATAAGGCTCGAGGTTGCGCGTGCGTCCCCGGTTGGTTCCATGCAGGGTTGGCGGGCGGCTATGCCGGTGACGCAATGGGCTTGGGTCAAGCCGTGATTGTTGCCGGGATCGGATGTCGCAGGGGAACCAGCGCCGAGGCAATCATTGCCGCGCTAAACGAGGCGTCGCGGGTCTACGGCGCGAAGGTCGATTTTATCGTGACGGCACCCATAAAAGGTGATGAGCCGGGTTTGATGGAGGCGGCGACACGGCTGGGCATGGCGCTCGTCGTGGTGGCGCGCGCCGATTTTGAACAGGCAGGCCACCGTACGATAACAGAATCGGCAACGAGCCTGAAACATGCTGGCTCTCCCAGCCTTAGCGAAGCAGCGGCTCTGGCGGCTTTGGGACCCCATTCAAGGCTTATCGCCGCGCGTATGGTGATCGGCGATATTACGGTGGCGTTTGCCACGTCTGGAGACGAACAATGACGGTTCATTTCATCGGTGCCGGTCCCGGTGCGCCTGATCTCATCACGGTACGTGGGCGCGATCTGATCGCCGCCTGCCCGGTCTGCCTCTATGCGGGATCGCTGGTGCCGAAAGCATTGCTGGATTATTGCCCTGGTGGTGCGCGGATCGTCGATACGGCGGCGCTTTCGCTTGACGATATCGAGGCGGAATATGTGGCGGCGGCGCGTGAGGGCAAGGATGTGGCGAGGCTCCACTCTGGTGATCTCTCCGTCTGGAGCGCCATGGGCGAGCAGATCCGCCGTCTGGAACGGCTGGGATTGGATTATACGGTCACGCCCGGTGTACCCTCCTTTGCCGCTGCCGCTGCCACCTTGCGGCGCGAGCTGACGGTGCCCGAAGTGGCGCAAAGCCTTGTGCTGACCCGTATTTCAGGCCGTGCCTCTAAAATGCCGGAGACGGAGACGTTGAAGGCTTTCGGCGCGACAGGGGCGACCCTTGCCATTCATCTCGCCATCCACGCCATTGCCAAGGTGGTGGAGGATTTGACACCGCTTTACGGAGCCGATTGCCCGGTCGTCATCGTCGTACGGGCATCATGGCCGGAAGAGCGGGTTATACGTGGCACGCTTGATGATATAGAGGCCAAGCTTGCCGAAGAGACGGTGGAGCGCACGGCGTTGATCTTCGTCGGGAAAGGGCTGGCATCGGAGGATTTTCGCGAGAGCGCGTTGTACAGCACGGATTATGTGCGCCGGTTCCGCTCGCCGGACGGAAAACCCGAGACGTGATGAGAGGGCGCAAAGCCGAAGCGCCCTTTCAAATCTCCATCCCGGTCGAACACCAGAATTTCGAGCGCCGTCTCAGGTAGGTTGAGCGCGTCTGCCGCTGTTTTCCAAGCATTCTCTGCAACGATATTGCCGAGATTGATCCCGGCGCTGCCTGCCATCGTGAAAGCGTGCGCTACCGTGTTGGCGTTTCGGATCAGGTCTGCCAGGGCCTCATCCGCGCCCGCGTCCATGGCGAGTTTCGCCAGCGCATGCAGATCGGCCAGGCCTCGTTTGGAATGAACATCGAGCATGCCCTGCGCCAGCTTTGTCATCTTGGCGACACCACCTGCGATCGTCAATTTTTCGACCGGATGCGTGCGCAGATATTTCAGCATACCGCCAATAAAATCGCCCATGTCGATCAGCGCCGTTTCCGGCAATCCGTGCAGGGCCTGTCCCGCTTTTTCCGAGGCGTTGCCGGTCGCGCCGAGAATATGCGGCAGGCCTTCGGCACGCGCCACATCGATGCCGCGCCAGATGGAGTGGATCCAGGCCGAGCAGGAAAAAGGGATGACGATGCCGGTGGTGCCGAGAATGGAAAGGCCGCCGACAATGCCGAGCCGCCCATTCAGCGTCTTTTCAGCCAGTGCCTCACCATTTTCCACCGCAATCTCGACTTCGAAATCCGCATTCTCCCCAGCCACCTCGCGGATTGCAGAGACAATCATCTTGCGGGGTACGGGGTTGATGGCGGGTTCGCCGATGGCGAGAGGCAGGCCGGGACGGGTGACGGTGCCCACACCCCTGCCCGCCTTGAAGGTGATGCCTTTGCCTGTCTGTGCGCGCCGTATCGTCGTTTCGATCAATGCACCGTGGGTCACGTCCGGATCGTCGCCTGCATCCTTGATGACACCAGCGCGTGCGTAGCCGTCTCCAATTTCACTGGTTGCCAGCGAAAAGCCGACGCGCTTGCCGCTTGGAAGTTCGATCTCGACAGGGTATGGAAAGTCACCGGTCAGCAATGCGGTGCAGGCAGCCTTTGCCGCCGCCGTGGCGCAAGCGCCGGTCGTCCAGCCGCGACGCAGATTTTTTCCATCCGTTTCCATCGTGTTTCTATAGCGGTTACGGGTTTGTCCGTCATCGGGAAACAACAGGCAGTGTGCATGTCGAGACCGCTTATTTTCAAACAGGCTAAGCCATGACGGCGCGAGCGCTCATCATTGGTGCGCCCCGGTCCGGCTCCGGCAAGACCAGCGTCACAATCGGTCTGTTGCGCGCTTTCGCACGGCGTGGGGTCAAAGTGCGGGGCATCAAGACCGGGCCTGACTATATCGATCCCGGTTTCCATGCCTTTGCTGCCGGAACGCCGGGACTTAATCTCGATAGCTGGGCGATGCAGCCGGATTTGCTGCGACACCTGTTTGCACAGCAGGCTGAGGACGCCGAGCTGGTATTGATCGAAAGCGCCATGGGCCTGTTTGATGGTATCGTGGTGCCAGACAACCGAACCGGCTCTGCGGCTGATCTGGCACGTCTGTTCGGTATTCCCTGTTTGCTGGTGCTGGATATTTCCGGCCAGTCGCAGACAGCGGCAGCCGTGGCACATGGTTTTGCCCATTACGATCCGGCTGTCGAAATGGCCGCAGTGATACTGAACCGTGTGGGCAGCGAAAGACATCGCACGCTTTGTTCTAATGCCATCGAAAAGATCGGCCTGCCGGTTGCCGGTTGTGTGATGCGTGATCCGTCGCTGGTGTTACCAGAGCGGCATCTGGGGCTGGTGCAGGCCAGCGAACACCCGGAGATAGACGCCCATATCGAACGTCTTGCCGACGCCATGGAAAACGCGGTCGACCTCGATGCTCTCCTGGCGCTGGCGCGCCCTGTGGATGTGCCGCAGGGATCGGTTGATGCGGCGATTGATCCACCCGGCCAGCGCATCGCCTTGGCGCAGGATGCGGCTTTCACCTTTCTTTATCCGCATCTTCAGCGTCTTTGGCGGCAAGCGGGTGCAGAAATGTTGCCGTTTTCACCCTTGGCGGATGAAGCACCAGACGCATCCTGCGATGTCTGCTGGCTGCCGGGGGGATATCCAGAGCTTTTTGCGGGACGGCTTGCCGCCGCCAATGCTTTCAAAGCGGGGCTAGCCCGGTTTTCGCAGACAAAGCCGGTTCACGGTGAGTGCGGTGGCTACATGGTTCTGGGCGCGGCGTTGGAAGATGCGGAGGGCATCAGGCATAGCATGACGGGGCTTCTGTCCCACGCCACCAGCTTTGCCAGCCGCAAGATGAACCTCGGCTATCGGCAGGCAATGATTGCCAATGATGGCGTCCTTGGGCGTGCCGGTGAGGTGTTGCGTGGTCACGAATTTCATTACGCACGCGTGATCGATCCGGGGCATGACGAAGCCTTTGCAGAGATTGCAGACGGGCAGGGCAAAGTGATTGGGCCATCCGGGAGCAGACGCGGGTTGGTGACCGGTACGTTTTTTCACGCGATTGCCAAAGGTTAAGTTTTTCTCATCGATATGGTGGTGGAGGAATTCCGCCGTCTTCCTATATTGTCGTGTGAGTGCTGAACCCTTAGGCTCGACCCGTTGAACAAGGACAAATTTTCATGACCGAGAAATCCCCCGAAAATAACTTTCCCGCTGGTTATGAACCACCGGAAGTCTGGGAATGGGAAAAGGGCAATGGCGGTCAGTTCGCCAATATCAACCGCCCCATCGCCGGTCCGACACATGACAAGGCGTTGCCTGTGGGCAGACATCCGCTGCAGCTCTATTCGCTGGCGACGCCAAACGGCCAGAAGGTCGGTATCATGCTGGAGGAGTTGCTGGCAGCAGGCCACACGGGCGCGGAATATGATGCCTGGCTGATCAAGATCGGCGATGGCGACCAGTTCGGCTCCGATTTCGTCAAGGCCAATCCCAATTCGAAAATCCCGGCCCTGGTGGATCGTTCCACGCCTGAGCCAACACGTGTGTTCGAAAGCGGATCGATCCTGCTTTATCTCGCGGAAAAGTTCGGTGCGTTTCTGCCGACAGATCACAAGGGCCGCACCGAGGCGATCAATTGGCTGTTCTGGCAAATGGCATCCGGCCCCTATCTGGGCGGCGGTTTCGGGCACTTCTACGCTTATGCACCAGTGCATATCAAATATGCGATCGACCGTTTTGCGATGGAAGCCAAGCGACAGCTTGACGTGCTGGACCGTCATCTGGCAGAGAACCAGTATTTCGCCGGTTCGGAATATTCGATTGCCGATATCGCCGTTTGGCCTTGGTACGGAAATCTGGCGCGTGGGCAGTCCTATCCAAAGGCGGATGTCTTTCTGGACGTGAAGAGCTATAAGAATCTTCAGCGCTGGGCAAACGAGATCGCGGAACGTCCGGCGGTGAAGCGCGGTCGCATGGTCAACAGGATGAATGGCGACCCTTCGGAACAATTGCACGAACGCCACGATGCGTCCGACTTCGATACGAAGACACAGGACAAGATCGGCAAAGCATAAGGAACAGACGATGGCAAAGCTGCCTGAAATGACGAAACACCGCGGCTTTCCATCCGGCATGCCGAGCACGGGCATTCAGTTCACCATACGCCGCGCCAATCCGCGCGGCGTGACACCTGTTAAATTCATTCCGCGACGTGCCCGCAACGACTCGGCCGAGCACAAGGTGGACGCGGCCTTCATGCATGCGCTGTGGCATCAGTTCGGCAACGAGCCGTTCGAGCGAGGAAACCTCGATGCGGCCCGTCTCAGCCTGCTTTTCGGGCGCGAGGTGCTGCCTGCGGACAAGAATTTTGACCCTCTGTCCTACGAATCCATGCTCATCATTGACGAGCGGGTGGCACGGCAGAACTTTCCGGAATCCTTCGAGAACTACTTCCAGATCGACTGAGGCACTCTGCTGCGGGAAAGTGGAGCGAGCACAGAAAGTTTTTGTGCTTTGCCGTAACGAGGTGCTATAGAGCATCCCAGTTCCACGACATCCGGCCTCAGCCATGATCAGGCATCTGAATTCCATTCTTGCTTTGTGCATTCTCACCTTGCTGCTGTCCGGCATAGGGAGGGTTGATCCTGCGCATGGCGGAGACGATTTATCGACGCGGGAAAAACTGGGCGCGGCGCTGTTCGTTGACCCCAACCTGTCCAAAAACCGCACCATGTCCTGCTCCACCTGCCACATGGAGGCTTTGGGCTTTACCGATGGGCGCGAGACCGACAAGGTCGGGCATGATGTTTCGCTGGGTGATGACGGCACGTCCTTGGGCGACCGCAACGTGCCAACGGCGGCTTACGCGAAATTCTCTCCAACCTTCGGCAAGAATGCTGCCGGTGAATATGTCGGCGGTCAGTTCTGGGATGGGCGCGCATCCACGCTGGAAGATCAGGCAGGCGGCCCGCCATTGAACCCGTTTGAAATGGGCATGCCGGACAAGCTCACGCTCATAAAGCGGCTGAAGGAAAACCCGGATTACGTCACCGCTTTCGGCACGCAGTTTGGTGGCGATGTCTTCACCAGCGATGATGCTGCCTTTGCGGCGATGGCCAAGGCGCTGGCCGCCTACGAGCGTTCCGATACGTTCTCTGCGTTTGATTCCAGATATGACCGCTTTTTGCGTGGTGAGGAAAAGCTGACCGATCAGGAAGAGCTGGGCCGCGTCTTGATGTCATCCAGCCAGTTCACAAACTGTAACACATGCCATGAGATCAAGGGCGCAAACGGTCTGTCCGATGGTGTCTTCACCAACCATAAATATTTCAATATCGGCGTTCCCGCCAACAAGGCGGTACGAGCGGCGAATGGCTCCAGGCCCGACGCGGTGGATCTGGGTCTCGCCCAAAACCCTGCCGTGGCGGGTGATCCGGCCCAGCGTGGCAAATTCAAGGTGCCGACCCTGCGCAATGTGGCCGTAACCGGCCCCTACATGCACAATGGCGTGTTCAAGGATCTGCGCACGGTCGTGCTGTTCTACGTGAAATACAAAAGCAAGAAGCCCAGCCGTCAGATTAACCCGGAAACGGGTCAGGCGTGGGAAGCACCCGAGGTGCCCGAAAATATCGCCATAACGGAGCTGACGGCGGCACCTGCTCTGGATGACAAGCGGGTGGATGCTATCGTGGCATTTCTAAAAACGCTGACGGACAAGCGATATGAGCACCTCTTATCGAACGATAATGCTGGGCAAGGCGCGATGCCCCCTGCCCAGCCAACAGCGCTTACGCAAAAAGCGCCTTGAACTCTTCCAGAACCGCATCCCCCATCTCGGACGTGCTGACCTGACGGCTGCCATCCGACACGATATCGGCGGTACGGATGCCCTTGTCCAGAACGTTGGCGATGGCCGTTTCCAGCTTGGTGGCCTCATCCACCATGTTGAACGAATAGCGCAGGCACATGGCGAAGGACGCGATCATGGCGATGGGGTTGGCGATGCCCTGGCCTGCGATATCAGGCGCAGAGCCATGCACGGGCTCATACATGGCCTTGCGCTTGCCGGTCTTGGCGTCGGGGGCGCCGAGCGAGGCGGACGGTAGCATGCCGAGAGAGCCGGTCAACATGGCCGCAACATCGGACAACATATCGCCAAACAGGTTGTCGGTGACGATGACATCGAACTGCTTTGGCTTGCGCACCAGTTGCATGCCACCCGCGTCGGCCAGCATGTGCTCAAGCTGCACGTCTTTGTATTTCGCAGCGTGGGTTTCTGTGACGACCTGATTCCACAACACACCGGATTTCATGACGTTACGCTTTTCCATGGAGCAAACGCGGTTGCCACGGGTGCGGGCCAGCTCGAATGCGACACTGGCAATGCGTTCGATTTCAAACGTGTCATAAATCTGCGTGTCGATGCCGCGTTTCTGGCCGTTGCCCAAGTCGATGATCTGCTTCGGCTCGCCGAAATAAACGCCACCCGTCAATTCACGAACGATGAGGATATCGAGGCCCTCGACCAGTTCCTGCTTTAGCGACGATGCTGCAGCAAGAGCTGGGTAGCAGATCGCCGGGCGCAGATTGGCGAACAGCTCCAAGTCCTTGCGCAGGCGCAAGAGGCCGGATTCTGGCCTTACCTCGTACGGTACGCCATCCCACTTGGGACCACCGACTGCGCCGAACAGAATGGCGTCTGCGGCCAGCGCCTTCTCCATGTCTGCGTCGGAAATCGCCACGCCGTGCGCGTCATAGGCACTGCCGCCGACAAGGCCTTCTTCGGTTTGGAAGCCAGCAGATTTTTCGCTGTTGAGATAATCGATCAGCTTGCGGACTTCCGCCATGGCTTCAGGGCCGATGCCGTCACCGGGCAGCAGGAAAAGCGTGCGCACTGTCATGATAATCCTCCTTGGCCACGCAGCAAAACCATGGATGGTTTTCAAACGGCGGGCGCGTCAAAAATCGTGACCCCGCAGCGTAACGTTGCGGGGTGCGGGCTTCTTAGCGGTGGAGATTGCCTATTTCAAGGAAGGCTGGCGCCGATTTGGTACGGGTTGCAGACCAGATGGCCTGGAATGCGTGCGAAAGCGCCTATGCCCAGGGCCGCGAGGAGGCGTTGGTCTTTTCGAACGTATCGATCGCACCGGCATGTTCTAGCGTCAGGCCTATGTCATCGAGACCGTTCAGCATGCAGTGGCGTTTGAATTCATCCAATTCGAACTTGATCGTGCCACCGTCCGGGCCGCTGATTTCGAGGTTTTCAAGATCGACAGTGACGACGGCATTAGAGCCGCGTGACGCGTCGTCCATCAGCTTTTCCAGGTTCTCAGGGCTGACGACGATGGGCAAGATGCCATTCTTGAAACAGTTGCTGTAGAAAATATCAGCAAAGCTGGTGGAGATCACGCAGCGAATGCCGAAATCCAGCAAAGCCCAAGGCGCATGTTCTCGCGAGGAACCGCAGCCGAAATTGTCACCCGCGACAAGAATTTGGGCGTTGCGATAGGCAGGTTTGTTCAGCACGAAATCGGGATTGTCTGAACCGTCCTCCAGGTAACGGGCTTCCGCAAACAGACCTTTGCCGAGACCGGTGCGCTTGATGGTTTTGAGATAGTCCTTCGGAATGATCATGTCCGTGTCGATGTTGACGACCGGCATAGGGGCGGCAACACCCGTCAGTTTTGTGAATTTTTCCATCTCTCACTCCGAAATTATGCAGGTCAGTACATTGCTCTTGGTTGCATTAGAGCAAAATCGGTACGATTTGAAGGCCACTCCGTGCGAAGGTGGTACGCTCATGTAGGGGACGGAACGCGTGGTGTCAGAGCCAGGCGAAACCGAGTTTGCGCAGTTGCACGCCCGCGAAGTCCTCCATGCCCTCTGCCACGTCCTTGCCCCCGTGAGAACGGAAGAAATGAGTGGCGACAGCGCTGTCTTCCAGGCACCAAACGACGGCGCCGTTGCAGCCCAGAGACTTGAGCAGACGCCGCGCTTCGGTAAATAAAACAGAGCCGAGGCCCATGCCCTGATATTCCGGGCGCAGATAGATCTCGTAGATTTCGCCGTCATAAGGCAGACCGCGGGCGCGGTTGAGGCCGAGTGTCGCATAACCCGCGATGACGCCTGCTATCTCCACCACCAGCATCGTGGCCGAACCGCGCGCCGCCTTGCGCCACCATATTTCATTGCGACGATCCAGCATTTGCCGCAGCGGTTTATGGGGAATAAGACCCCCATAGGCCTGCTGCCAGGAGGATCTATGCGCGTCGGAAATGGCGCGCGCATCGTCCGGCTCTGCTCGGCGAATGTCTATGGATAACGTTTTCATAACGCGATTCTGATCCCGGCGCGGAAAACTTACCAGCCATAAAGGTTAACGGCTTTGAGCTTACCCACAGCCTATTCATGTGGATGATAGCGAAAAATTAACGCTATATTTACCCTTGAGGCAAGTGCTGTCCGACTCAGTCCCGCGAATAAATGTCCGGCAATTATAGAAGAGGCCGGACAACAAAAAACCCGGCGCGATGGCCGGGCTCTTCGAGTTTGAAACTATGCTGGCAATCAGCCAGCAAGCTTTGCCTTGTCGAAGCGCTTGCGGTCGTTGGCGTCCAGGAACATCTTCCGCAGACGGATGGACTTTGGCGTCACTTCCATCAACTCGTCGTCCTGGATCCAGGACAGGGCGCGGTCGAGCGTCATGCGGATCGGCGGTGTCAGCTTCACGGCTTCATCCTTGCCGGCGGCGCGGATGTTGGTGAGCTGCTTGCCCTTGAGGACGTTGACTTCAAGGTCGTTGTCACGGGTATGAATGCCGATGATCATGCCAGCGTAAACCTTTTCGCCGGGCTCAATCATCATCGGGCCGCGATCTTCCAGGTTGAACATGGCGTAAGCAACCGCTTCACCGGAACCATTCGACAGCAGAACGCCCTGGACGCGACCAGCGATGGCACCCTTGAACGGCTGGTAGGAGTGGAACAGACGGTTCATGATCGCTGTGCCGCGTGTGTCCGTCAGCAGTTCGGACTGGTAGCCGATGAGGCCACGCGTTGGAGCCAGGAACTTCAGACGAACGCGGTTGCCACCGGATGGGCGAAGCTCGGTCATTTCTGCCTTGCGCTCGGACATCTTCTGAACAACGATACCGGAATGTTCTTCATCGACGTCGATGACGACTTCTTCGATCGGCTCGATGGTCTGGCCGTTTTCATCCTTCTGCATGACGACGCGAGGACGCGAAACGGCAAGCTCGAAGCCTTCGCGACGCATGGTCTCGATCAGAACGGCCAGCTGCAATTCGCCACGGCCTGATACGAAAAACGAGTCCTTGCCTTCGGCTTCTTCGATCTTCAGTGCAACGTTGCCTTCGGCTTCCTTGTACAGACGATCGCGGATAACGCGCGATGTGACCTTATCGCCTTCGGTACCGGCAAGCGGTGAGTCGTTAACGATGAAGGACATCGTAACCGTTGGCGGGTCGATCGGCTGTGCGGTCATGGCTTCGGTGACGGAGGGGTCACAGAAGGTGTCGGCAACGGTGCCTTTGGAAAGACCAGCGATGGCGACGATGTCACCCGCATGGGCTTCATCGATCGCGGTGCGCTCGATACCGCGGAACGCGAGGATCTTGGAAATACGGCCGGTTTCGATGGTCTTGCCATCCTGGCCCAGCACCTTGACGGCCTGGTTCGGCTTGATCGAACCGGAGGCGATACGACCGGTGATGATGCGACCGAGGAAGGGGTTGGCTTCAAGGATCGTGCCGATCAGACGGAACGGACCTTCTTCAACCGTTGGCTCAGGAACGTGCTTGAGCACGAGATCGAGCAGCGGTGCAAGACCTTCGTCCTTCGGACCTTCCGGGTTGACATTCATCCAGCCATCGCGACCGGAGCCGTAAAGGATCGGGAAATCGAGCTGTTCGTCAGTGGCATCGAGGTTCGCGAAAAGGTCGAACACTTCGTTGATGACTTCTTCGTGGCGGCCATCGGGACGGTCGATTTTGTTGATCGCAACGATTGGGCGAAGACCGACCTTGAGAGCCTTTGATACGACGAACTTGGTCTGTGGCATCGGGCCTTCAGACGAGTCGACCAGAACGATCGCGCCATCCACCATCGACAGGATACGCTCGACTTCGCCGCCAAAGTCGGCGTGGCCGGGAGTGTCAACGATGTTGATGCGAACGCCTTTCCACTCGACAGACGTTGCCTTGGCGAGAATGGTGATGCCGCGTTCTTTTTCGAGGTCGTTACTGTCCATGACGCGCTCTGCAACGCGCTGGTTTTCGCGGAACGAACCGGACTGTTTCAGAAGCTCGTCAACGAGCGTCGTTTTGCCATGGTCAACGTGCGCGATAATCGCGATGTTGCGAATTGCCATTGTTCAATATCTCTGAAGTTGGGGCGTCATATCTTAGATGCGCCAATTTAGTCTGGCGGCCCTATAACCTTTTTTTTACAAATGCGAAAGGGGGCCTAAGACATAAGCCCCTTGCAGAAACGCGATAGCAGAGTTTTGTGACAGTTTTCGGGTGGCTGTCGCCAAGCTCAGCCCGAAACCAAACCACGCTTTTTCAACATCGCATCCGGGCTTGGCATCTTGCCGCGAAACGCCTTGTAGGTTTCTTCGGCGTCGATGGAGCCGCCGACGGAGTAGATGTTGTCTTTCAGCTTGCGGGCCATGTCGGCGTCGAAAGAATCACCGGTTTCCTCGAAGGCTTCGAAAGCATCGGCGTCGAGAACCTCCGACCACATGTAGGAATAGTAGCCCGCCGAATAACCGTCACCGGAAAAGACATGCTGGAAGTGCGGCGTGGCGTGGCGCATGACCATGGATTTCGGCATGCCAAGCGATGCCAGAACCTCGGCCTGCACCGCCATCGGGTCTGCGACCGCGCCTCGTGTGTGGAACGCCATGTCCACCAGCGCCGAGGAGGTAAACTCGACCGTATTGAAACCTGCGTTGAATGTCTGTGCTGCCAGAACCTTGTCCAGCAGCGCCTTCGGCATTGGTGTGCCGGTCTCATAGTGAAGAGCATATTTTTCAAGGATTTCCGGGACGGTCAGCCAATGTTCGTAAAGCTGCGACGGCAGTTCCACGAAATCACGCGAGACGCCCGTTCCTGAAACGGAGGGATAGGTGACATTGGATAGCATGCCATGCAAGGCGTGGCCGAATTCATGGAACAGGGTTCGGGCATCATCGAGCGACAGCAGCGCCGGTTTTCCCTGTGACGGCTTTGCGAAGTTGCAGACGTTGTAGATGATCGGTAACTCACCTGTCATACCGTTCTTCAGGGGCAGTTTGTGCTGCGACTGAAAAGCGCTCATCCATGCGCCTGATCGCTTTGACGGACGGGCGAAGAAATCGGCGAGGAACATCGCGACGAGAGCACCCTGCTCATCGCGAATTTCAAAAGTGCGGACATCCGGGTGGTAGGCGGTCACGTCCTTCGACTCGATGGCGCGGATGCCGAAAAGTCTCTGAGCGACATCGAAGCAGGCTTCGATGATTTTTTCCAGTTGCAGATAGGGCTTGAGTTCAGCTTCCGAGAAATTGAACTTTTTCGCCCGGAGTTTCTCGGCATAGTGACGCCAGTCCCACGGCATGACGTCATGGTTCTTGCCTTCGTCGCTGATGACGGTGGCCAGTTCTGCCTCTTCCTCTGCGGCGCGCTCGACCGCTTTTTCCCAGACCCGGATCAACAGCGCGTTTACGGCATCCGGCGTTTTTGCCATGGTGTTATCAAGTTTATAGGCGGCAAAATTTGCGTAGCCCAGAAGCTTTGCCTTTTCATCGCGCAGTTCGAGCGTGCGCTTTACGGTCTCGCGATTGTCTGTGTCGCCGCCATTTTCTCCACGCGCGACCCACGCGTGAAACGCCTGTTCGCGCAGGTCGCGACGCTCGGAAAATGTCAGGAAAGGTTCGATGATCGAGCGCGACAGGGTAACGGCGAATTTGTCGTCTTCGCCCTGCTCGCGCGCAGCACTTTCCATTGCGTCGCGCAGGAAACCGGGAAGGCCTGCAAGTTCTTCTTCCGTAGACAGAAGCAGCTTCCAGCTTTTTTCGTCGGCCAGAACATTCTGCCCGAACTTTGCACCGAGGCCAGCAAGCTCTTCGTTGATGGCGGCAAGGCGTTCCTGATGGTCTTTCGCCAGCTTCGCACCCGAACGGACAAAGCCCTTCCAGTGCCGCTCCAAGACGCGCGTCTCCTCACCTGTCAGGCCAAGGGTCTCGCGTTTCTCCCACAGCGCATCGATGCGCGCAAAAAGCGCTTCGTTCATGCTGATCCGAGAGTAATGCCGCGACATTTTTGGCGCGATGTCGCGCTCCAGTGCCTGAATGGCAGGATTGGTATGAGCACCGGCCTTGTTCCAGAACAGTGCCGAGACCCGTGACAACGCTTCCCCGGCGGTTTCCAGAGCAATGATGGTGTTGGCGAAGTTCGGGGCATCAGGGTTGCCCGCGATCTCGTCAATCTCGGTATCGTGGATGGCGAGGGCTTCATCGAAAGCACCGGCAAAATCCTCGTCTTTGACAGCATCGAACCGAGGCAAACCGTTTTTTCCGTTCCATTCCGTAAGGGCAGGATAGTGCGCGGCGGTTGAAGTCATTGGTTCGTCCTCATGCAGATGCGATTTGTCTGCATATGGGCATGGCTGAGGTCGGGTTTCAATATGTCGTCACGTAATCGCATGCATGGCAAGGACGCTATCCGCCTCACGAAAGCTGCGCGTAAACAGTGCGTCTTGCCATCGTGCGGCGAAGTTTTTTATAAGAGAGGCTTACGAAGCAGGCGTGCCATGAACACTTCACTCGAAAAACAGTCGCTGGCATTCCTTTTGAACAGCAGTGTACGTTTTCTCAACAGTGCCTTCGAGCGGCGCATCGCTGAGGCCGGGCTTGGACTGACACCGGGAGAAGCGCGCGCGTTGCTGACGGTTGCCGCCATCGATGGGAGTAAACAGGCCGATATTGCAAACCGCATCGGGCTCGAACCCATGACGGTCTGCACCTATCTCGACAGGCTGGAATCGCTCGACCTTGTTGAGCGCCGCCCCAATCCGGATGATCGCCGCTCCAAATGCATTTATCTCACCGACACATCGGCGCAGTTGCTGGTGGCCGTGCGCCAAGAAGTGGACAGTCTGATCAGTCTGGCGACGGCTGATTTCAGCGAGAGTGATTTTTCACAGTTTCACGATCTTCTGGCGATCCTGCAGAACAACCTGCAGATAGCGGTGAGCGACAAGAACAAGCAGAATTCTGCATGAAACATCCCACAACGCCCATGAGCGTGCGGCGCACCGCGGTTCTCGGGGCGATGCTGACCTCGCTCGGTCCCGTATCGATGGCGATCTATACGCCAGCCATGCCAGAACTCGTCAGAGCTTTCGCGACGTCGGAATCCGCCATCAAGATGAGCCTTACACTCTATTTCGGGGGCTTCGCCCTGGCGCAGCTGGTCTCGGGTGCCATGTCGGATGCCTTTGGGCGGCGCAAGGCGACGATCCTGTTTTTGCTGATCTATCTGGCGGGCGGAACGCTGGCCGCTTTCGCACCCAGTGTGGAGGTGCTGCTGGCTGCTCGTCTTATTCAGGGTATAGGTGCGTCAGTTGGCGTTACCGTTGCGCGGGCGGTTGTGCGCGACCAGTTCAGTGGCCATCAGGCCATCGGCATCCTGAACCTCATCGGCATCATGCTGGCGGTTGGCCCGGCGGCGGGGCCAACCATAGGAGGCCTGTCTCTGCTGGCCTTCGGGTGGCAATCGGTCTTCGTCCTGATGCTGGCTTTCGGACTGATTTCGATTACGGCCATTGGTTTTTATCTTCGCGAAACGACGGTACCGGACTCCAGTCGCCTTCGTCCAAGCCGTCTGTTCAGCGCCTATGGCGAGCTTCTGGTGTCACCGCGATTCCTGTTGTCGGCACTGGTGCTGGGCGGCACTGTCGGCGCGCTCTATGCACAATCGACCATGCTGCCCTTCGTACTGATCAACGATGTTGGCTTGTCGCCGACAGCCTTTGGCGTGGGAATGCTGATGCAGTCAGGCGCTTACTTTCTGGGTTCTATCGCCCTGCGGTTCATGTCGCGCAGAATAGGCGATCGTCGATCTGCGGTGGCAGGTCTTTGCCTGTCGGCAACGGGTGGGGTGTTGATCTTTCTGTCCGTGCAGATGCTGGCGCCTTCTTTCCTCTCCATCATGGGGCCTGTTGCGGTGGCGACTTTTGGCCTTGCGCTGCTGACGCCGCATATCATCACCATGGGTATGGCGCCTTTTCCGCACATCGCAGGCTCCGCTTCGGCGATGATGGGGTTTATCCAGATGAGTGCGGGTTTTACAGCCGGTGTCGCAGCATCCGTGCTCGGGTCACCGCTGACGAGTTTCGGCACGATCATTCCGTTGATGGAATTGAGTGCCGTGGCCAGCTACGTCATTTTTGCGATCATGTCGCGCAGGCGGACATGAAAAAGCCCCGGAGACCGGGGCTTTTGACATCATATCTGAACAGACTTACTTGCCAAGGTTGCGCTTGCCCAAAGTGCGCAGGCGCAGGGCGTTGAGCTTGATGAAGCCTGCCGCATCCTTCTGGTCGTAAGCGCCCTGATCGTCTTCGAAGGTAACCAGCGTGTCGGAATAGAGCGACTTGTCGCTTTCTCGGCCGATGACCATGACATTGCCCTTGTAGAGCTTCAGCGTGACTTCACCATCGACATGCTCCTGGCTCTTGTCGATCAGCGCCTGTAGCATTTCACGCTCTGGCGAGAACCAGAAGCCGTAGTAAATGAGTTCCGCATAGCGCGGCATGATCTCGTCCTTGAGGTGGGCTGCACCCCGGTCGAGCGTGATGGATTCGATGGCGCGGTGGGCCGTCAGCAGGATCGTGCCACCGGGTGTTTCGTAAACACCGCGCGATTTCATGCCGACATAACGGTTCTCGACAAGATCGAGACGACCGATGCCGTTGTCGCGACCGTAATCGTTCAGCGTGGCAAGGATTGTCGCAGGTGACATCTCGACGCCATTGATAGAGCAGGCATCACCCTTGCGGAAGCCGACCTTGATGATGGTTGCCTTGTCTGGCGCTGCTTCCGGGGAAATGGTGCGCATATGCACGTATTCAGGTGCCTCGACCGCTGGATCTTCCAGAACCTTGCCTTCGGATGAGGAGTGCAACAGGTTGGCATCGACGGAGAAAGGAGCCTCGCCCTTCTTGTCCTTGGCAACCGGGATCTGGTGCTGTTCGGCGAAGTTCAGAAGATCCGTACGGCTCTTGAAATCCCAGTCGCGCCAAGGCGCGATGATCTTGATGTCGGGGTTGAGCGCATAGGCGGACAGCTCGAAGCGAACCTGATCATTGCCCTTGCCGGTCGCGCCATGCGCGATGGCGTCGGCGCCGGTCTTCTTGGCGATGTCGATCAGGTGTTTGGAAATCAGCGGGCGGGCAATCGAGGTGCCCAGCAGATAGACGCCTTCATAAACGGCGTTGGCGCGGAACATCGGAAACACGAAATCGCGAACGAATTCTTCGCGCACATCTTCAACATAGATTTCCTTGATGCCCATCATCTCGGCTTTCTTGCGGGCCGGCTCAAGCTCTTCGCCCTGGCCGAGGTCTGCCGTGAAGGTCACGACTTCCGCACCCAGTTCGGTCTGGAGCCATTTGAGGATAATCGAGGTATCAAGTCCGCCGGAATAGGCGAGAACGACTTTCTTTACGTCTTTTGGAAGAGCCATCAGTGAAATCCATTTGCGTGTCGGCGACGTCAGGATATCGCCATTTCCTTGGGATTTCGGCACTTTTAGCGAGTTTATCGGCTGGTGCAACAAAAATGCAAAATCGTCCAAAGTTGGAACGGGCTCATCTTCATGTGACTTGGCGAGCCGATAGGACTAGACTGTGGGCAGCGTTACGAGAGCGCATGGTTCCACGGGACATCGCTGCCGAACTTTTAAAGCGTCAGCGAAAAGGAGAAACCAATGACAAAACTTCACCCTGCATTCGTGCAAGACAATGTCGCCGTGGTGACAGGCGCAGCCTCCGGTATCGGCCTTGCCGCCGCCCGCAAGTTCGCCGGCTTCGGCATGAGCGTCGTGCTGGTCGATCTCGACGGTGAAAAGCTAAGCAACGCCCAAAGCGAGATTGCGCAGATTTCCGACGGTGGTGAGGCGCAGATCGTCGCCATTCCCACCGATGTTTCGAAACTCGATGAACTGGAAGCGCTGGAGCGCGCCGTCATTCAGCGTTTCGGGCGTGTGCATGTGCTAATGAACAATGCGGGCGTACAGCCCGGCAGCGCCATCTTCGGGCCGCAGGCAAACTGGGACAAGATTTTCGGTGTCAACCTGATGGGCGTCGTCAACGGCAGCCGGGTATTCGGTTCGGGCATGTTGGCCCATGGCGAACAGGGCCTCATCATCAACACAGGCTCCAAGCAGGGCATCACCACGCCACCAGGCGATCCCGCCTATAATGTTTCCAAAGCCGGCGTGAAGGCCTTTACCGAAGCCTTGCAGCACGAACTGCGGAACACACCGAACAGCAAAATTTTCGCGCATCTTCTCATCCCCGGCTTTGTCTTTACCGGTCTTACCGCCAATGGCCGAACCGAAAAGCCATCTGGTGCATGGACCAGCGAACAGACGGTCGATTTCATGGTCGACAGCATCGGCAACGGCGATTTTTACATTCTGTGCCCGGATGGCGATGTGGATCGCAGAACGGACGAGAAACGTATCCTCTGGGCGGCCAACGACATCGTTCAAAACCGCCCGCCACTGTCGCGCTGGCACGACGATTACAGCGACGATTTCAAGTCTTTTCTCAATAGCTGATATACCTGCCGCGCCTTCGGGCGCGGTCTTGCCTTCTCTGGCTTGGCAGGCTCTGGAAACGGCGTTATGAACGCGTATCCAACTTTCCAAAATGTGGTGCCGCCGTGGATTTCATACCCAGCCTGCCTACCCTGATTGCCTTTACCGTCGCCATTCTGTTGTTGGCGGTGACGCCGGGTCCTGACATGACGCTGTGGATCAGCCGGTCCCTGCGTGAAGGTCGGGCGTCCGGCTTCATGACATTGGTCGGCACCAATCTCGGCATTACAGTGCATACGATGCTTGTTGCCTTCGGCGTTGCGGCCCTCATCGTTGCGTCTCCCACGGCCTTTCTGGTTTTGAAAACGGGTGGGGCGGCCTATCTCGTCTGGCTGGCGATTCAGGCCATCCGCAAAGGCTCGAATTTCGTCATGGAGCGCCCGAAGGAGCAGAAGGCAGAGGCTTCGCTGACGTCTGCACTGCTGAACGGTATCTGGGTCAATCTGCTCAACCCGAAAGTCATCATCTTCTTCATGACGTTCCTGCCGCAATTCGTCAGCGCCTCCGACCCCCACGTCACAGGAAAGCTGATTTTCCTCGGTCTCTGGTCGATCATCGTCGCGTTACCGATCGGCATCGCTATCGTCATTGCTGCGGATCGGCTTTCAGGCTGGCTGCAAAGCAATCGCAAGGTCCTGCGCGGGCTGGATTATACGATTGCCGGTGTGTTTTCGCTTTTCGCCTTCAAGATTTTCTTTGCTCAGGCTAAATAGCGGCATGGCGTACCTATGGGCTTTGGCGGGATGGCATGATGCGGCATGAAGACCTTGGTACTTTAATCGGCCGCGTTGCATTGTCGGATCGCAATGCATTTGTTTTGCTCTATAAACAGACGAGCCCGAAACTTTTTTCCATCTGCCTGCGTATACTCAAAGACCGGACAGACGCCGATGAGGCGTTGCAAGAGGTCTACGTCAAGATTTGGCAGCGTGCGCACTTGTTTTCGGCCATGGCAGGAACGCCGGAAGGCTGGATGGCCACGGTTGCGCGCAATCAGTCGATCGATATGATTCGCGTGCGCAAACCTGTTGCGAGTGAACTGGATGACGTGCCTGATCTGACTGACGGTTCACCTGACCCGGAACAGGCGACATTGAACAAGGACACTGGTCGGACGATAGACCTGTGTCTGGCGGAACTGGAAGACACCCGTGCAGATGCCGTAAAGCGCGCATATCTGGATGGCATGAGCTATCTGGAGCTTGCAGAACATTACGCTGTACCCCTGAATACGATGCGGACATGGTTGAGGCGTAGCCTTATCAAACTCAAAGAGTGCATGGAGAGATGACGGCATCCGAGCAAAATAAGGGGGACGCCCCCCGCGATAACGCGATTGCCGCAGAATATGTTCTGGGCGTACTGTCGTTTACTGACCGCAAGAAGGTCGAAACGCGCATTCTGACGGATGATGCGTTTGCACGTCTGGTACAGAACTGGGAGACGCATTTCTCTGGCCTGAACAGTGCTTATGAACCCGACACCCCGCCTGCCGCAACATTGGCGAAGATAGAAAAGAGATTGTTCGGTACACCGCATCAATCAAAAGCATCGATATCGGGGCTGTGGAGTTCGCTCGCATTCTGGCGCGGCATGACAGCCATGGCCAGTGCCGCCGCTGCACTGGTTGTCCTCGTCAGCGCTTTCAATGTGCGGACACCTGAGCAACCCACACGCATGTCTTATATGGCCGAACTGTCCTCACCGGATGTTCCTATGGCGGTGATGGTTGCCTACAACGCGCACTCGGGAAAAATGGTCCTGACGCCGATGGCCGCCGGTGAAAATCAGCAAAAGTCGCTTGAGCTCTGGCTGGTGAATGCCGATGGAACACCGCATTCGCTGGGCGTGGTCGATCCCCACAAGGACGCGGAAATGGTCGTTCCCGTCAAGATGCGAGACCAGCTTAAAGATGGCATGACGCTGGCTGTCAGCCTTGAGCCTTATGGAGGCTCACCCACTGGCAAACCAACCGGCCCGGTTCTGGCTAGCGGGACAACGCGGCAGCTCTGAATTTAAAAAATCGTTATTTTTTTAAGAAAAAACCACCACGGCTGAAACTTCGTCTGAACATCACCCGTAAGTCTCCCTGTAACCGGATACGTCACCTGCAAAAACGCCGGTGGCGATTGGCGGAACCAGAGGAGAAAACGCCATGATGAAGTCCAGCCTGCGCATGATCGCGCTAGCCGCAGCCGTTTCGACCGTCGCATTCGCAGCCCAAGCCAAGAACCCGATGGTGGGTGGGGCCGCCATGTCCGAAAACAAGAACATCGTCGAAAACGCCATGAACTCCAAGGATCACACCACGCTGGTCGCTGCCGTGAAGGCTGCCGGTCTGGTCGAAACGTTGCAGGGCAAAGGCCCTTTCACCGTTTTCGCTCCTACCAATGAAGCGTTTGCCGCTTTGCCAAAGGGCACCGTCGAAACGCTTCTGAAGCCTGAGAACAAGGCAAAGCTCACCAAAATCCTGACATGCCATGTCGTCGCTGCTGACGCGATGTCGACAGCCATCGAAAAGATGATCAAGGACGATGGCGGCACACATGATGTGAAAACGGTCGGTGGCTGCATTCTGAAAGCCAAGCAGAGCATGAACAAGATCACGCTGACCGACGAGAGCGGCAACGTAGCCGATGTCACGATTGCGGACGTCAAGCAATCTAACGGCGTCATTCATGTCATCGACAAGGTTCTGCTGCCGAAAATGTAATTTTTCGGTGCAATGAAACGCCGTGTGCTACCCCAGGCGCACGGCGTTTTTCTATGGCGATTCTAACCTATCAGCAATTCGTCGTCATCCAATGTCTGGCCGCGTATATTGCGGAACATCTCGATCAGGTCTTCAACCTGCAAGCCCTTGCGGCTCTCACCTGATACATCCAGCACGATTTCCCCCGCATGCAGCATAATGGTGCGGTTGCCGTAATCCAGCGCCTGACGCATGGAGTGCGTGACCATCAGCGTCGTCAACTTGCGCTCTTCGACGACCGTCTGGGTCAATTGCATGACGAATTCAGCCATGCCGGGGTCGAGTGCCGCCGTATGTTCGTCCAACAGCAGGACGTCAGATCCGGCCAAAGTGGCCATGACCAGTGAAACGGCCTGACGCTGGCCACCGGACAGAAGGTCCATGCGGTCCTTCAGGCGGTTTTCCAGACCAAGGTTGAGGGACGCGATACGCTCCTTGAAGAACGCTCGTCGTCCGCTGCCAAGGGCAGGCAGAAGCCCCCGGGTCTTGCCACGTGCTGCGGCAAGCGCGAGGTTCTCTTCGATACTCAGTGCCCCACAGCTGCCCGCCAGCGGGTCCTGAAACACGCGGGCGACCTGACCGGCACGGTTGGCCGTTGGTTTGCGCGTCACGTCCACGTCGCCGATGGTGACTTTGCCCGCTGTGGGCAAAACATCGCCAGCGAGAACGCCGAGCAGGGTGGACTTTCCAGCACCATTGGAACCGATGACGGTGACGAAGGAGCCATCTTCAATGGTCAGATCGATCTTGGCCAGTGCCTGCTTTTGCAGCGGCGTACCGCGTCCGAAGACGACCTCGATATTGGACAGGGAAATCATGACGATGCTCCTCCACGGCGCAGGCGCGGCAAAATGAGTGCTACGGCGACCAGCACGGCTGTCACGAAATTGAGGTCGGAGGCTTTCAGGCCAAGTGCATCGCTGGACAGAGCCAACTGGATCGCCAGACGATAGGCGATGGAACCGAGCACGCAGCCGATGAGGGCGATCAGAATGCCGCGTGAACCGAACAGCGTCTCGCCGATGATAACGGCGGCTAGGCCAACGACGATAGTGCCGACACCGGCGGTCACATCGGCAAACCCATTGGTCTGGGCAAACAGCGCGCCGCCAAGCGCGACCAACGCGTTGGAGAGCGCCATGCCGAGATAGATCTGGTTGCCGGTCTTTACGCCCTGTGCCCGCGCCATCCGGGCATTGGCACCGGTGGCGCGCATGGCAAGGCCCGCATCGCTTTCCAGAAAACGCCAGACGAGAATAACGGCGATCACCACCAGCACGCCGACGAAGAGCGGACGCAGCAGATATTCGGCGATCCCGAGCCCGTAGAAGGGTTCAATGACTGTTTCCTGATTGAGCAGTGCGATATTCGGCTTGCCCATGACGCGCAGGTTCACGGAAAACAGCGCGATCATGGTCAGGATCGAGGCGAGAAGATTAAGAATTTTGAACCGTACGTTCAGAACTGCCGTCACCAGACCGGCAGACGCACCCGCGACCATGGCAATGCCTGTTGCGACCCATGGATTAAAACCAGCGACAATCAATACCGCAGCCACGGCAGCACCCAGCGGAAACGAACCGTCCACGGTCAGGTCGGGAAAGTCGAGCACGCGGAATGCGAGATAAACGCCGATAGCGACGAAGGCGAAAACCAGCCCCAGTTCGACGGCACCCCAGAATGCGATTTGGCTCACGAGATAAGTCCTTGATTTGTCGCCCGCCTTGCAGTGAGCTGCAATTGAAACAGTCGTCAGACTGCCATTTCGCCCGCCAATCTCTCCTTCGTCACGCTCGGGTCTGTCCCGGGCATCTGGCGCCGTTCAACTGTCACTGAACGCCGGTAGATCCTCGGGACAGGCCCGAGGATGATGGAGAGGGCAGATGGTCTTTCATTCGATGATCTTTGTCGCGCGCTTTGTTGCGCTCTCAGGAAACGTCACGCCAGCCTTTGCAGCGGCCGTTTTGTTGAGAACGAGATCGGTGCCAACGGCAACGGTCGCTGGTATATCGCCGGGCTTTTCACCCTTCAGGATGCGAACGACGACGGCACCGGTTTGCTTGCCCACGTCAAAATAGTTGAAGCCAAGTGCCGCGATCGCACCGCGCGCCACGGAATCCGTATCGGCGGCAAACAGTGGAATTTTGGCCTCTGTCGCAACACCGGCAGCGGCTTCGAAGGCTGAGACGATGGTGTTGTCTGTGGGAACGTAGATCACGTCGGCCTTGCCCACTAGCGCGCGGGTGGCACCCTGCACTTCGGCAGATTTCGTGGCAACGGATTCCACGACCATCAAGTCTGCCTTTTCCGCTTCGGCCTTCAAAAGATCGAGCGTCGAAACAGAGTTGGCCTCGGCAGAATTGTAGATATAGCCGATGGTTTTGGCGTTTGGCGTGATTTCCTTGATCAGGGCCAGATGCTCGGCAACCGGCAACCTGTCGGAAAGGCCCGTCACGTTGCGGCCGGGCTTTTCCATGGACTTGATCAGCTGGGCTCCCACAGGATCGGAGACGGCCGTGAAGACGATGGGAATATCGCGGGTGGCGGCAACGACAGCCTGGGCAGACGGTGTGGAAATCGGAACGATGACGTCAGGCGCGTCGCCGACGAACTGGCGGGCGATCTGCGACGCGGTACCGGGGTTGCCCTGTGCGGACTGATAGACGAATTTCAGATTTTCGCCTTCCTTGTAGCCAGCTTCCGCAAGTGCTGCCTTTACGCCATCACGCGCAGCATCCAGCGCCGGGTGTTCGACGATTGCGGTCACGGCAACGGTCACGTCTTGCGCTTTCGCAGGCAGGGCAAGAGCGGTTGCGGCGGCGAGCGCCAGAACGAGTGCGCGCATGGGGTATTCCTCCGGTTGTTTCGCTTTTCTGGCCCTCTTTAAGAAAGCGTTAAAACGAAATCAATCGGGGAAGCCTGACAGACCCATCAATTCTTTTTTTGGTCAGTCGTCCGCGCCGTGATTGGCGATCATCATCGCCTCGAATGCCATGCGCTCGGTCTTGCGCATGCGCTCGGATTCCGATTTCAACTGACCGCATGCCGCCAGGATATCGCGCCCACGCGGGGTACGGATCGGCGAGGCGTAACCCGCATGGTTGATGAAATCGGCGAACTTCTCGATCTGCTCCCAGTCCGAACACTGATAGTTGGTGCCCGGCCATGGGTTGAACGGAATGAGATTGATTTTCGCGGGAACGCCCTTCAACAGCTGCGTCAGCATCTTGGCGTCTTCCAGACTGTCGTTGACGTCCTTCAGCATCACATATTCGAAGGTGATGCGGCGGGCGTTCGACACGCCGGGATAGTTGCGGCAGGCGTCGATCAGCTCTTTCAGCGGGTATTTCTTGTTGATCGGCACCAGCATGTCGCGCAACTCGTCGCGCACGGCATGCAGCGAAATCGCCAGCATCACGCCGATCTCTTCGCCGGTTCGGAAGATTTCCGGCACGACACCGGATGTGGACAGCGTCACGCGGCGCTTGGAGAGCGATAGGCCATCGCCATCGGTCGCGATCAGCAAAGCTGTTTTGACATGCTCGAAGTTGTAGAGAGGCTCGCCCATACCCATCATCACGATGTTGGACACCTTGCGTCCTTCGGCTGGCATGATCGTGCCCTGCGGCGCTTCGCGGTCTGGAAAATCACCAAGGCGATCACGGGCGACCAGAAGCTGCGCCAAAATCTCTTCCGCCGTTAGATTGCGCACCAGACGCTGCGTTCCGGTGTGGCAGAAGGAACAGGTCAGCGTGCAGCCAACCTGGCTGGAAATGCAGAGGGTACCGCGACCTTCTTCGGGAATGTAAACAGTTTCGATTTCGACAGGACGGCCGGCGCCACGCGGCGGAAAACGCATCAGCCATTTGCGGGTGCCATCGTTGGAAACCTGCTCCTCGACAATTTCGGGGCGCGCGATGGTGAAATGGGTCTTCAGCTTTTCGCGCAGGTCCTTGGCCACATTGGTCATGTGGTCGAAGTCGGAGACGCCGCGCACGTAAAGCCAGTTCCACAACTGGCTGACGCGCATTTTAGCCTGCTTCTGCGGCACGCCGATATCCATCAGCGCTTCGGCCATCTCTTCGCGCGTGATGCCGATCAATGACGGTTTGCCATCCAACAGATCGATATTGGCAACCATCGGTTTCTTGATCACCAGACCGGCGCTTGCTTCCAGTACGGACATTGCTTCATCCCATCAGCCATTGCAGAGAGAAACCGCGCAAACAAAGCGGCGGACTGTGGTCTGCATGTGGTGAAAAATCAAAGGCGAAGCGCTTTTCGCGCATCCGCCTATCTTGTTGACGCGCCTTTAGCATCAAAGCAGCAAAAACGCAAATGGCCGGTCAAGGACCGGCCATTACAAGACACATTTCGGCTATGCCTATTTACAGCTTTCGACCTGCTTCAGCGCAGCCGAAATTCCCGAAAGGGAGTAGGCGTAGCTGGTGGCGGTGCCGCGGGCGGATGTGGCCTTTACAGTCATCGACTTGCCGCCCTTCATCGCTGCAACGAGCGCTGGCTCCTCTGCAGCATTTTCGACCCATGCGGCCTTATCCTTGGTAAACATCACGAAGGTCTTGCTGTCGATGGTCACATTGACCTTGGATCCTTCGCGAAGGCTGTATCCTACCATTGCCTGTGGCTCGTAAGAAATATTCTGTCCAGGACGCTGCGAGACGATGAAGAAGATATCGCCGTGCTCGACGCTCGCCGGCTCCTTGGAGGTTGGAATGGAGAGAGCATAGCAAACGGTGCTGTTACCCGACTTGTACGAATAGGCACCCCATGCATTGAACTGCTGGATGCGCGTGGGCGACTGTGCAGAGGCAATGCCGACACTGGTCAGCAAAATGGCGACTGCGGTTGCTACACTTCTTACAAACATTGAATTTCCTGCCGGGTTTATTGTCTTCCAGTTGGCCGAACGGCTGCGCCGGGCCGATGCTAGGTGAAGTCCGTCATGCTGATATTGGCTAAAGATCGGTTACCAAACCGTCAACACCAATGCGAAAATTCGAAATTTGCATCAAGATGTAACAGATCGGCGGCTCCCAGCGCCAGCCCGCGAACACTTACGTGCTCGTTTCATGAGCAATGACACAAGAATTCAGGCAAGAATTTGTCAGCGCCCAACAGGGTCGAAAACAGGCAATCACAGAGCCGTTACTCCTGCTGAAGCCTTTCAATGGCCGCATCGGCCGCTTCATAATGTTCCATCTTGATATGGGCCCGGATCATGGCCAGGGCTGCCGTCAAAACTGCGATGTCGTCGGTAAAGCCGACAACCGCGAAGATATCGGGTACGACATCAATCGGCAAAATGAAATAACCGAGTGCTGCCAGAAGGATGCCCTTTGCGCGGAACGGTGTCTCGCGGTCCATGGCGCAATAATAGGCGGCAGCCGCGTCTCGTGCAAACGGCACTTTGCTGGCCACCCGCTTCATCTTTGGCCAGAATTTTGATCGCACCTGACGTTCGGTCTCTTCTTGCCTGTCGGGTTCGCCCGGCAGCAAAATCTCACCGATCTTCACATCATCCATGGTCGTGTGTCCTGTGGTCATAACCGATAATATAAGGCCTCACGCCTTATCTTCAATCGCCGCGTCCGCCTGCGGCCTTCTGCATCGCACCAGCGAGCATGATGTCACGCTCTGTAACGCCCTGTGAATCATGGGTCGTAAGACATACTTTGACGCGGGAGTACACGTTGGACCATTCGGGATGGTGATTGAGTTTTTCAGCCACCAGGGCGCACTCAGCCATAAAACCGAAGGCTTCGGCGAAGTTGGCGAACTTGTAAGCCTTGACGATGGCCAGACCGTCTTCACGCAAAGACCAGCCTTCAAGCTTGGCCAGTTCGGCGTCGATCACATCTTTTTCGAGTTTGGGATATTGCATCTTTTTGCCTTTCATTGAGCAAAAGACACGCGGTTTGCGTATCTTGCTGCGCTCTTCGTTTTATCTATATCGCCTTACATCGCAAAACCGCCCAACAGTTTTGGTGGAGATCGGGAATGAAACGCACAGCAGTCCTTTTTGTTTGCATGGGAAATATCTGTCGCTCGCCTCTGGCGGAAGGTATCTTCGCGCATCTGATCGCTCAACGGGGGATAGCCGACCGATTCGTGATCGATTCCGCGGGAACAGGAGGATGGCATTCCGGCGATGCGCCCGACCGACGCTCGGTCACCGTCGCGCGCGACCACGGCATTGATATTGCCAAACAGAAGGCGCGGCAGGTGAGACCGTCCGATTTCGAGGATTTCGATCTCATCCTTGCCATGGACGACGACAACCTTACCAGCCTTAAGGCGCTCTGCCCGCAGCATTGCGCCAGGAAGCTTTACCTGTTCGCGGACTATGCCACTGGTGTGAGATCAAATGTTCCAGATCCCTACTATGGCGGGCAAGACGGTTTCCAGACCGTCTACACCATGCTTTTTTCCGGGTGCACGTCCTTGATCGGCAAATTGGAGACTGGCCAAGCCTCCTGAAGCGGAAAGGCCTCTTCGACGATATAAGGCCCGCCGCCGACTGATTCCTTGGAAGACATCAGCACGAACCGCCCGACCGTAAAGGACGAGGTTCGAAAATCGCCACGCCCGGAAAGATAGTGTACTACATCGTCCAGTCTGGAACTGCGCAGACGCGCAAGGGTGACATGGGGGGTGAACTTGCGCGGATCGGGTGGGAGACCCAGACGCTGGCAGATGCGCTCGATCTCGCTTTGAAGCGCATTCATCTCTGCAGATGGAGAAACACCTGCCCAGATGGAGTGCGGCTTTTTGGAGCCGAACGAACCTATTCCGGTCAGATTAACCTCGAATTCGGGCCGATCGATACGATCGAGACGGTTGACGACTTCATCGGCGGTGCGACCGTCTATGTCCCCGATGAAGCGCATCGTGATGTGATAATTCTCCACATCGATCCACCGGGCACCCGGCAGACCACCGCGCAACAATGACAAACTCATCGCCGCATTGCGCGGAATTTCGAGGGCGGTAAACAGTCTCGGCATGGCGAGCTCCCCGAATCTTTTGGCAGAACAGCCCTAGCGAATCATGCAACGCTTCCGCGTGCAAGCGCTTATTTTTTTTGCTCACCGATCGTCTTTATAAAGCCTTCCACGGTGGGCAGTGTTTTTTCGACCATCACGGCGATACCCTTGGTGTTGGGATGCATCCGGTCCTCAAGTTGCAGGCTCTCATCCATCACAACGCCGTCGAGAAAGAACGGGTAGAGCGGCACGTCGTGCTTTTTTGCCAATCGAGGATAAATCTCGTTGAAACGGCTGGCAAAATCGCCTCCCATGTTGGGGGGTGCCATGATGCCGATCAAAAGGACCGGAATGTCGCGTTTCTGAAAACCCGTGATGATCGCATCGAGGTTTTTTTCCGTCTCATCCGGCGACATGCCGCGAAGCGCATCGTTGGCGCCAAGCTCCAGGATCACGCCATCGGTGCCGTCAGGGACGGACCATTCGGCACGGGCAAGACCACCTGAACTCGTATCGCCCGATACGCCAGCATTTGTGACGACCACATCGACGCCCTTGGCCTTTAATACTGTTTCGAGTTGCGCGGTATAGCTATCGCTGGGTGGCAGCTGGTAGCCCGCCATCAGGCTGTCTCCGAACCCGACCAACTGGACCGGCTTGTCCTGCGCGTGCGCGAGGTGTGCTGACAGCAATGCGCAACTGATGACGATGAATTGAGCGGTAGCAGCTTTAAAACCCATGTCGGCCTTCCTAATTTGTCTGGCACTGCCGAAAGTCTGATTGCTCCCGGATTGCCATTTTCTTTTATATAGGAACGCGAATTGTGACGAAAAGCATCATTGATCTCGATAAGGCCGATCTGACACTGGGGAGTGCTGCTGCAAAGGTTCACGTTCTCAAAAGCATCGACCTCAGCATCGGTGAGGGCGAAGCTGTTGGCATCGTAGGGCCTTCCGGCTCGGGAAAATCAACCTTGCTGATGGTTCTTGCCGGGTTGGAACGGCTCGACAGTGGTGCGATCACGATTGCGGGAACGCAGCTTCACAAGCTCGGTGAAGACGCTCTCGCAGAGTTTCGCGGGCGCAATATCGGTATCGTTTTTCAGTCGTTTCATCTCATTGCCAATATGACGGCACTCGAAAACGTCGCGGTACCGCTTGAGCTCGCCAATGTGCCGAACCCGTTCGATATCGCCAAGAAAGAGCTTGTGGCGGTGGGGCTGGGCGCGCGGCTTGACCATTATCCGGGGCAGCTTTCCGGCGGTGAACAGCAGCGCGTGGCGATCGCCCGTGCGCTTGCCCCTTCACCCGCCGTGCTGATCGCCGACGAGCCGACCGGCAATCTGGATACCGACACCGGCAGGCAGATTGCCGATCTCCTGTTTTCCAAACAGGCAGAGCGCGGCATGACGATGATCCTCGTCACCCACGACGTGTCTCTTGCCGCCCGCTGCTCGCGCCAGATCAAGGTTCGTTCAGGTCAGATCGAAAGCGATAGCGCCGAACCGGTTGCTAAGCAGGCGGTCTCGATATGACATCTCTGCTCCCGTCGCTTTTCAACATCCGCAATGCCTTGCGGCTCGCCAGCCGCGAAATTCGCGGTGGTTTGCGCGGCTTCTACATTTTCCTCGCCTGCATCGCGCTGGGCACCGGCGCCATCGCAGCCGTCAATTCCGTTTCGCGCGCCGTCACCAGTTCCATCGCCACACAGGGACAGTCCATTCTGGCAGGCGACGTGCGCTTCGAGCTTCGCAACCGGGAGGCATCGCCGCAGGAGCGTGCCTACCTGGATGGTCTAGGCGAGGTCGCCATGTCGACCGGGCTGCGCTCCATGGCGCGGCTGGCTGATGGGTCACAACAGACGCTGACAGAGGTCAAGGCGGTGGACGGGGCCTATCCGCTTTTTGGTACCTTCGAGGCAGCCCCTGCCGCTCCGCTTCCCCAGCTTCTCGCCAAACAGGGGGAGGCTTATGGCGCCGTTGCAGCCCCGCTGCTTCTAGAACGGCTGGGGATCAAGCTCGGCGACGAGCTGCTGCTTGGCAATGTCAGGCTGAAGCTTACGGCAACCGTTGCCAACGAGCCGGATGCGCTGTCGGATGGGTTCGGTTTTGCCCCGCGTCTCCTCATCGGCCGCGATGCGCTGGCTGCTTCAGGCCTTATCCAGAGCGGCAGTCTTGTGGAGCATGCCTATAAGGTCCGTCTCACCGATGTCTCCAAACGGGCGACGGTGACCGATGACACCAATCGCGAGTTCCCCAGTGCCGGATGGTCCATCCGCACCAGCGACCGTGCGGCTCCCTCCCTGACGGAAAACGTCAACCGCTTCTCGCAGTTTCTGACGCTTGTGGGCCTCACTGCACTGATCGTCGGCGGTGTCGGCGTGGCCAATGCCGTGCGTGCTTTTCTTGATTCCAAACGAACGACCATCGCAGCGCTGAAATGTTTGGGCGCACCGGCCAGCGTGGTGACGATGACCTATCTGTTTCAGATCGCGTTTATCGCCGCGATCGGTATTGTTATCGGTTTGGCATTAGGGGCCATTACACCGTTGATTGCCATGCGTTTTCTTCAAGGTGTTCTCCCAGTACCGGATGAGCTGGCTATCTATCCCGGCCCGCTTTTCATGGCCGCCGTTTTCGGCCTCCTGACAACACTTGCCTTTGCCATTCTGCCTCTGGGCCAGGCGCGTGAAGTGCCTGCGACGGCACTGTTTCGTGAGCAGGGCTTCGAGGAAAACAAGCTGCCCTCATGGCCCTATCTGGTCGCGACGGCGCTGCTTTTGGCGACACTTGCCGGTCTTGCTATCTACACGTCGGAAGAACGTTTCATCGCATCCATCTTTCTGGGCGCCGTGGCTTTCGCATTCATCGTTCTGCGTCTGGTGGCCTGGGGTATCAAAGCTCTTGCCAAGCGAAGCCCGCGTGTTCACTCGGCAGCGCTTCGGCTTGCCATCGGCAATATTCACCGTCCCGGCGCGCTCACGCCATCTGTTGTATTGTCGCTCGGTCTCGGCCTGACGCTTTTGGTGACGTTAACGTTGATCGACGGTAATTTACGGCGTGAGCTGACCGGCAGTCTGCCAGAACGGGCGCCCAACTTCTTCTTCGTGGATATTCAAAGCACCGACCGCGACGGTTTTCGCGACCTCGTCAAGCGCGAAGCGCCTGAGGGTACATTGACCGAAGTCCCTATGCTGCGTGGTCGCATCCTCGCCTTCAATGGTCAGGACGTGACCAAAATGGAGGTGCCGGCAGCAGGCCGTTGGGTGCTACGCGGAGATCGCGGTATCACTTACGCTGAAGATCTGCCCGACAATGCCAAGCTGTCTCAGGGCACATGGTGGGAGAAAGATTATAGCGGCGAACCGCTCGTTTCCTTTGCGGCGGAAGAGGCGGGTGAGCTAGGCCTGAAGATCGGAGACAGCGTCACCATCAATGTGCTGGGGCGCAACATCACGGCCAAGATCGCCAACCTGCGCGACGTGCGATGGGAATCACTGTCGCTCAATTTCGTCATGGTGTTTTCACCCAACACGTTCCGCGGGGCGCCGCACGCCTGGCTGGCAACGCTTGCCGATCCATCCGCGACGCCTGCCGAGGAAGGCGAAATTCTGCGGACCATCACCAATGCCTATCCGACGATCACCAGCGTCAGGGTCAAGGATGCCCTCGATGTGGTGAACCGCCTTGTCGGTCAGCTAGCGACCGCTATTCGTGCGGCAGCGGCAGTGGCCTTGATTGCCTCGGTTTTGGTTCTGGCAGGCGCGCTTGCTGCGGGCAACCGGGCACGAACCCATGATGCCGTGATCCTGAAGACGTTGGGTGGCACCCGCGCCATGCTCATCCGTGCGTTTTCCTACGAATACATAATCCTTGGGCTGGCGACGGCCGTCTTCGCGCTGGCGGCAGGCGGCGCTTCTGCGTGGTTCGTCATTGCGCGCATCATGAAGCTGCCCTCGAGCTTCCTCCCGGACGTCGCAATCGGCACCATCGTCATTGCGCTGGTCATGACCGTCGGTATCGGGTTGATTGGGACATGGCGAATTCTGGGACAGAAGGCGGCACCGGTTCTGAGACTGGCCGGAGAGTAATACGAAAAGTTGTGCGCCACTTAACTTTAACGATTAAATGGGCATCCTGATCGCCAAAACGTTATCGCTTTTCGCGCATACGGTGTTTTTTCGGTTCTGAAAGCTCTTGTATCTAGGAAGTGATATCATCATATTCTTCGGTAGGCTTGCTGTAGCTCCGCAGCGGCGCCTGGGGTATGGTCTTGAAAGTACGACGATATGCCGACACCGTAGCAATTTCGGAGCTCAAAAGAGGTAACAATGTCTGACTTCAACAATTACCAGAACCGTATGGCCCAGGGTCATGCACAGTCTGGTGCGATGATCGATGAAGGTCTTCGGACCTATATGCTGAAGGTTTATAACCTGATGGCACTCGCGCTGGTCATCACTGGCGTGGCGTCTTTCGCCACTTACACTCTGGCGGTCACCAATCCGGCTTTCGCCCAGCTGCTTTATGGCTCGCCGCTGAAGTGGGTGGTGATGTTTGCTCCGCTCGGACTGGTGCTCTTCCTGAGCTTCCGCATCCAGAACATGAGCGTGTCTGCAGCACAGGCGACCTTTTGGGGTTATGCTGCGCTGATGGGCGTATCGCTGTCGTCGATCTTCCTGGTCTATACCGGCCAGAGCATCGTCCAGACGTTCTTCATCACCGCTGCTTCCTTCGGCGCGCTGTCGCTTTACGGCTACACGACGAAGAAGGACCTGTCGGGCATGGGCTCGTTCCTGATCATGGGCCTGTTCGGTCTGATCATCGCGTCCATCGTCAACATATTCCTGCAGTCGTCCGCCATGGGCTTTGCGATCTCCGCCATCGGCGTGCTGATCTTCGCGGGACTGACCGCCTACGACACGCAGAAGATCAAGGAAATGTATTTCGACGGTGACGACGTTGCCACGGCTGGCCGCAAGGCCATCATGGGTGCACTGACGCTCTACCTCGACTTCATCAACCTGTTCATGTTCCTGCTGCAGTTTCTTGGAAACCGCGACAAGTAAGGAAGACCGGTTGACACAGACATGGACAGGGCGGCTTTCGGGCCGCCTTTTTCTTTGTCTCCGACATTGCGATGATTATTTGATCAGCTTCAGAACCTTGTCGAAGACCTTCAGCACCTGCGCCAGCTCCTGCCCGCGCTTCAAGATGCGGCCATCGACATTGATGACGCTGTAAGCGCCCTGCTTGGCGGCAAGTTTCGGATTCTTCTCAATGCGGAAGAGCGGCATTTCACCAGAGCGTTTGAACACGGAAAAGACGGCTTTTTCCTTGAGATGATCGATGGCGTAGTCCCGCCATTCTCCTTCACCCACCATCTGGCCGTAGACGCGCAAAATAGCATCCAGCTCACGGCGGTGGAACGTGACCGGCAAGGGGTCCCTGCTTTGCCTGTATTCGCCGATATCGACAATGGAGGGGTTGTCGGTGTGAGATGGACTTGATCGCTGCAAATCCGATTGATCCGTCATCAGACAACCTCGCTCAACTGCAAATGACATCTGTACGACAGTTTGACGCCGACCTGACCAAATTGCAAGCCTCGCATCATCAGCAGAGCAAGCTCAATCTGGTTATGTTTTAGGGAAATCCGATACGTGCAATTGCCCTATTTCGGTCAAATCATGGCCCGATTTGGATGGGATATCGTTATCGTCAATTGATGCTTCGGCACCAAAATGACCCGGTCCGGAGCATTGACCCTTTACCCCCAGCCCCCAATGCCCGGATCGGATCTTCTGACCCGCCCGAGGGTAAAACTCAGCTTCCCGACGTCATAAGAACACTTGCACCGATGATCGCGGCGGGATTGCCCTGCGCGTCCGTCGTTTGCAACAGGATCGCACAGCCGCCGGTCTTGGCCTTGCTCATCACGCTGGCGGGTAGTTTCACCGTCATGGATTTCCCATCCCACATGCCCACAGTCTGAACGTCGTAAACACTATGCCAGTAGGAAATCTTCTTACCTTCGTTCTCGCCCTTCTGGACGTCAACGACTTGCTCGCGGTTAAAATAAGCGACGATGACATCGGCCTTGCCTCGGCCGGCACCAATGTCGATGGCGATCTCGTCTGCTACACGCTGCGCCTTCACGGGCACGCTTAAGCCTTCGCCAGCGCTCCTGAAGGTATCGATCCTGTTGTAAATCGCCTGGACATCAGCACCCTTGACGTGATCGCGACCGTTGACCACGGCCTGCGGCGTATAGACGTTGTTGCGACCCAGGGCTCGCGCATAGCCGTATTGGCGTTCGGTGTTTTCCTTGGACGCCAGCGAATCTGCCCAGCCAAGATAATTCCAGTAATCCACGTGGTAAGACAGGCCTATCACATCGCCCTTCTGGATCAGCTTGCGCAATGCCTCGTCGGCAGGCGGGCAGGACGCGCAGCCTTGCGATGTGAAGAGTTCGACGACGCCTTTGACCTCTTGCTCCTGCGCTTGCAGGGGCGCGGCAGCCAGCATGCCGAGCATGCACAGCGAGAGACCAAATGTCAGAGACCCGTATTTCAGAGACATTGCAAAACCCTTGTCTGGATGCGTCTCCAGACCATTGATTGCTATCAATTCATGTCGGGATGCGCTGGGGAAAATAGCGCCGAAATCCCTTCAATAGAAAGTCACGATGGGGTGAGGCCGATTACGAGACATCCATGTGTTTCAGCCACCTCTCCACGCAAAAACGCCGGGATTGCTCCCGGCGTTCTCTGTTCGATCCGTCAGATCCTATGCAGCAAGATCGCGAAGAACGGTTTGCAGAATGCCACCATTGTTCATGTAGATCACTTCATCCAGCGTATCGATACGGCAAAGGAGCGGAACTTCCTTAACGGTACCATCACCGTAGGTGATCTTGGCAATCTTCTTCTCGCGCGGTTTGATGTCACCTTCGAGACCATCGATCTCGACCGTTTCATCGCCCTTCAGGTTGAGGCTGGCCCATGTGGTGCCTTCCTCAAAGGTGAACGGCACGACGCCCATGCCGACGAGGTTGGAGCGGTGGATACGCTCAAACGACTGCGCAATCACAGCCTTTACGCCCAGGAGGTTGGTACCCTTGGCGGCCCAGTCACGAGAAGAGCCGTTGCCGTATTCGACGCCAGCGAAGATGACGAGCGGAGTGCCCTCGGCCTTGTACTGCATGGCCGCATCGTAAATCGACATTTCTTCCTTGGATGGATAGTGGATGGTGTAGCCACCTTCCTTACCATTTGGCCCAAGCATGTGATTACGAATACGGATGTTGGCGAAGGTGCCGCGCATCATCACTTCGTGGTTGCCACGGCGTGTGCCGTACTGGTTGAAGTCGGCAACGCCCACGCCATTGTCGGTGAGATAAGCGCCGGCAGGTGACGCAGCCTTGATCGAACCGGCCGGGGAAATATGGTCGGTGGTGATCTTGTCGCCGAAGAGACCGAGAACCCGCGCGCCCTTGATGTTCTTCAGGCCGGTGCCGGTCTTGCCCATGCCTACGAAGTATGGCGGGTTCTGGACGTAGGTGGACTGGTCGTCCCACGCGTAGGTCTGGCCCGGAGGAACCTGAACGGCCTGCCAGTTCTCGTCGCCCTTGAACACGTCAGCGTATCTGGACTCATAGAGTTCACGCGTGACGTATTTCAGGATGAATTCCTGAATTTCGGCAGATGTCGGCCAGATATCCTTTAGGAAAACGGGTTCTCCGTCAGAACCGATACCGAGCGGCTCGGTGGTCAGGTCTTTCTGAACCGTGCCGGCCAGCGCGTAGGCAACAACCAGCGGCGGGGAGGCGAGGTAGTTCGCCTGAACGTCCGGCGAGATACGGCCTTCGAAGTTACGGTTGCCGGAGAGAACACCAGCCGTGATCAGGCCTTTGTCGTTGATGGTCTTGGAAATCGGCGCAGGCAGCGGACCGGAGTTACCGATGCAGGTCGTGCAGCCGAAACCGACTAGGTTGAATCCGATCGCATCCAGATCTTTCTGAAGCCCGGACTTTTCGAGGTATTCACCAACAACCTGGGATCCTGGTGCCAGCGATGTCTTGACCCAGGGCTTGGATGTCAGGCCCTTCGCCACGGCGTTGCGGGCCAGAAGACCGGCAGCGATCAGCACGGAAGGGTTTGACGTGTTGGTGCAGGATGTGATGGCAGCAATGGCAACGTCGCCATGGCCAAGATCAAAATCGGTGCCTTCGACAGGATAGCGATTGTCGAGCTGGCCGGGCTTCTTGTACTCGGTTTCAAGGGACGTCGCAAAACCGGAAGCAATACCTTCCAGCGAGATGCGGCCTTCTGGACGCTTTGGACCAGCCATGGATGGCACGACTTCGCCGAGGTCGAGTTCCAGTGTGTCGGTGAAGACGAGTTCGGCGCCGTCACCGGTGCGCCACATGTCCTGCGCCTTCGAGTAGGCTTCAACCAGTGCGATTCGGTCCTTGGTGCGGCCAGACATGGTCAGGTAGTTGATGGTTTCGCCATCGACCGGGAAGAAGCCACAGGTGGCGCCGTATTCCGGACCCATGTTGCCGATCGTGGCACGGTCGGCCAGTGTCATCGAATCAAGGCCAGGACCGAAGAACTCGACGAACTTGGAAACAACGCCCTTCTTGCGCAGCATCTGCACGACGGTCAGGACGAGGTCGGTCGCAGTCACGCCTTCCTTGACCTTGCCGGTCAGCTTGAAGCCGATCACTTCAGGCAGAAGCATGGAAACCGGCTGGCCGAGCATGGCCGCTTCGGCTTCGATACCGCCAACGCCCCAGCCCAAGACGCCCAGACCATTGATCATGGTGGTGTGGCTGTCCGTGCCGACGCATGTGTCGGGGTAAGCGATGGTCTCGCCGTCTTCTTCTTTCGTCCAGACGGTCTGGCCGAGATATTCGAGGTTTACCTGGTGACAGATGCCTGTGCCGGGCGGAACAACGCGGAAGTTTTTGAACGCCTGCTGGCCCCATTTCAGGAAACGGTAGCGTTCGCCGTTGCGCTGATATTCCAGCTCCACGTTGCGAGCGAAGGCGTTCGGCGTGCCAAACTCATCGACGATCACCGAGTGATCGATGACCAGATCGACAGGCACCAGCGGATTGATCTTCTCAGGATCACCACCCAGAGCCACCATCGCATCGCGCATGGCGGCAAGGTCGACCACGGCTGGAACGCCCGTGAAGTCCTGCATCAGAACGCGGGCAGGGCGGTAGGCGATTTCGTTTTCAACGCGGCCCTTGTTGTTCAGCCAGTCGGCAACAGCCGTGATATGCTCCCTGGTGACGGTCTGGCCGTCTTCGAAACGCAGCAGGTTCTCAAGCAGAACCTTCATCGAATAGGGAAGCTTGGAAACGCCTGTCAGGCCGTTTGCTTCTGCCTTGGGCAAACTGAAATAAACATAATCCTTACCGTCAACGGTAAGAATGGAGCGACAATTGAAACTGTCAAGAGATTTAGCCACGGATGAAAACCCCGCTTCCTCTGATAGCCAACACGCGCGTGCGGACCCCTGTGCACAGATGCACATCAGGATTGCGGGTACGGTCATTTCCGCTGTCCGCACGAGACGCTGCTTTCGCAACGTCAGGTCCGGCGCCGTATGATGATCACGCCGACCGCTGGCGTGGTTGACACCCATATAGATAATTTATGAGAAACGTGCCAGACCGGAAAAAGGCCTAAATCGATTTTTTTCCCATCGAGATGATTAAAATCTTAAACGAGATGATTCCATGCTGCTGACAGCAGAAAATCTTTCCGCCCGGCGTGGGGATGATTTGATATTCATGAATGTTTCCTTCAAGTTAACGAGCGGTGAGGCGCTCGTGCTGACAGGGCCGAATGGATCGGGAAAGTCCACGCTCCTGCGCGTCGTTGCCGGGCTTTTGCGGCCTGACGCGGGTAGCGTGACGATAGCCGGCGAAGGAATTGAAAAGGGTGCTTCCGTCGGCGAGGCCAGTCATTATCTGGGCCATAAGAATGCAATGAAGCAGGAACTCACGGTTTTTGAAAATCTTGCCTTTTGGAAGGATTTTCTGGGTGATTGTCATGGTGAGGTATCTCTGGGTGTCGAGCACGCTGCTGAAGTCGTCGGTTTGGCCGGCATCACTCATCTCCCATTCGGCTATCTCTCCGCAGGTCAGCAGCGCCGATTCGCTATGGCGAAGTTGCTGGTCGCGTGGCGGCCGATCTGGATTCTGGATGAACCGACCGCAGCACTCGATGCAAGCGCCGATCTGATGTTTACAGGGCTGGTGAAGGCGCATCTGGCCAAGGGTGGCATGGCCGTGGCCGCCACCCACCAGCCGCTGGGGCTGGACCATGCGCAGGAATTGCGAATGACCGGCTTTGCGGGCGCGGAGGAGGCATGGTGATGACAGGGTTCAGGCTCGGCTTAGCAATTGTGGGTGTGACTAACCCTCTCCCAATTCCTCCTGCATCATCATTGCACCTCAGAGCGAACTCATGATCGCCCTTTTCCTCCGCGATCTGAAACTCTCCATCCGGTCAGGCGGCGGGGCTCTCATCGGTGTGCTGTTTTTCATGACAGTCGTTGCCGTCATCCCTTTCGGCGTCGGCCCGGACCTCAATCTCCTGTCGCGAATCGGCCCTGCGATCGTCTGGATCGGTGCACTTCTGGCAGCCCTTCTGGGCCTTGACCGGCTGTTTCAGGCGGAGCGCGATGACGGTTCACTCGATCTGATTCTGATGCAGGAAAATCCATTGGTGCTGACGGTTCTCGTCAAGTGTCTTGCGCACTGGACGGCCACCAGTCTGCCGTTGGTCATCGCCTCGCCGCTGCTCGGCTTGTTCATGAATATGAGCGAGGCGGCAATCGGTGCCGTCATGGTGACCCTTCTCGTCGGTTCTCCGGCGCTCACTTTCATCGGCGCGGTGGGTGCGGCGGTGGCGGTTGCGTTGCCGCGGGGCGGGCTGCTGGTCTCGATTCTCGTTCTGCCCCTGTGTATTCCTGTGCTGATTTTTGGCGTCAGCGCATCCTATGCCGCCGTTCAGGACCCCGCACCTTTCATGCCGCCCTTTCTTATCCTGATCGCCATCACGCTCTTTTCATCGGTCGTTGGCCCGTTCTTTGCCGCTTTGGCATTGCGCAGTTCTGTGGATTGATAAGGATCAATTGCCGTCACCCCGATCTGCTTGTAGAAAGACGCCATGAGCGACAAAAGCCTTGCCATTACCAAGTTTAGCGACCTTGCCAACCCGACGCGGTTCCTGGCATTGGCATCTCGTCTCTTGCCTTGGCTGGCAGTGCTGTCTGCGCTCTGTCTTGCCGCTGGCCTCTATATGGCCTTCACGACCGATAGTGATTACCAGCAGGGCAATACGGTGCGCATCATGTATGTGCATGTGCCCGCCGCTTGGCTTGCCATGATGTGCTATACGGTCATGGCGGTCGCTGCGATCGGCACGCTGGTCTGGCGGCACCCCTTGGCCGACGTCGCCCATAAATCCGCAACGCCGATTGGGGCTGCCTTCACGCTCATTGCGCTCGTCACCGGCTCCCTGTGGGGCAAGCCCATGTGGGGCACATGGTGGGTGTGGGATGCGCGGCTGACCTCGGTTTTCATCCTGTTTTTGATGTATCTCGGCCTTATCGCCTTTAACAAGGCGATGGACGATCCATCCAAGGCAGCCCGCGTCAGCGCGGTGCTGATCCTCGTCGGTTTCGTCAACATTCCTATCATCAAGTTTTCGGTCGAGTGGTGGAACACGCTGCACCAGCCCGCCAGCGTTCTGCGTTTGAGCGGCCCCGCTATTGCGACGGAATTCTTGTGGCCGTTGCTGACCATGGCCATCGGCTTCACATTCTTGTTTTTCACCCTGCACCTTGCCGCCATGCGCAATGAAATCTGGCGCAGACGCGTTGCCGTACAGCGTCGACTGGCTGCACGTATGGCGAGCCGTGAGAAAGTCAGATCATGAGCCACGCATTTTATATCGGCATGTCCTACGGTCTTACCGGGCTGATCATTGCCCTTCTCATCGGTTGGATCATCATGGATGGTCGTGCCCGCCAACGCGAAATGGCAGAGCTCGAAGCATCCGGCGTTCGCCGCAGGGGACGTAGCGCCTCCGTGGAGCAGCCGACACCATGATGAAAGACACGCAAACACCCCCCCCTCCCTCGCGCGGGAGGTCACGTTACATTCTAGCGCTTTTGCCGCTGCTGGCCTTCGCGGGCTTCGCCGCTATTGCCGCGAAGATGCTATATGAGCAGGACGTCAACGGTCTTGATGTCAGCGCCATTCCATCGGCGCTGCTCAATACGAAGGCGCCTTCCTTGTCGTTGCCGCCGCTTGAGCGTGCCAATGTTCCGGCACTGACGGATGCTGCCATTGAAGGCAAGCTAACCCTCGTCAACGTCTTTGCATCCTGGTGCGTGCCTTGCAGGCAGGAACATCCTATGTTGAAGGAACTGGCAAAGGATGAGCGGCTGAACATCGTCGGCATCAACTACAAGGATAAATCCGATAATGCCCTGCGGTTTCTGGGTGAACTCGGCAATCCCTATGCCGCCATCGGTATCGATCCGAATGGCAAGGCCGCCATCGACTGGGGTGTCTATGGTATCCCCGAGACATATCTCGTCGCTAAGGATGGGACCATTGTGTACAAGAAGGTCGGCCCCATCGATGCCGCGACCTATGAACGCGACCTCATTCCCGCCATCGAAAGGGCCGCTGTCGCCGATTGATTTTTAAGAGGCGGGAAGCGCGTTCTGCCATTCCTTGATCGCGTCTACGGGCGAAATGAGCATCAGGACATTGAGGGTGAGGTTGTCGCGGATGAGCCAGCCGGTGAAAACCTCGAACACAATGGCGACGACGATCGTCACCCAGATCGGCATGCGTGCCGCGAAGAAGAACCCAAGCATCATGAACACGGTGTCCATGGCCGAGTTTATGATGCTGTCGCCGCTGTAACCCAGCGCCATGGTGGCATTGCGGTAGCGGTCGATGATCACAGGTGAATTCTCAAGCAGTTCCCACGCAGCCTCGATCAGAACGGCAAAGGACAGGCGCATGGAGGTTGGCTGTTTGCGAAACAGCAGCCCGGCCAGCCCGTAAAACAGAAAGCCGTGGATGATGTGCGATGGGGTGTACCAATCGGCCAAATGCTGGGAATTGCCGGGCGTGTTCACGCCCGGCTCGAACAGCTTCACGTAACCGCATTCGCAGATCGGCAGACGACCCATGAAATAGAGGATGACGATCTGCAGAAGCAGGAGACCGGCTGCAACGCCAAACCAGATGTGGGAAGACGAGCGGGTGCCGGGCATCTGCGCAGAGGTCATTTCTTGTCTTTCGTCAAAGGCTCGATCGAGTGTTTCATAATGAGAGGCATCTGCGCCATGGTGAAGAGAATGGTGATGGGCATGGTGCCCCAGACCTTGAAGGCGACCCATGTGTCGGTGGAAAAACCGCGCCAGACGACTTCATTCAGGACGGCGAGAAACAGAAAGAAAAAGCCCCAGCGAAAGGTCAGCTTGCGCCAGCCTTCTTCATTCAGCTTGAAGGCCGAATTGAAGACGTAACCGAGCAGGGATTGGCCAAACAGCAGCCCGCCCAGAAGGATGACACCGAACAGCGCGTTGACGATTGTCGGCTTCATCTTGATGAAGGTGTCGTTCTGCAGATAAAGCGTCAGTGCCCCGAAGACGAGAACGACGATACCCGAGATCAGCGGCATCATCGGAAGGGTGCGGGTGAGAATCCACGAGACTGTCAGCGCGAGAGCCGTGGCGATCATGAACAGGCCGGTAGCGATAAAGATCGGCCCGCCGAATTCGGTCAGAACGGGAAATGTCTTTGCCAGCCACTCGCCACGGGAATTGGCGAAGAAGAACACGACCAGTGGTCCAAGCTCCAGCACGAATTTCAACAGCGGACTGACCTCACGGACCATTTTTTCGCTTTCGCGCTGATTGCTCTCCACATCCATCGTCATACTCCCGCAATCGCCTTGGCGAAATCTTCCGCTTCAAATGGCTCCAGATCGTCCACGCCCTCACCCACGCCGATGAAATAGACCGGCAGTTTGTGTTTGGCAGCGATGGCGACAAGGATACCCCCGCGCGCCGTGCCATCCAATTTTGTCATAATCAGGCCGGACACGCCCGCGACATTGCGGAATATTTCCACCTGATTGAGAGCGTTCTGTCCGGTGGTCGCATCCAGCGTCTGAAGCACGGTGTGCGGCGCTTCGGGATCAAGCTTGCCCAGCACGCGCACGATTTTCTCAAGTTCGGCCATCAGCTCCGTCTTGTTTTGCAAACGGCCAGCCGTATCGATGATCAGAACATCACTTTTCTTCGCGAGCGCTTGCTCGTACGCATCATAGGCTAGCCCTGCTGCGTCTGCACCCAGCTTGGTGCCGATAAATTCCGAACCCGTGCGGTCGGCCCAAATCTTCAATTGCTCGATGGCGGCTGCTCGGAAGGTATCGCCTGCGGCCAGCATGACCTTGAGACCAGAGCCGGACAGCTTGGCTGCGAGCTTGCCGATGGTGGTCGTCTTGCCGGTGCCGTTGACGCCGACGACGAGAATGACATGCGGCTTATGGGAGAGGTCGAGTTCCAGAGGCTTGGCAACAGGCGTCAGGACCTTTGTAATTTCGCCCGCCATGATGCGAGCGACGTCTTCGCCGCTGACATCCTTGCCGTAGCGTTCGGATGACAAGGCCCCGGTGATGCGCATGGCAGTTTCCAGACCGAGATCAGATTGGATCAGCAGATCTTCCAACTCATCCAGCGTGTCTTCATCCAGCTTCCGCTTGGTGAAGAGTGCCGAGATCTGGCTCGTCAGTTGTGAGGACGTGCGCGACAGGCCTGCGCGCAAACGCTGGAACCATGACAGCTTTTTTTCCGGTGCGACCTCGATCGGTTCTACCCGCTCGCTCGACAGGGAAAAGCCTTTTGGAAGAACTGACGGGACTGGCAGAGCGTCGACCGCCTCCGGTTCCATGGCGGCTTCGGCCTCATCCAGCAATGCGTCCATGGCACCGGTGTCCAGTGGTGCGTCCGGGTCGGTCAGTTCCGGTGTTGCGGGCAGGTCCGCCTCAGCTTCCGCCTGTAACAGCGAAAGCGGAACCATGCCGATATCGCCGACCTGTTCTGGGCCGGGAAGGAGAGGGGCATCCTCTTCCGCTTCTTCCTCTAATAACGCTGCGTCGCTGGCTGGGTCCGGGGCGGGGCCACCTGCAGTTTCCATTTCAAGCCCGGAAACGGGGTCTTTTGCCGAGAGCGCGTGCGCTTCGGCTTCGATCAGAACCTCTTCAAAGGATGAGTTGACATCGCTTTTTTTGATTGTGGAATCGCTATCCGGCTTGTCCGTCTCGGTCTTGTCCTTGCCGAAGGAGAAGACTTTTTTGATGAAGCCGATTGCCATGATTATTCCGTATCGTTCGGTCAGGCCGCTTCTGCTGCCAGACACTGCATGTCTAAGTGTTTTCCGTTGTGACCCGTAATCACAACCTGCGCAAGGGTGCGGGGCGGAAGATCGGGTGCAGCAACGAGCGTGAAGTTGTCGGTGTGGGCAAAGCCGTTATTCTCAACGAGGATGGTCTGCCGACTGCCGACCATGTTGGCAAGATGCACCTGCTGCAGAGCCTCGCCGCGCTCGCGAAGTCTGGCGGCCCGGTTTTTCACCAAACCACGGTCCAGTTGCGGCATGCGCGCGGCGGGAGTTCCGGGGCGCGGGCTATAAGGAAAGACATGGAGGTTGGAAATGCCGCATTCTTCCGCAAGAGTTGCGGCATTTTCGAACATTTTCTCGGTTTCTGTCGGAAAACCAGCGATCATATCCGCGCCGAAAGCGATTTCGGGCCTCAACGATTTGACCTGATGACAGAAGGCGATGGCATCTGCGCGCATATGGCGGCGCTTCATGCGTTTGAGGATCATGTCGTCGCCATGCTGGAGCGACAGATGCAGGTGCGGCATGAAGCGCGGCTCGTCTGCGATCAGGTCAAGCAGATGATGGTCTGCCTCGATGCTGTCGATGGAGGATAGGCGCAGGCGCAGGATGTCCGGTACTTGTCTCAGCAAAGTCTTGGCAAGGTATCCAAGGGACGGTTCCCCCGGAAGATCTGCGCCATAGCTGGTCGCATCGACCCCCGTCAGAACGATTTCGCAATAGCCGTTTTCGGTCAGCTTGCGGGCCTGTTCGACCACGGCACCCATGGGCACTGAGCGCGAATTGCCGCGACCATAGGGAATGATGCAGAAGGTGCAGCGGTGGTCGCAGCCGTTCTGCACCTGAATGAAGGCGCGCACATGCCCGTCGATATGCTTGATCATCTGCGGCGCGGTGGCCTTGATGCTCATGATATCGTTGACACGTAGCTTTTCTTCCGCTGAAACGCCAAAATCTGGCAGCGCCCGGTAGGAGGCGCTTTTCAGCTTCTCCTCGTTGCCCAGCACGACATCGACTTCCGGCATTTCGGCGAAGGTCTGCTTTTCGGTCTGAGCGGCGCAACCGGTGACGATGATGCGCGCATGCGGATTTTCGCGTCTTGCGCGACGAATGGCGGCGCGGGCCTGACGCACGGCCTCGCCTGTGACGGCGCAGGTATTGACCAGCACTGCGTTGTTCAGCCCCGCCTTTTCAGCTTCAGACCGCATGACTTCGGATTCGTAGGTGTTGAGACGACAGCCGAAGGTTATGACATCGACGCCGCTCATAGCGCCGCCTTTGCTTGCGCCGCATCGCGGCTCCAGGCGCCGGTTTCGGGATCGGCCCGGCCTGACCATTCCCATTCTGCGGGACCCGTCATGACGACGTGATTGTCGTGTCGCCATTCGATGATGAGGGGAATGCGAACGGGGCTGGAAGCCACATCGATCTCGACGGTGCGACCGGTGCGACCCGTGCGGGCAGCAGAAACGGCAGCGGCGCAGGCGGCGGAACCACAGGCCAGCGTCAGACCCGCGCCGCGCTCGAAGGTGCGGGTGCGCAAGGCGGTGTCGGAGACGACCTGGGCCAGCGTGATGTTGGCCTTTTCCGGGAACATCGGATGGTTTTCCAGCAGCGGACCGAAACGCTCCAGATCAAACGTCATCGGATCGTTGGTCACCCAGAAGACCGCATGCGGATTGCCCATGGACATGACAGCGGGCGAATGCAGGACGGGGTTGTCGATCGGCCCGATCTGAAGCTCTATGCGGCTGGTATCGTAGAACTCTTCGGAAAGCGGTATATCGTCCCAACGGAAGCGTGGCAGGCCCATATCGACCGATATCATGCCGTTTTCGTGCTCGCTGGCGTTCAAAATGCCAGCCACGGTCTGGAAGGTGAAGGTCTTCTTGCCGGTCTCGGATGCCAGCGCCTGCACGACACAGCGTGTGCCGTTTCCGCAGGCCTGCGCCTTTGTGCCGTCGCAATTGAGGATGTCGATATAGGCGTCCGTTCCCTGCGCCCGGGGATCGTGGATGGCCATGATCTGGTCGAACGCGGTTTCGGGATCGGAATTCAGCGCAATCGCCGCCTGCGGTGTGACCATGTCTTTGCGTCCGCGCATATCGACAACGAGAATCTTGTTGCCAAGGCCGTTCATCTTCGCAAATTCGACCGTATCAGACATGCCCTAAACCCGTTTGAGATATATGCGCGCGACAACCGTATTTTCCCCTATATGGCGGAAATGCGCGCACATTACCAGTCTGGACCAGTCTGGGTACTTCCAACTGGTCGTCAGACGTAGGGTACGTCGAAGACCTCACTTGGGCGCATGGGGCGAAAGCGATCCTGAGCGACACCATGCTCGCTCAAGGCTGTTTTCAGCGCAATGATCGGCGCGTCGATTGCTTCATCAGTGAGCTGGACGGTGCCCCAGTGGTGTCCACAGGCGTAGGCGGCATTGCAAATCTTCATGCCTTCCACAGCCTCTGTCGGGTTCTGGTGGTGGCCTTTCATGAACCAGCGCGGCTCGTAGGCCCCGAATGGCAGATTTGCGAGGCGGAAACTGCCGTGTTTCTTGGCCGCAGCGTGATAATTCAGACCGCTGTGAAAGCCGGTGTCGCCAATGTGGTAGATTTTACCGCCCAGTGTTTCGATGACGAAGGCCGACCACAGCGCCATACGGCGGTCGTTCACCCCGCGCGCCGACCAGTGATGGCAGGGCTCGAAATGGATTTTCACGTCTGGCGCCACGTTCAGCACGTCACCCCAATCACCCACTGAAATCTTCGCCGCTTCGACGCGTGTGCGAATGATGACATCATTGCCGAGCGGCGTGATGAAGTGCGGCTTGTGGTGGATGTGCAGCTGCTGAAGCGTTTCCATATCCAGATGGTCGTAATGATTATGTGTGATCAGCACGAGATCGATGGGCGGCAAATCGTTGAAGCGGATACCGGGTGGATTGACGCGCTTGGGTCCGGCGAAGCTGACAGGGCTGGTTCGCTCCGACCAGACGGGATCGACCAGAATGTTCATGCCTGCCGTCTGAATGAGAAAGGATGCGTGGCCGATGAATGTCACCCGCAAATCTTTCCCGTCCACGCGTTCAGCGGGCTTTACGAAGGGAAATGGGCTGGGATAGGTTTCAGGCCACGTTGCCTTCTGTCCATCGAAGCGCCACTTCATCAGGTCGAGAAAGCCATTGGGCGCCTCGCCGCCGGGGTTGAAGAAGCGCTTGCCGTCGAAGTGATCCGACGTCGGGCCACTATAATAGGCACTGGCACGGGATTGGCGTGCATAAAGGCCGCCACCGGCTAGGAGGGCACCAAGGAAGGAAAGTTTGAAGAGCGCGCGTCGTTTCATGACGAAGCTATATGCCGTGCGCCATCGCCTCTTCAAGCGGGCAGATGCGTATAGGTGTTATTTTCACGAAGACGTCAGCGGTTACGTCCGTGTCAAAAATCCATGCTTTGCCTTGACTCTCTCAGCCTTTTCCTGTTAACCGGCGCTCATCAGCTGGCAGTTTCATGACCGCAGCCGCCGACCGGGACCCGCAAGGTATAAAGAGATCCTGGAGGCAAACATCCGACAGCGCAATGCGCCCTCGGGTGCTTTTTGGCTATGCCCCTTCCTGGGCGTCTTGTTTTTGGCAGCAAAACCACCGACGTTTCGGAAACCCCGGAACGAAGAAGGATGACGCGATGTTTGAAAACCTCCAGGACCGCCTTGGCTCCATTTTAAATGGACTGACCGGCCGTGGCGCGCTTTCGGAAGCCGATGTGACGGCGGCCCTGCGCGAGGTTCGTCGTGCGCTGCTGGAAGCGGACGTTGCGCTGGAAGTCGTGCGGTCCTTTACCGACAAGGTGCGTGAGAAGGCCGTGGGTGCCTCGGTTCTCAAAGCGATCAAGCCCGGCCAGATGGTCGTCAAGATCGTTCATGACGAGCTGGTCGAGATGCTGGGCTCCGAAGGCGTGGCGATCGATCTTCATGCGGCGGCCCCCGTCGTCATCATGATGGTGGGCCTGCAAGGCTCTGGTAAGACGACCACCACCGGCAAGATCGCCAAGCGCCTGACCGACCGCGACAAGAAGAAGGTGCTGATGGCATCCCTCGACACGCGTCGTCCGGCAGCGCAGGAGCAGCTTCGTCAACTCGGCGTTCAGACCGGCGTCGATACGCTACCGATCATTGCGGGACAATCGCCGACCGATATCGCCTCGCGCGCCGTGCAGGCCGCCAAGCTCGGCGGCCATGATGTCGTGATCCTCGATACAGCCGGTCGTACCCACATCGACGAGCCGTTGATGATGGAAATGGCGGACATCAAGAAAAATGCCAAGCCGCATGAAATTCTGCTGGTTGCCGACAGCCTGACAGGTCAGGACGCCGTCAATCTGGCCCGGAATTTCGATGAGCGCGTTGGTATCACCGGCCTCGTACTCACCCGTATGGACGGCGATGGCCGCGGCGGTGCTGCCCTTTCGATGCGGGCTGTCACCGGCAAGCCGATCAAGCTGATCGGTACCGGCGAGCGCATGGGTGAACTGGACGAGTTCCATCCGCGCCGTATCGCCGACCGTATTCTCGGGATGGGCGATATTGTTTCGCTGGTCGAAAAAGCTGCTGAAAACATCGATGCGGAAAAAGCCGCAGCGATGGCCAAGAAGATGCAGTCGGGCAAGTTCGATCTGAACGATCTGGCCGATCAGTTGGGCCAGATGAAAAAGATGGGCGGCATGGGCGGCATCATGGGCCTGATGCCAGGCATGTCCGGCATGAAGGACAAGATGGCCGCTTCAGGCCTCAACGACAAGATGTTCGACCGCCAGATCGCCATCATCTCGTCCATGACCAAGGCCGAGCGCGCCAATCCCGACATGCTCAAGCACAGCCGTAAGAAGCGCATCGCTGCCGGTTCCGGCACGGATGCGGCCGAAATCAACAAGCTGCTCAAGATGCATCGCGGTATGGCCGACATGATGAAGGCCATGGGCGGCAAGGGCAAGGGCGGCATCATGAAGCAGATGATGGGCGGCCTTGCGGGCAAGATGGGTCTTGGCGGTGGAATGGGCGGCCTACGGGGCGGGATGCCTGATCTGGCCAATATGGACCCCAAGCAGCTCGAAGCGCTTCAAAAGCAGGCGGAGGCCGCGGGTCTGGGCAAACCAGGTGGTATGCCACAAGGTCTTGGTGGCATGGGCGGTCTTCCCGGTTTGGGCGGACCCAAGTTGCCGGGCCTCGGCGGACTTCCGGGTCTTCCGGGTTTTGGCAAAAAGAAGTGAGTGCTGTCATGACCGATGCAGACGTAAAGGCTCAACTTTCACAATATCGCCAGTCCATCGACAATATCGATGCTGCCTTGGTGCATATGCTTGCGGAACGGTTCCAGCGCACCAAAGCGGTTGGCGTTTTGAAAGCAACTCACGAATTGCCGCCGGCAGACCCGGCGCGCGAGGAATACCAGATCGAACGCCTGCGCCATCTGGCAAAGGCCGCCGATCTGGACCCGGATTTTGCTGAGAAGTTCCTGAACTTCATCATCAAGGAAGTCATCCGGCATCATGAAGCCATTGCCGCTGAACACAACGGCACCGACAAGACCGCCTGACCGGCGGGCAAGCCATTATAAGGAGAAACAACATGGCACTGAAAATTCGTCTCGCACGCGGTGGTTCCAAGAAGCGCCCGTACTACCAAATCGTCGTTGCTGACGCCCGTTCGCCACGCGACGGCCGTTTCCTCGAGAAGGTCGGTTCCTGGAATCCAATGCTTGCCAAGGACAATGCTGATCGCGTCCAGATCAACGGCGACCTCGTCAAGGAATGGATCGCCAAGGGCGCACAGCCGACAGACCGCGTTCTGCGCTTCCTTTCAGAGGCTGGCATCGTGACGCGCGACGCGCGCAACAACCCTGAAAAGGCAAAGCCAGGCAAGAAGGCAGTCGAGCGCATTGCCGAGAAGAAGCAGAAGGCCGATGATGCCGCTGCTGCTGCCGCAGAAGCAACTGCAGCCGAATAAGTCCGGTTTGCACGATTTGAACGGGTGGTGTGGATTTCCGCGCCACCCGTTTGTGTTTATTTTGACGGCAACATGCCGTACATAGATTTTAAAAGACGAACACCGAAACGGACGACCGATGGCAAAGCTGGAAAACCCCATTCTCATGGCCAAGATTGGCGCGGCACAAGGGCTGCGTGGCGAAGTGCGGGTCAGCTCTTTCACGGATGATCCGACCGCATTGGGAGAATATGGCAACCTGATTGCCAGCGATGGCCGGGTGTTCGAGATTCTCGAGATACGCGAAGCAAAGACGGTGGTGATCGTGCGCTTTCGTGGGGTCAACGACCGCAATGCTGCTGAAGCTCTGAACGGGCTGGAACTGTTCATCGAGCGTGACAATCTGCCCGACGACGATCTGGACGAAGACGAATTCTATTACACCGATCTGGAAGGGCTGGAAGCCGTCGACGCCGAGGGCAATAGCTATGGTTCCGTTGCTGCCGTTCATGATTTCGGCGCGGGTGATCTGCTGGAGCTGAAAGGCGCTGGTCGGCGTCCGACGCTTATTCCATTTTCCGAAGCGGCGGTTCTGGAAATCGACCTTGAAGGTGGAAAGATCCTGATCGATCCGCTGGCGGCTGGCTTGGTCGATAATCCAGATGACGGCAAGGACGACCCGGATCATCCGATCTTCGGCAAGAAAAAATAACATGACATTCAAGGCAACCGTGCTGACACTCTACCCGGACATGTTTCCGGGGCATCTCGGCCATTCGCTGGCGGGCCGGGCGCTGGAGCGAGGTCAGTGGCAGATCGAGCCTGTGCAAATCCGCGATTTCGCCACCGACAAGCACCGCAGCGTGGATGATACGCCAGCCGGCGGTGGCGCCGGCATGGTGCTGAAGCCGGATGTGCTGGCAGCGGCGATAGACGATGTTTCAGACGGCGGTTCAAGGCCAAGGCTTTTGATGAGCCCGCGTGGCAAGCCTTTGACGCAGGAACGCGTGCGTGACCTTGCGCAAGGCGAAGGCGTCATCATCATCTGCGGTCGTTTCGAGGGCGTTGACCAGCGGGTGATCGATGCCCGTAACCTCGAAGAGGTGTCCATAGGCGATTATATTCTGTCCGGTGGTGAGCCAGCGGCATTGACGCTCTTGGATGCCGTGGTGCGCATTCTGCCCGGTGTGATGGGCAATGATCTCTCCGGCGTTCATGAAAGCTTCGAAGGCGGCCTTCTGGAACATCCGCATTATACCCGCCCGCAAGTGTGGGAACAGCGCGACATTCCCGCCGTTTTGACGTCTGGAAACCACAAGGCCATCGATACCTGGCGTCATGAGCAGGCGGTCGCGCTAACACGGGAGCGCCGTCCCGATCTTTTGGAAACGCCTGCTCAGGTCGAGACGAAATAATAGACCGATAGCAATAGTCCGACCGAGATCACCAAAGCGCGGATGATCCATTGTGGCACGCGCCGCGCAATATAAACGCCGCTGTAACCGCCAAGCGCGGAAGCCGGGATCATGATCAGCGCTGCGGGCCAAGCCAAGACGCCACCGCCCACGAATACCACGATGGCGACGGCTGCGATGACGACCGCAAGCAGGTTCTTGAGCGCGTTGAGGTGGTGATAACTTCCACCTGCCGTCAATCCCAGCATGGCCAGCATCATGATGCCCATGCCCGCCCCGAAGAAGCCGCCATAGATCGAGGTGAAGAACTGCCCGACGAGGCTGGCGGCATTGCCGGGAACGCGTTCTGCATTTGCGCGGGGCCGCAGCCAAGGACCAGCCGCAAACAGAAGCGTAGCGGCAAGCAACAGCCAGGGCACGAGCTGGCGAAAAGCGGGATTGTCCAGCGACAGAAGCAGGAGCGCACCAGCAGTCGAACCAGCGATGGAGAGCAGGGCCAGAAAAACGGCGCTTTTCCAGTGTGTGCGAATTTCCGGCCAATAGGCGATGACGGATGTCACGTAGCCTGGAAATTGCACGATGGAAGAGGTTGCGTTGGCCGAAATCGGCGCGATGCCGGCTATCGTCATGGCCCCGAAGGTCAGGAACGTGCCACCACCTGCGATGGCGTTGACTGCACCGGACAGAAAGCCGCTGGCAAGCAGCAGAAGAATGATGAACAAAGACATGGCTCCTCCCGGCGCATCCTGCGCCCGTCTCACTCCATATCCGTTGACGTGATTGCCGACAATTCGCTCATGACCGACAAAATAATCTTGTAAAAGGGATGACAAATGCGCCGTCTTGCTGTAATGGCCCGCGTGGAACTGGGGTTTACCCCTTTAACCGCAAGCAAAGAATAGTGAACCCGCTCCTGCCGCAAGGCATGGTCCCGAGACCTGGTTTCAAGGGATGACAGTTGAGCGCTCTGGCTGTTTCAGAAGAACTCAGAGGTTAATATGACCAACATTATAGAACAGCTGGAAGCCGAACAGGCTGCCAAGATTGAAGCGAAGCGCAAGCTTCCAGAATTTTCCCCAGGTGACACCGTTCGCGTCAACGTGCGCGTGACGGAAGGTACACGTACGCGTGTACAGGCTTACGAAGGCGTCGTTATCGCCCGTTCCGGCGGCGGCATCAACGAGAGCTTCACCGTTCGCAAGATTTCCTATGGCGAAGGCGTCGAGCGCGTATTCCCGGTTTACTCGCCGTTGGTTGAAGGCGTTGAAATCGTTCGCCGCGGTAAGGTCCGTCGCGCGAAGCTCTACTACCTGCGCGACCGTCGCGGCAAGTCTGCCCGTATCGTTGAAGACACTGGCGTTCGCGCTCGCAAGCTCAACGATGGCGAGCGTCAGGCCGCCGCCGAAGAAAAGGCACGCATCGAAGCTGAAAAGGTTGCAGCAGCTCAGGCTCTGGCCGCTGAAAAGGCCGCAGCAGAAGCTGCTGAAGCCAAGGCAGCCGAAGAAGCCGCAGCAGCAAAGGCCGCTGAAGAGGCTGCGAAGCCTGCCGAAGGCGCAGCTGAATAAGTTTTTCCGGTTTTCGGAAATTTTGATAAAGGCGGTCTTCGGGCCGCCTTTTGTTTTTGATGCGTGATGTCTGCTGGCGTTTGTTGTTGGTGGGTGTGGCTTGCCCCCCTCTACCCTGCCGGGCATCTCCCCCTCAGGTGGGGAGATCGACTCGTGGATCGCGCCCAGCCATCTTGAACGCTGCGGGAAGAGTGGTGAGCATTCGTCTTGCTAATCTCCCCCCTTGAGGGGGGAGATGCCCGGCAGGGCAGAGGGGGGGTAGGCAAAGCCTACCATCCAATGCACTCTTGCTCTCACGCTTCAAACCATGTCATTTTCCCGCATTGCCAGCAGGAGACACGCCATTGCTCAGACGCTCTTTTCTCATCGCCATTGCCGCAACGCTTATGTCGCACGTGATTTCCTTTGCCGCCGAACTGCCGGACCTCAAGGAGAGGACCGTCGTTGTCGTTACCGAAAACGCCTATCCGCCGCTGCAATTTGTCGATCCCACATCCGGCGCAGCTATCGGGTGGGAATATGATGCGATGGGCGAGATTGCCAAGCGGCTGAATTTCAAGGTCGAGTATCAGAACACATCCTGGGATGCGATGATTCAGGCGGTGTCTGATGGGCAGTACGATATCGGCATGACCGGCATCAGCATCAAGGACGAGCGTAAAGAGAAGGTGGACTTTTCCGATCCTTACATGCGCTCGGAAATGTTTATGCTGGTGCGTGCCGACGAGACGCGCTTTACCGATGCCAAGAGCTTTGCAGCCTTCGACAAGGGGCTTGTGGGTGCGCAGGCGGGTACGACGCCGTTCTATACCGTTGTCTACGACGTGCTTGACGGAAACGAGCAGAACCCACGCGTAAAGCTGATGGAGACCTTCGGTGCGACCGTGCAGGCGCTGAAGACCGGCGATGTCGATCTGGTGCTGACAGATGGCGTTGCGGGTAAGGGTTATGTGGAGGCATCCGGCGGGGCATTGAAGCTGATCGGCGGCCCCTTGGGTGGCGATGATTTCGGCTTCATCTTCAAGAAGGGGTCCGATCTGGTCGCCCCCGTGAACGCCGCAATTGCGGCGCTGAAGGCGGATGGCACTTTCGCTAGGCTCGAAAAGAAGTGGTTTCTGGATTACAAGCTTGGCCAGTAAGCGGATGTGGCCCGACCAGCGAAAGACGGGCGCGTGAGCGTCCGCCGCCAACCCTCCGCTTCCGATGATTTTCCATGGTGGCTGGTAGCGATCATTGCCATCGGGCTTGTGCTGGCCGTCCTGATTGCAATGAACGGCCTCTACACACAGGTGTTCAACACGGTCATCAAGGGTGTCGGCATGACGGTGTTCGTCACCTTGGTGGCGTTTGCGCTGGCATCGCTGTGGGGGCTGGTGATTGCCGTGCTTGGCATGGCTGACCACATCCTCCCGCGCCAGATTGCTCGTTTCTATATCGAAACGGTGCGCGGCATTCCGGTTCTCGTCGTGCTGTTCTTTATCGCCTTCGTCGGCGCGCCTGCTGTTGTCGGTGCGATCAACTGGATGATGACGCCGCTGGTTCAGGCTGGATGGATGGAGGCAATGCTGGTGAGGGATTTTTCGCTGACCTGGCGCGCCATTCTGGCCCTGACAATCTGCTACGCTGCTTTCATCGCTGAAATCTTCCGGGCCGGGATAGAGGCCGTGGATCAGGGGCAGATCGAGGCGGCCAAGGCGCTGGGCCTCAATCGCTTCCAGCGCTTTCGGCTGGTGATTTTTCCGCAGGCGATCCGCACGATCTTTCCGCCGCTATCGAATGATTTCGTGTCGATGGTGAAGGATAGCTCTCTCGTATCGGTTCTGGGCGTGATGGATATCACCCAACTGGGCAAGGTCTACGCTGCCGGATCGTTCCGGTTTTTCGAAACCTATTCCATCGTCGCCTATATCTATCTCATACTGACGCTTGGGCTCTCGCTGGTGCTGCGGCGTGTAGAAAGATCGCTACGCCGCAGTCCAAGGGGATAGAGCTTACTGATCTTTCAGCGCTGAATCCCAGTGTTCGTCGGCCTTGCCATCGACGAAGCGCCATGTGTCGAACCACGTCGTCGTATAGGTTTTGGTCGGGTCTTTCGGGTCCTTGACCTCACGCACGAAGCCGACGGTGACGAGATCGCCCTCTGCCGTGACGAAGACGACGGGTGAGCTGATTTTATCGGGGATTGGCTTTTTTTCGACTTTCAGGACTTCGGTGAAGAACTTGATCACGCCATCGCGTCCCGATGCGGCGTTTGGATTGTGCTGAATATAACGTTCGGTCAGGTATTGGTCGGCTTTGTCCCAATGGCCAGCCTCCAACAGATCGCGGATGATCTTGTAGGTCACCTGCTTGTTGGCATTCAGCTTGGGGTCTGGACTGGTGAAGAGGGCTTCCGCATCCGCTGCCTTGACGACGGCCTCCTGCGCATAAGCGGGAAGGGTGGCAAGTGAGAAAGCTGGCAGTGCCAGTGTGAAGCTTAGGGCCATGTTTCTGATAAGGCGGATCACGGTGTTCTCCTGTCGTGCGCTGCGGTGGATGCACGAACCATAGGGCGCGGAGAATGGCGCCGAAAGAAGGCAGTTTTTCCGCCGCTGGTAACACAGAGGGAACCAGCGGCGGTCAATATTTATCAGGCTTCTACGCCTTGTGCCTTCGCCCGTTTTGCAATCATGCGACCGGCGATGATGACGAGAACGCCTGCGACCGCTAGGCATGCGGAGAGGAAGAACATCGGTGCGATGGTGCTGCCTGTCTGGTCCTTGATCCACGGTACGACGTTCTGGGCCACGAAGCCGCCGAGATTGCCAACCGAGTTGATGGCGGCGAGGCCTGCTGCGGCCCCGGCTCCCTTCAAGAAGCGACCGGGCAGGCTCCAGAAAACGGGCTGACCCGCAAAAATGCCCGCAGCGGCGACACACAGAAAGGTGAACTGCACGACAGGTGCCGTCACAAGCGCCGACATCAGAAGGCAGAATGCGCCGATAAAGGCGGGGCCGACGATGAAGGGAATTTTGTTCTGTGCGCGATCGGCTGCTGCTGGCACGAGGTAAAGAGCAATCGCAACACCGATCCAAGGGATGATATTGATGAAGCCGTTGGTGGTGTTGGACACGCCGAAGCTCTTGACGATGGTCGGAAGCCAATAGCTGAGACCATATGCAGCCAGCGGAAAGCCGACGAAGCAGAGCGACATGAACAGGACCTGCGGATTGATCAATGCCTTGAAGCCGTTTTCAGCATTTTCTTCCATGTTGGAATTTTCAGAGGCGATACGCTTGCTCAGCCAGTCCTTCTCGTCTGGGGTCAGAAACTTCGCCTTTTCTGGCGTGTCGTCTAGATAAAAGATCGTGAAAATGCCGGCAATGACGGCGGGAACACCGGTTGCGAGGAACACCCACTCCCAGCCCGCTAGACCCATGACGCCATCGAGATCAAGCAGCATGCCGCCCAATGGGGCGCCGATGGCATTGGCGAGCGCACTGAAGATCATAAACAGGCCGACCATGCGACCGCGATAATCACGCGGGAACCAGATCGTCAAGAGATAGAGAACGCCGGGGAAGAAGCCGGCTTCGCAGGCACCCAACAAGAAGCGAAGGATGTAAAACATGGTTTGGCTATTGGTGAAGGCCAGTGCGATGGTGACCAGTCCCCAGGAGATGATGATACGGGCAAACCAGCGGCTGGCCCCGAACCGCGTCAGCAGCAGGTTGCTGGGTACTTCGAAAATGAAATAACCGATGAAAAACAGCGACGCGCCCAGACCATAGGCATATTCGCTCAAGCCCAGATCTCCGACCATTTGCAGCTTGGCGTAGCTGACATTCTGCCGGTCGATATAGGCAATAAGGTAGAGAATCCCCAGAAACGGCATCAGCCGCCAGGTGATTTTGGAAATAAGTGCCTTTTCAGATACCAAGACGTATCCTCCCTCTCACTGCGGCGCGTGCAGTTCTGATCTGATCATGGCCCCCGCCCCTCACGCCTACGTTATAGCATCGTGAAACGGCTCGGACAGACCCGAACACGCGAAAGGCGATTTTATCCCATCATGAAGAAATTGTTGCGACTGCATCGGTTCAATTCGCTCGAAACGACAATATTGCCGATGAAAAGCCGATCTGCTATGAAGGCTGAATGGGATCTAAATTCGGATGTCTCGCGCAAAACATTTTCGTTCTGCAGGACCACAAGCGCCTGCCGGCACGTTTTTTCGCGCGCATATCCGGTGCGCTTGGCGGTCGACTTACTTTCGCCTGACAGTCCGTCCAAGAGGCTGTCGGCCTTTTGCATATACCCCTTTTCCTGATACAAAATTTGGTGGATAGAGCCATGAGCGCACCTCGTACCCTTTACGACAAAATCTGGGACGACCACGTCGTCAATCGCGACCCGGATGGGACCTGTCTTCTCTACATCGACCGTCACCTTGTGCATGAGGTGACGAGCCCGCAGGCTTTTGAGGGGCTGCGGATTGCCGGGCGTCCCGTTCATTCGCCTGCCCGCACGCTGGCTGTGGTCGATCACAATGTGCCGACGACTGCCGACCGTGTTGAAGGTATCAAGAACGAGGAAAGCCGCATTCAGGTGGAAGCGCTGGCCCGCAATGCTGCGGAATTCGGCGTTGAATATTACTCCGAGCGCGACAAGCGACAGGGTATCGTTCACATCGTCGGACCCGAACAGGGCTTTACGCTGCCAGGCATGACCATCGTCTGTGGTGACAGTCACACCTCCACCCACGGCGCTTTCGGTGCCTTGGCGCATGGGATCGGCACATCTGAGGTCGAACATGTGCTGGCCACGCAGACACTGATCCAGAAGAAAGCCAAGAACATGCTGGTGCGTGTCGATGGCAAAATTCCCGATGGTGTGACGGCGAAGGACATCATCCTTGCCATTATCGGCGAAATCGGCACGGCTGGCGGCACCGGCCACGTGATCGAATTTGCTGGCGAAGCGATCCGTTCGCTTTCGATGGAGGGCCGCATGACGGTCTGTAACATGACTATCGAGGGTGGCGCACGCGCCGGTCTGGTCGCGCCTGACGAAACGACGTTCGAATACATCAAGGGCAAGCCGCGCTCACCCACCGGTGAAACGCTCGAACAGGCCATTGAATATTGGAAGACGCTGGCATCCGACGAAGGCGCGCATTACGACAAGGTCGTGGTGCTGAACGCCGCCGATCTGCCGCCGATTGTTTCCTGGGGCTCTTCGCCAGAAGATGTGATCTCCGTGCAGGGTGCGGTTCCCGATCCAGCAGACATTGCGGATGAGAACAAGCGCAATTCCAAGCAGCGCGCCCTGGAATATATGGGGCTGACGCCGGGGACGAAGATGACGGATATCGCCATCGACCGCGTTTTCATCGGTTCCTGCACCAATGGCCGCATCGAGGATCTGCGAGCAGCTGCAAAGATCGTAGAGGGTCGCAGGGTCGCACCGACGGTGTCTGCGATGGTCGTCCCCGGTTCTGGCCTGGTTAAGGAGCAGGCGGAGAGGGAAGGTCTGGACAAGATTTTCCTCGACGCGGGCTTCGAGTGGCGCGAACCTGGCTGCTCCATGTGTCTGGCTATGAATGATGACCGTCTGGCTCCCGGCGAGCGTTGCGCCTCCACCTCCAACCGCAACTTCGAGGGTCGTCAGGGTTCCAAGGGCCGCACGCACCTCGTATCGCCTGCCATGGCGGCTGCGGCTGCGGTGGCTGGCCATTTCGTGGATGTCCGCGACTGGAAGTAAGTTCTGAGGGCGGCCGAAGCAGGCCACTGTTTCGGCCGCGTGCTATAAAACCATGATCTTTCGGCCTTTATGCAGAAACGGCAAAATTCGTTGCATGTCTCGTGGATGAAAAGCAATACATCCGGCCGTCGGTTCATAGCCTGGGCGGATCATGTGCATGAAAATTGCTGAGCCAAGATTGCGGCGGCGTGACGTCACGTTCCAGTCCAGCACGAGGCAGACGTCGTAAAGGCTGTCCGACCTATACATCTCTTCGTGACTGTTCTTGAACGGCGCCTTGACCAGCCTGTTGTAATTGGGATGATCAGGCGCATCGCACCAGAGCATAGTGCTTTGTATGCGATGCATCTTAAGCGATGTGCTGAATGTTGGCGTGCTGTTACCCCGGTGAAAGCCGTAAAGAAATGCCATGGTGGCGATGGGTGTTTTCCCGTCGCCCTCGCGTTTTCGAATTGTACGCCCATTGCGACCGATGGCCGCAGGGAACGTCAGTTGGCCCAATTGCAGCAAAGCGCGGCTTTTGTTGCCCGGTGCTGGACGGACAAGCAGTTTCGAGCTCGTTTTTTGCTGTTTTTCCGTGCGTCTGATCATCATTCTCACGAGATTTTGCTTTGCAGGTGTGCCAACGTGACCTCATAGCTCGGTGTTATAGTGTGACAAAGGGTTGACGTTTCGGTGTCAAACCGCTGAATTGGTTCACGAAAGCGAAAAGCATATCGATCCTGGTCACACCTGCGCTCTGGCGCGATTTGCTTTTAATATAAAATGAAAGGCTGAGATATCCCATGACGGCCCGTACACTTCTTCTGGTAGATGACGATGACGACCTCCGCGAAACGCTTGCCGAGCAATTGTCTCCCTATGATGAGTTCAATCTTCTGACCGGAGCTAACGCCAATCATGCAATACAGACCGCGAAATCCGCGCAGGTCGATCTGCTGATCATGGATGTCGGGCTACCTGATATGGACGGGCGCGAGGCAGTGAAGCTGATGCGCAAGAATGGTTTCAAGGCCCCGATCATCATGCTGACTGGCCATGACACCGATTCCGACACGATTCTGGGTCTAGAGGCGGGCGCCAACGATTATGTGACGAAGCCTTTCCGCTTTGCCGTGTTGCTTGCCCGCATTCGGGCACAGCTTCGTCAGTACGAGCAGAGCGAAGATGCAGTATTTACCGTCGGCCCCTACCAGTTCAAGCCCAGCCAGAAGCTGCTGACCACGGAAGACGGCAAGAAAATACGCTTGACGGAAAAGGAAGCGGCCATCATTCGTTATCTCTACCGCGCTGGCAGCGCCGTGGTGACGCGCGACGTGCTTCTGGAAGAGGTCTGGGGATATAATTCGGGTGTGACAACACACACGTTGGAAACCCATGTCTACCGCCTCCGCCAGAAAATCGAGCGAGATCCATCGAATGCGGAGCTACTGGTCACCGAAAACGGTGGCTACAAGATTGTGCCGTAACGATAATTCCGGCGGTGCGGCTCTTGTCTTGGCCGCTCCGTTGTTCGAAAACCAGTGCTATTATCAGGTCTTGAGGTTTCAAACGATATGGCACTGAACGACGATATCCATCTTCTGGCGCAGGTGCCCCTTTTTCAAGGGTTTAGCGACGACCAGCTGCGCCTGATCGCGTTCGGTGCCGAAAGGCGCAGGATTGCCGAGGGACAGGCTTTGTTTCGCGAACACTCTCCGGCAGAATGCGGCTTCGTCATCGCGCGTGGCGGCTTTGATCTCTACAGCACGGGACGCCATGGCAAGCCAGAGCTACAAGCCCGACCACAGACAGGGTCATTGCTGTCGGAACTTGCACTGTTTACGCTGTGCGAACGCAAATACACGGCGGTCGCACATGAAGATTCCGAAGTGATCCGCATTACCCGCATCCTTTTCCACCGCATGATCGAAGAGTTTCCCGACGTCGCCGACGTAGTCCTCACCCGTATTCGCGATAATATTGCGGGACTTTCCTCAGGTGCGACCGCTCTTCAGGGGCGGTTTTCTTAAACCTCAGAACTTGAAATGCGCGGTGACCGGAACATGATCCGAGGGGCGGTTCCAGCCGCGGGCTTCACGCAGGATTTCGATTCGGTCCAGAGATGGCCCAAGATCCTGCGATGACCAGATATGGTCAAGGCGGCGGCCACGATTTGCTGCTTCCCAGTCCTTGGCGCGGTAGCTCCACCACGTGTAGATTTTTTCGGTCTCCGGCACGTTGAGGCGCATAAGGTCCAGCCAGTTGCCTTTTTTCATGATCTCCAGCAGACCTTCGGTCTCGACAGGTGTGTGGCTGACGATTTTGAGAAGCTGTTTATGAGACCAGACGTCGTGTTCCAGCGGTGCGATGTTGAGGTCGCCGACGAGGATCGACGAGGTGCCTGGAATGCTATCTGCAGTCAGCCCCTTCATTTCTTCGATGAAGTCGAGCTTGTGGCCGAATTTCGGGTTGATCGAGCGATCTGGCTCGTCACCGCCTGCGGGAACATAGAAGTTGTGAAGGCGGATTTTGCGCGAGCCGACCTTTACGATGCCGGATATGTGGCGCGCGTCGCCGATGCCGCAGTAGTCCTGCCGATGATCTTCCGTCAGCGGCAGTTTCGAGGCGATGGCCACGCCGTGGTAGCCCTTCTGGCCGTGAATGATGACGTGCTCGTAGCCCAAGGCTTTCAGGGGCTTGAGGGGAAACTCGCCATTCGGGCATTTCGTTTCCTGAAGGCAGAGCACATCCGGCTTGTAACGCACCAGAAACTGCTCAACGATCGGCATGCGCAGCCGCACCGAGTTGATGTTCCAGGTGGTGATCGAAAAGGTCATGCCTGCGCTCCGTTGGTCCTTCAAGACAAGGTGGAGGCAGGCTTATTACATCGGCCAGAAAACGGAAATGCTTTTCTCGTCCTTTTGGTAGTGCATTAGCCGCGACTGCGGACTTCCTCATAGTTGATGGCAAAGACCTTGTCGTCCAGAGCCATACCGGTCTGAACATTAAAAATCATGACCGTTGTATCCTTGTTCTGCGCGTCCGTTGTGGTCCACTGGCGCAGATCGAACGTCTTGGGATCGAACATCAGCGTGATCGTCGAATCGCCGAAGATGCTTTTGTCGCCTAAGACGATGGTCGTCAGGTCAGACTCCTGCTTGACGTCGCGGACCTTCTGGTTGCCCAGATCGATCTTATCGGAGAGGAGTAAGCTGAGGGGTGTCTTCGACAGCGGGTAGAGGTCCCAGGTGTTCAGCTTGTTGTTGCCGATGACGACATTCTTGCCATCTGAGATAACGCGCATAGGCGAGGGGTCTTCATAATTGAAACGGAGCTTGCCTGGACGGGCGATGTAGAATTTTCCACCGGTCTGTTCACCGCGCGGGCCGAACTGCACGAATTCACCCATCATGGTTTTGACGGAAGAGAAGTGACTGGCGATCTTCTGGGCAGTGGCGTCCTGCGCAAGGGCCGTCAGCGGCTGAAGTGCTGCCAGAGCTGCCGTTGCGGAAAACAGGGTCATCAAGCCGCGACGCGTCATGCTGCCATCAAGGCCGCAAGACTGCGCGGAAACGACCGGGAAATTCTTTTTCATTTTTTTCTCCTTTATCGTTTCTTCTCTGCCAAAAAAACGCGGCGTCTTCATGACATAACCGACTGATATAACGCCGGAACGCGATCTTGGTTGCTGACATCGACGTGAACGAAATCATCCTTGGTGAGACCGTGCAAATACGAGGTTCCGCGCATCAATCCTGCTCGGTCGGCACCAGAATTTCGCGCTTTCCGGCATGGTTGGCAGGGCCGATGATGCCTTCCTGCTCCATGCGTTCGATAAGCGATGCGGCGCGGTTGTAGCCGATGCCCAGACGACGCTGCACATAGGAGGTGGATGCCTTCCCATCGCGCAGCACGACGGCAACGGCCTGATCGTAAGGGTCTTCCGAATCAGCCATGTTGCTGGTGCCCGCAGGGCCGCCGCCATCCTCGTCCTCATCCTCTTCGGTGATGGATTCCAGATATTCCGGCGATCCCTGGGTCTTGAGGTAAGCGACGATATCTTCCACCTCGTTATCGGCCACGAAGGGGCCGTGGACGCGCTGGATACGCCCGCCACCAGCCATGTAGAGCATGTCACCCATGCCCAGCAGCTGTTCGGCACCCTGCTCGCCCAAAATGGTACGGCTGTCGATCTTGGATGTGACCTGGAAGGAGATACGGGTCGGGAAGTTGGCCTTGATTGTGCCGGTGATGACGTCCACCGACGGGCGTTGTGTGGCCATGATGACGTGAATGCCGGCGGCACGGGCCATCTGTGCCAGACGCTGCACCGCGCCTTCGATGTCCTTGCCGGCAACCATCATCAGGTCGGCCATTTCATCAATGATGACGACGATGTAGGGCAGGGGCTTCAGGTCGAATTCTTCGGTCTCGTACATGGCCTCGCCGGTCTGGCGGTCAAAGCCGGTCTGTACGGTACGCGTCAGAACCTCGCCCTTGTCCAGCGCCTGCTGGACCCTGGTGTTGAAGCCATCGATGTTGCGGACACCGATCTTCGACATCTTCTTGTAGCGCTCTTCCATCTCGCGGACGGTCCATTTCAGCGCCACGACGGCCTTCTTGGGATCGGTAACGACAGGTGAGAGCAGATGCGGGATGCCGTCATAGACGGAGAGTTCCAGCATTTTCGGGTCGATCATGATGAGGCGGCACTGTTCCGGTGTCATGCGATAGAGCAGCGACAGGATCATCGTGTTGATGGCGACCGATTTACCGGAGCCGGTGGTTCCGGCGACGAGCAGATGCGGCATCTTGGCCAGATCGGCGATGACGGCTTCGCCGCCAATGGTCTTGCCGAGTGACATCGGCAGCTTGGCCTTGTTGTTTTCAAAATCGCGCGACGCGATCAACTCGCGCAGATAGACGGTTTCGCGGATCTTGTTGGGAAGTTCGATACCGATGGCGTTACGGCCGGGCACCACGGCCACGCGGGCGGCGATTGCGCTCATGGAACGAGCGATATCGTCAGCCAGGCCGATCACGCGCGAGGATTTGATGCCGGGTGCTGGCTCCAGCTCGTACATGGTGACGACAGGACCGGGACGGACGTGGATGATCTCACCCTTGACGCCAAAATCCTCCAGCACGCCTTCCAGCCTGCGGGCATTCTGCTCGAGAACTTCAGCGCTCAGCGTATTGTCACGAACGACGCTCTTGGGCTCTGCGAGAAGATGAACAGAAGGAAGCTGGAAGCCGTCTCTGGCGATAAAGGATGGCTGAGCATCACGGGCAAGGCGCTCGCTCGGCTTGGGCCGGGCCGAGGGTGGGGTGATGCGGGTTTGGCCAACTGGTGGGCGGGCAATGAATTTCGGGTCGCCGGACAGCACACCATCGGGAAGGCTGTCGTCGTCCTCGTCGCTGTTTATATCATCATCCATGGAAATTGATGGCGGCGTGATTTCGCGCCGCGCACGGGCCTCTGCGCGCTCTTCAAAGGATGGGTCGGCACGTTCCAGTCGGTTGATAGCCGTTTTCAGACGCGATGGCTCGTTCAACGTTCCAAACTCGTAGTCGTTGAAGTCGTAGGGCTGTTCGAACTCGTTGCGCATTGACTTCGGCTTGAGGCCAAACAGGCGGCGGAATCGGGCCTGGGTAATATAGCAGTAGTGGGTCATTGCGCCGAAGGCGAGCAGGCTGCCGAAGAAGCCGTCGCCATCGTCTTCTTCCTCATCGGCGACCTCCTGCACCTTGCGCGCTTTGCTGGGCGCTGCGGTCTGCGCGACGGGGATATCCTCCTCGTCATCGGGAGAGCCGAGGAGGCCGGAGGCGAACAGCATGAGCCATATGGCAGGCACTGCGAAGATAGCGCCGAGGATAGTGGCAAACGTGCCTGTGGGATACGCGCCAATGAAGAGAGCAGGAAACCGCAGGATCATGTCGCCGATGACACCGCCGATGCCATTGGGCAATGGCCATGTCAGTGGTGCGGGGAAGCAGCCGAGTGACGCGGAAGCAATGAAAGCGCCGCTCAACCAGGCAACCAGGCGGGCCGGAATGCGGTTGAACCTGCGACCGGAAATCAGCGCGAATGCCCATGCCAGGATAGGCAGCATGGCGATGAGCGCCGAAAGCCCTAAGAACTGCATCATGATGTCGGCAAAGATGGCGCCGCCATGTCCCAGCAGATTGGTGGGCGCATTGCCGGTGGCGTAGGACAGACTGGGGTCTGCGACATTCCATGTGGCCAGCGCCGTGATGCCGAGTGCCAGTATCGCCAGCAGTGCAAAGCCGCCCAGCGCCATGATCTGGCGCACGACAAATGCCGTCAAGATGAAGCGGCCGTCACGACCGTCGAATGTCGGAGTGTTCACTCTGTCCATGTCCTGAGCCCGTTGGTCCTTAGATCGTTTTCGCATTTCCGGAAGAAAAGCCTGTCTCTGCTGTTCCTGAAATGCTTCTGCTTGCGTCCAAAATGTGCCAGTGCGGCAATGGGGATGACAGAACAAAATAACGGGCCGGTGGTTAATATGGCATTAACCATGGAAACATCGAATGTTGCTGGTGGATTTTGATGTTGCTCAACGCGAAAAAGCCCGGTCGGTGCCGGGCTTTTCCTGTCTTTGGCGTGGGCCATTGGTCTTTGGACCAGGCCGGTGTCCTTGACTTACGAGTGGTAAGCCGCTTCGCCGTGGGTTGCGAGGTCGAGACCTTCGCGTTCGGCCTCGACCGGAACGCGCAGACCAACAACCAAATCAACGATCTTGTAGAGGATGATGGAGCCGATACCGGACCATGCAACAGTAACGAGAACGCCCTTGAGCTGCGCCCAGACCTGGGTTGCCGTACCGGCATAGCTGGCGGCGAAGTCGGCCGTGGAATAATCAACGATGCCAGCGCCGCCCAGAGCCGGGTTGACGAACACGCCGGTTAGCAGAGCCCCGATGATGCCGCCAACGCCATGGACGCCAAAGACGTCCGCGGTGTCGTCATAGCCGAACTTGTTCTTCACCGTGGAGACGAAGAAGTAGCAGACCGGAGAAACGATCAGGCCCATGATGATCGCACCCATCGGGCCGACGAAACCGGCAGCAGGCGTGATGACGACGAGACCGGCAACGGCGCCCGATGCAGCACCGAGCATGGAAGCCTTGCCACGGGTAAAGTTTTCCACCAGTGCCCAGCCGACAATGGCAGCGGCCGTTGCAACGAAGGTGTTGATCATCGCCAAGGCTGCATAAGCGTTGGATTCCAGGTTGGAACCAGCGTTGAAGCCGAACCAGCCGACCCACAGAAGGGCTGCGCCAACCATGGTCAGGGTCATGGAGTGCGGAGCCATCATGTCCTTGCCGAAGCCTGTGCGCTTGCCAACCATGATCGCGCCAACCAGACCGGCGATTCCGGCGTTGATGTGAACGACTGTACCGCCGGCGAAGTCGATTGCGCCAAAGCCGAAGATGAGGCCGGTTGGGCCGTCATACGCGCTTGGGCCGCCCCAGAACCACACCATGTGGGCAATCGGGAAGTAAACGAATGTCAGCCACAGGATGGTGAAGAGGATGACTGCGGAAAACTTAATGCGTTCTGCGAAGGCACCGACGATCAGCGCCGGGGTGATGGCGGCAAATGTCATCTGGAAGCAGACGAAAACCAGCTCGGGAATGGCCGAACCCTTGGTGAAGCTTTCCGACAGGGTCGTGGTATCGACACCCGCGAGGAACATCTTGGAGAAGCCGCCGACGAAGCTGTTCATCGAGCCCCCATCGGTGAAGGCCAGAGAGTAACCGTAAGTGACCCAGACGATCATCGCAACGGCCGCGATCATCATGACCTGCATCAGCACCGACAGCATATTCTTGGTACGGACGAGACCACCATAAAACAGCGCCAGGCCCGGAACGATCATGAGCAGGACCAGAATGGTCGAGATCAGCATCCACGTCGTGTCACCCTTATCGACCGTCATGGCCGGGGCAGCGGCTGCAACTGCAGGCGCCGCAGCGTCCTGGGCAAAGGCAAAAGCGGGGGCGAGAAGGGCCGCCGCACCGGCACCAAGCCGGCTGAGTGTTAAAATTCTGTTGAATGGCATGGTTTGAAAACTCCCCTGTCAGCCGAGCTTAAAGCGCTTCTGTGTTTGTTTCGCCGGTACGGATGCGCACGGCCTGTTCAATCGAGTAGACAAAAATCTTGCCGTCGCCGATTTGCCCCGTCTTGGCAGAGGCTGCGATGGCCTCGACAGCCTTTTCGACGAGATCGGAAGCAACGGCGATTTCAATCTTCAACTTGGGAAGAAAGCTGACCGCATATTCGGTGCCGCGATAGATTTCGGTGTGGCCCTTCTGGCGTCCGTAACCCTTGACCTCGGTCACCGTCAGGCCCTGAATGCCGACGCCGGTCAGTGCTTCGCGCACTTCGTCCAGCTTGAACGGCTTGATAATGGCCATCACAATTTTCATCTGGTTTCCCATCCTTTGTTTGTCCTCGGCGCAGAGCCGATTCTCCTCGACGCTGGCTGATCAGTAACAGCGACTGCTCCCCTACATTCAAGGCGCGTGCCAATTCGAGATGGGTTTTTTAAGTTATTGATTTAAAACAATAATAATAAATAAGATTGAAAAATGGGCAACCAAATGCGCCGATGTCGCGCAATCGCTGTGCAAAATTAAAAAAATGATTAAGAATTAATCATTTGCTATTTTGCGGATCAGACCTTCCTGCGCCATGGATGCGACGAGAACACCATCGCGTGTAAACAGGCTGCCGCGCGTCAACCCACGTGCACCAGAGGCGCTGGGGCTGTCCTGGGTGTAAAGCAACCAGTCATCGAGTTTGCAGGGGCGGTGGAACCACATGGCGTGGTCGAGGCTGGCGGCCTGGATGGCCGGATCGAAAATCGTCGTTCCGTGGGCGTAGAGTGATGTGTCGAGCAGGGTCATGTCCGAGAGATAGGCAAGAACCGATGTCTGGTAATGCCGATCATCAGGAACCTGCCCGACGGCTCTTACCCAGATATCCTGTCTCGGATCGAGCTTTTCCTTTGAGACGTAGTGCGCCAGCGAGACGGGTCGAATTTCGATAGGACGCTTATTTTCCCAGTATTTTCGAATGGCGGGCGGTGCCTTGGCCAGAAACGCGTCGCGCATCTGCTCCTCGCTCATCAGGTCTTCCGGCTGTAACACCTTGGGGATCGATGCCTGATGATCGAAACCGTCCTCGTCGCTCTGGAAGGAGGCCGACATGGAGAAGATTGGCTTGCCGTGCTGGATGGCAACGATGCGGCGGGTAGCGAAGCTCGCGCCATCGCGAATACGGTCTACCTGATAGACGATGGGAACGAGTGGGTCACCGGGGCGCATGAAATATGCGTGGAGGGAGTGAACGAAGCGTTCCGCGCACACCGTGCGTTGGGCGGCCATCAGGGCCTGGGCAATGACCTGACCGCCGAAAACCCTTTGCCAGCCGACCTGCGGGCTCGTGCCGCGAAACAGGTTTTCTTCAAGTTTTTCCAGATCCAACGTGGAGATAAGATTTTCCAGCGGGGCTGTGTTTTCAAAAGGGCGCGACATTTTCGACATGCTCCAGCTGTAGGAAGACGTAAGTCCATGGTCTATAGTGCCTTGGTAATATGCACAAGAATGCAGGGAGAGACGCGATGCTGGATGTGGTTGTTGCAGGTGGTGGATATGTTGGACTAGGCGTTGCTGTTGCCATCAAGCAGGGCGCACCTCATCTGAACGTAGAAGTCATCGAGGCCGCGCCGGAGGATGTCTGGAAGAAGGATATGCGGGCGTCGGCCATCATTGCGGCGGCATCGCGGATGCTGGATGTGTTCGGTGTCTGGCAGGAGCTGGTTCCGGAAGCGCAGCCAATCAACAGGATGATCGTGACGGATTCCAGGACATCGGATCCGGTCCGCCCGGTGTTTCTGACCTTCGATGGAGACGTCGCCGATGGCCAGCCCTTCGCGCACATGGTGCCCAATGTCGCCATGGTGGGCGCATTGCGCGGGCTATGCGAGCGGCTCGGCGTAACGATCCGACACGGTCTGGGTGTTTCCGGCTTCGAGGCCGGACATCACAGCAATCTCGTGACGCTTTCCGATGGCTCCACGCTGGAAACACGACTGCTGGTGGCCTGCGATGGTGTCCGCTCGGCGCTTCGCGATATGGCTGGCATCAAGACGGTCCATTGGACCTATGATCAGTCCGGCATTGTCACGACCGTGGAACATGAACGTCCGCATGAAGGTTGTGCCGAAGAGCATTTCCTGCCGTCCGGCCCGTTTGCCATTCTGCCGCTGAAGGGCAATCGTTCGTCGCTGGTATGGACAGAGCGCACAGCGGACGCCGACCGACTGGTGGCCTCCGACGATCTGGTCTTTGAGGAGGAGCTGGAGCGGCGCTTCGGTCACAAGTTAGGGCCTCTCAGACCTGTCGGCCCACGGCGGGCCTTTCCGCTTGGGCTGACGCTGGCCCGCGCTTTCGTGGCGCCACGTCTGGCATTGGCCGGTGATGCGGCGCATGGTATTCACCCGATTTCGGGGCAAGGGCTCAACCTCGGCTTCAAGGATGTGGCAGCACTCGCCGAAACCGTCGTCGAGGCGGATCGTCTCGGCCTCGATATCGGGTCGCTGAACGTGCTGGAGCGCTATCAGTCTTGGCGGCGATTTGACACGGTGCGCATGGGCATCACCACGGATGTGCTCAACCGGCTGTTTTCCAATGATGTCGCCCCCATTCGTGTGGTGCGTGACTTCGGCTTGGGTATCGTCGACCGAATTCCGGGCCTCAAATCCTACTTCATTGGACAGGCAGCTGGGACCAACGAAAAGGGTGGTCCGAGATTGTTGACCGGTCAGCCGCTTTAATCCAGCAACCACGATTCAGGATTTGGTGGGTAGCGGGGTTCAAGCGGGCCAGATAGTGTCGTGAACAAAAGCCGAATCTGTAACATTATCGATTCGTCTCTGATTCGTTCGCAACATGTTCCAGTCGTGGGATACGTGGCAAAAACCGAAGCGAACGAGCCTTTCGCGCGGTTACGCCTTGCCTTTGCGCGCAACGATGGCCATGTGTTGTGTCACAGGCGGACGGAACGGTTCCGAATGGTTCTCAAACAGCAGTTCAGTCGATCTTACGGATAATACGTTGAATTCTCGCCCCATGATCTTGAGCGGCCGCGGTGTTACGGCCGTTCTTGGCCCAACCAATACCGGCAAGACGCATTACGCCATCGAGCGCATGGTTGCCTATGGAAGCGGTGTCATCGGCCTGCCTCTGCGGCTGCTTGCCCGCGAGGTCTACACGCGGCTTGTAGAAAAGGTCGGGGCGCCAAACGTCGCGTTGATTACCGGCGAAGAGAAGATCAGCCCTCCCAAAGCGCAATATTTTGTCTGTACCGTCGAGGCCATGCCGCGTGAAACAACGGCTGCCTTCGTCGCCATCGATGAAGTGCAACTGGCGGGGGACCTCGAGCGAGGGCATATCTTCACCGACCGCATTCTGCATCTTCGCGGGCGTGAACAGACATTGCTTCTGGGGGCGGGCACCATGCGGCCCATTCTGGAAAAGCTTTTGCCCGGCATCGTCGTGGTCGAGCGTCCCCGGCTTTCACAGCTGTTTTATGCCGGTCAGAAGAAAATTACCCGTCTGCCACAGCGCACTGCCATCGTCGCGTTTTCCGCCGATGAGGTCTACGCCATTGCCGAGCTGGTGCGCCGCCAGCGTGGTGGTGCGGCTGTGGTGCTGGGTGCTCTTTCGCCGCGCACCCGTAATGCGCAGGTCGGGCTCTATCAAAACGGCGATGTCGAGTATCTCGTTGCGACCGACGCGATCGGCATGGGTCTCAACCTCGACGTCGATCATGTTGCCTTTGCGCAGGACCGTAAATTCGACGGCTATCAGTTTCGCAACCTGAATGCAGGTGAGATGGGGCAGATCGCCGGTCGTGCCGGTCGCCACCTTCGCGATGGCACATTCGGCGTGACGGGGCAGGTCGATCCATTCGACGACGAGCTTGTGCACCGTGTCGAATCACATCAGTTCGATTCGGTCAAAGTTCTGCAATGGCGCACCAAGAACTTCGATTATTCATCTATTACTAATTTGCGCGCAAGCCTTGATGTGGCACCGACGGTTCAAGGGCTGACCCGCGCCTTGCCTGCCATCGACCAGCAGGCTCTGGAGTATCTTGCGCGCTATCCCGAAATCGTCGACATAACCACCAACTCCGCGCGCGTGGAAAAACTGTGGGAGGCCTGTGCCTTACCGGATTTTCGCCGCATCGCGCCAGCACAGCATGCCGACTTGATTTCGACACTCTATTTCGACCTCGTGAAGCGCGGCACCGTCAACGAGGATTTCATGGCCGAACAAGTGCGGCGGGCGGACCGCACCGACGGAGAGATCGATACGCTTTCTGCAAGGATTGCGCAGATCAGAACATGGACGTATGTATCAAACCGCCCAGGATGGCTTGCCGATCCGACACACTGGCAAGAAAAGACTCGGGAAATCGAAGATCGATTGTCCGATGCTTTACATGAAAGGTTGACGAAACGCTTTGTTGATCGCAGGACATCTGTGCTCATGAGGCGCCTAAGAGAGAATGCGATGCTTGAAGCTGAAATCAGTGTGAATGGTGATGTCTTTGTTGAAGGACATCATGTCGGCCAATTGGCGGGTTTCCGGTTTACACCGGTGGCCGGAGCCGAAGGGCCAGATGCCAAGGCTGTGCAAGGCGCAGCGCAGAAGGCGCTTGCGCTGGAATATGAGGCGCGTGCTGCGCGCCTGCATGCCAGTGGCAACGGCGATCTCGCGTTAAGCTCTGATGGTCTGGTCCGCTGGTTGGGTGAGCCTGTCGCTCGTCTGACGTCTGGCGACAATATCATGAAGCCGCGCGTCCTCATGCTTGCCGACGAGCAGTTGAGCGGCAACGCGCGTGATCATGCCATTGCCCGCGTCGAGCGCTTCGTGAACCACCAGATCGCAACCGTGCTGAAGCCGCTGGACGATATTTCCCGCGCCGAAGACCTTCAGGGTCTGGCGAAGGGTCTGGCGTTCCAGCTTGTGGAAAATCTCGGCGTTCTGTTCCGTCGCGATGTGACCGAAGAGGTCAAGACGCTGGATCAGGACGCACGTGCCTCCATGCGCCGTTATGGCATTCGTTTCGGTGCCTACCATGTGTTTCTTCCCGCATTGCTCAAGCCCGCCCCTGCTGAACTGGTGACGTTGCTCTGGGCCTTGAAGAATGACGGTCTCGGAAAGCCGGGTTACGGCGATCTTATTCCTGTTCTCGCAGCAGGTCGTACATCTGTCGTAACGGACCCAAGCTTCGAGCGGATGTTCTACAAGCTCGCAGGCTTCCGTTTCCTTGGGAAGCGCGCCGTTCGTATCGATATTCTGGAGCGTCTTGCTGATCTCATCCGTCCGCTTTTGCAATGGAAGCCGGGGACGCAGCCACGTCCTGAAGGCGCCTATGATGGCCGTCGTTTCACCACCACCACTGCCATGCTGTCCATTCTGGGCGCGACGCTTGATGATATGGAAGAGATTCTGAAGGGTCTGGGCTACCGTGCCGATCAGGTCAGCGCTGAGGATGCTGCCGCGTTCCTTGGCGACCAGCGCAGTGATGCTGCAAAGACCGAGGCACCGGCTGCTGCTGTTGAAGAGCCTGTACAGCATGATGATGCCGATGCCGAGACGCCTTCGGAAGCACCCGTTGCTAAAGCCGTTGCAGAGGCTCCTGTCGATGTGACAGCAGAAGAAACACCATCGGCTGCGGAAGCATCCGAGACAGTGACAGAGACGGCACAGGAGCCAGCGGCTGAGGTTGCAGAGCCGAAGCCGGTTCTCTTGTGGCGTCCAGGCGGCCGCAACGATACCCAGCGCAGCGACAACCGTCGTCCCGGCAATCGTGGACAGGGTGAACGCCGTGCCGACGGTGGCGAAGACCGCAAGTCCCAGCCGCGTGGCAATGCTGGTCGTGATGGTGCCCCCCGTGACAATGCAGCCCGTGACGGAGATCGCAAACGCGATGGTGGTCGCCCAGACCGCAACAACAGCAATCGCAACGATCGTCCCGATCGCGGCGAGCGCAAGGACCGGCCTGACCGTAACGATCGTGGTGGAAAGCCGCAGGGTCAGCAGCGTTTCGAAGCCAAGCCACCACGCAAGGAGAAGCCGGTGGATCCGGATTCGCCTTTTGCCAAGCTGGCTGCTCTGAAAGACCAGTTGAAGAAGTAAACCATGGGTGAGAAGCAGCAGCCACAGGATGCAGGCCGCCAGCGCCTCGACAAGTGGCTGTTCTTCGCCCGGATTATCAAATCCCGTTCGCTTGCCCAGAGTTATATTCAGTCTGGCAATGTCAGGGTGAACGACAAGCCGGTACGCCAATCGAGTCATTTGCTGAAGCTGGGTGACAGGCTGGAACTCTCTCTGGAGCGTTCAAGCCGTATTCTCGTCGTTCTGGCCTCCGGCGAGCGACGTGGCCCCTATGAGGAAGCCAAGCTTCTCTATGACGACCAGACACCGCCGCCTGCGCCGAACGACCATATGACACCTTTCGAGCAGGCAATGCGAGAGCCGGGCAGCGGGCGTCCGACGAAAAAGGAACGGCGTGCGCTCGACCGGTTTATCCTGGATAGCAGCGAAGGCTCGGAATAATAACCGTGACATAAAAGCTGGTCGGGCAAAACACGTTGCTGTGCATTGGAATAATTCACTCACATGAGCCGTTTTTTTGAAACCGTTTGTCCTTGCTATATTGTGACAAAGGCATTACCTCACTTGCAAAATTGCCCTGTCTGAATTCCGGGCGGAGGCTTGCCTCTCAAGCCCTGTTGTCCGGCCCGTATATCTGGAGTTCTTCATGACGTATGTCGTGACCGACAACTGCATTCGTTGCAAATATACCGACTGCGTCGAGGTCTGCCCCGTGGACTGCTTCTATGAGGGCGAAAATTTTCTGGCGATCAATCCCGATGAGTGCATCGACTGTGGTGTGTGCGAGCCGGAATGTCCCGCAGAGGCCATCAAGCCTGATACCGAGCCGGGTCTGGACAAATGGCTGACGCTCAACGCCGAATATGCCGCCATCTGGCCCAACATCACCGTCAAGCGCGACCCGCTGCCGGAAGCCAAGGAGATGGACGGCGTTTCGGGCAAGCTCGATCTCTACTTTTCGGCGGAACCCGGCAAGGGCGACTAAGCCTTTTTGAGTTCTTTTCAGAACAAGCCCATGGATACAAAGCCTCCCAGCCAACGCTGCGGAGGCTTTTTTATGCCTTCAGTAATGTTATCCTGCACGGCTAGCTTGCAAGGTGGTGGAGAGGAGCGTCAACAAGGCGACGCTTTCCTCCAGACTTTGCCGCTGGCGGCTTTGCAGGATGGCTGCCTGCAATCGGTTCATCTCACGGGCAATCGCTGCTGGTTGCCATGTGCGCAGGGCGCGCTCGATCACGGGTTTGCGGCGGAAATGGATGCCGCGTCCGAGTGTCAGCATCACCTGGCCGGCCTGCTGTTTCTTGTCGTCCATTTCAGCCTGCATCTGGTCCAGCAATTGAAACTGACGCAGGCAGCCTTGCAGCACCAGAAAGATCGGCGTTTTCGAGGCGATGATTTTTTGGGTGGCGTGGAAAAAGGCGTTGCGGTCACCCTTCAATATCGCATCCACTGCATCGTCGGCAGATACGGTGCTGGCATCACCGATGATGGCCATCACGTCGTCTTCCTCGATCACGTCGTGGCCGCGACAATAGAGCGCCAGCTTTCGCACCTCGTTGCGCGAAGCGATCCTGTCGCCGCCGAGCGATTCGGTCAGCCTCTGTCGCGCCGCCGGCGAGATGCGCAGATGTTCGGTCCCAAGTTCCTGATCGATGAGAGCGCTGAGCGCACGTGCATCGTCTGCATAACAGGGAATGGCGGCAATTGCGCGCGAGGGTTCTGCAATCTTGCGAAGTCCTGTTCCCTTTTTGAGGTCGCCGGCTTCGATAATCAGAAAGCTCGCTTCCGGCGGATTGTCGGAGAGAACTTGCAGCGCATCGACCAGTGCCTTCTCATTGGCAGCACCCTTGACCCAGACGAGTTTCTCACCGCCGAAAAGACCGATGGCGTTGACCTCGTCTAGAAGCCGACCGGGATCGCCATGAAGATCGGATGCGGTCAGCTTTAGCGATGCGAAGGCGTCGTTAGGGTCAATGCCTGTCTTGGAGGCAATAAGCGATGCACGCTCCGAGACAAGGCCACGATCGGGCCCGTAAAGCACGAAAACACGAAAACGCTCCGCCGGTTTTTCGGCGAAGCGTTCAAATTCGTGCGACTTGATTTCCGTCATGAAACGGAGCTCAGCGGCTGAGTGTGGCAGCGATGTCCGTACCGATGATCTCGGCAAGCTCCCGTGCTGCCCGGTTTTCACCATCGCGAATGGCGCGAATCTTGGCGAATTCCTGCTGTGGCAGATCAAGCATGGCAGTCACGGCTCGGGTGGCGGTACGCAGAACCTTGCCATCTGACACGCGGGTAATCACGTAGGTGCCGCTCATGCTGACGCGTCCCGGATAAGGACCATCATAGTTATTGCGGCTGATCGAAAGGCTTGTGTCGTCGGTCACTTCCGTCGATGTTGCGGAAGAGCTGACCGTTAAGTTGACCATATAGTCCTTCGTCTTCGGGACGCCTTCGCCTCCGTAAGCAAGGAAAATCAGGCGATTGCGCACTTCCTGCGTGATGCGATCGTTGGCACCTGTAAAGCTGACGCTTTCCAGCTTCTGGCGGGTGCCGGAGGCTTCACCATAGAGCGGGCGCACTTGGCAGCCCGCAAGGACGCCAGCGAACAAAACGATGGAGATTGTGGCTGCTATGCGGCCCCATCTGGAATAGGCATCAAACAACAATGTTCACAATCCTCTGTGGAACCACAATGATTTTCTTGGGTGCAGCACCTGATAGCGCCGATTTGACGACATCCAGTTCAAGCACAGCTGCGCGGACGGCATCTTGATCCGCATCGCGCGTGATTGTCAATTCGCCACGCTTCTTGCCGTTGATTTGGATCGGCATGACCACGTCATTTTCTTGCGTGAGAGCGGGTACGAATTCAGGCCAGGCGCTTTGAGCAACAAGACCTTCATTACCGAGCGCCATCCAGCATTCCTCAGCCAGATGGGGCGTCATGGGCGCGATCAGGCGTACGAGAATTTCAGCGGCGTCACGGGCGGCTGCCTTGGCGGCTTCCGGTTCGCCGCCCTTGGCAATCTCGGCAAAAGGACCCGCCAGCGTGTTGACCAGCTCATAGATGCGGGCAATCGCCTTGTTGAAGGCCAGCTTGTCCAGATCGTCCTGAACCGCCTTCAGCGTCTTGTGGGCCGCCTTGGAAACAGTCAGACCTTCACCCTCGCTTGCAGGCGCGGGCCTGACGGACTTCAATTCTTCGGCGGCTTCACCGATGATGCGCCAGACGCGCTGTACGAAGCGGTGCGCGCCCTCGACACCGGCTTCCGACCAGATGACGTCGCGCTCTGGGGGGCTATCCGACAGTACGAAGAAACGCGCGGTATCGGCACCATAGGATGCGATGATATCGTCCGGATCGACCACGTTCTTCTTCGACTTCGACATCTTCTCGATGGAGCCGATCTGAACCTCGTCACCACCAGACAGCAGGAAGGCGCGGCGCTTGCCGTCGGTTTCCTCGATGCGGATATCGGCAGGCACGACCCATTGTCCGTTCTGGCCTTCGCCAAGACGGTAGGTCTCGTGCACCACCATGCCCTGCGTGAACAGACCCTTGAAGGGCTCCTTCACATCCACATGGCCGGTGGCCTTCATGGCGCGGGTGAAGAAGCGCGAGTAGAGCAGATGCAGGATCGCATGTTCAATGCCGCCGATATACTGATCGACCGGCAGCCAGCGATTGGCAACCTTCGGATCGGTCGGCTGTTCTTCCCAGGGAGCTGTAAAGCGCGTGAAATACCAGCTCGAGTCGACGAACGTATCCATCGTATCGGTTTCCCGACGGGCATCGTGGCCGCATTGCGGGCAAGAGACATGACGCCATGTGGGGTGACGATCCAGCGGATTGCCGGGCACATCGAACGTCACATCGTCGGGCAGCTTGACCGGCAAATCCTTCTTCGGGACAGGCACGACACCACAGACTTCGCAATGGATGACCGGGATCGGGCAACCCCAGTAGCGCTGACGGGAAATGCCCCAGTCGCGCAGACGGAAATTGACCTTGCGCTCTGCCTGTGGCTCGTTGCCGAGCGTCTGTGCCGACAGTTTCGATACGACCGCCTCGAAGGCATCCTTCGTCGTCATGCCGTTCAGGAACTGCGAATTGATCATCACGCCGTCATCGACGTAAGCCGTATCATCGACCGTGAAGGTCTCGGCATTCTCGCCTTCTGGCATTACCACGGCGACCACAGGCAAATCGTATTTGCGGGCGAAATCCAGATCGCGCTGGTCGCCGGACGGGCATCCAAAGATAGCGCCGGTACCGTAATCCATCAGCACGAAATTGGCGATGTAAACTGGCAGTTCCCAAGACGGATCGAGCGGATGCGTGACCTTGACGCCGGTGTCGAAGCCGCGCTTTTCCGCCGTTTCCAACGCAGCCAGGGACGTGCCCTGACGGCGGCACTCGTCACAGAATTCGGCCAGTTCGGCGTTGTTTTCGGACAGCTTTTTTGCGAGCGGATGGTCGGCTGCAATGGCAAGGAACGATGCGCCGAACAGCGTGTCAGGGCGCGTCGTATATACGGTAATGTCGTCAAAGCCCGCGGGCGCGGTGGAGGCAACTGTCTGCCAGCGCAGCGACAGGCCTTCCGATTTGCCGATCCAGTTCTTCTGCATCAGACGAACTTTTTCCGGCCATTGGTCGAGCTGGTCCAGCTCATCCAGCAAATCCTGGCTGAAATCGGTAATGCGGAAGAACCATTGCGTCAGTTCCCGCTGTTCCACCAGCGCACCCGAGCGCCAGCCGCGACCATCGATCACCTGTTCATTGGCCAGAACCGTATGATCGACAGGGTCCCAGTTGACCTTGGACTGCTTGCGGTAAACCAGACCTTTTTCCATGAAGTCGATGAACAGCGCCTGCTGCTTGCTGTAATATTCCACATCGCAGGTGGCGAATTCGCGGGTCCAGTCCAGAGACAGACCCATGGATTTCAACTGGCCGCGCATCGTTGCGATGTTCTGGTACGTCCACTCCTTGGGATGAACCTTGTTCTGCATGGCTGCATTTTCGGCGGGCATGCCGAAGGCGTCCCAGCCCATGGGGTGCAAAACGTTATAGCCGCGCGCGCGCTTGTAACGCGCCACCACGTCACCCATCGCGTAATTTCGTACATGGCCCATGTGGATGCGGCCCGATGGATATGGAAACATCTCAAGAACGTAATATTTCTCGCGTGGATCGCTGTTGTCCGTCACGAAGACATTGTCTTCGTTCCATTTTTGCTGCCAGCGCGGCTCGGCGTCGCGAGGATTATAACGTTCGATGGCCATACTTCTGAAATCCGGGTATCAAGGGGAAAATTCGCGCTGACCTTCACCACGAAACGGCCTATGCGTCAAGTTTGGCAGGGCGTGCGATGGCGCAATCTTGATCAGCAGCGTTTAAATGGTGACATTGTTGCTTGGCATCAAGGCAAGCGGCGGCTACTGAAACCCCTATTGCTTGCTAAAGTGAGGGTTTGATATGGAAATCGAAGCGCGCCTTGAAGACGTCACGCAGAGGATTGCGGGGGTTGCGGAAAAAGCGGGCCGGGAGACTGGTAGCGTCAACCTCGTGGCTGTCTCGAAAACCTTCGATGCCGACATGATCCAGCCCGTGATCGATTGCGGCCAGCGCATATTTGGTGAAAACCGGGTGCAGGAAGCGCAGGGCAAATGGCCAGCACTGAAAGAAAAGACAGGTGGCATCGAACTGCATCTGATTGGCCCCCTGCAGTCCAACAAGGCGGCCGATGCGGTGGCGTTGTTCGACGTCATCGAGACCGTTGATCGCGAAAAAATTGCCCGGGCACTTGCCGACGAATGCAGCAAGCAGGCAAAGGCGCTCCGCTTCTATGTCCAGGTCAATACCGGAATGGAGCAGCAAAAGGCGGGCATCGATCCGCGTGAGACGGTGGCTTTCGTCACCATGTGCCGCGATGTGTTGAAGCTGAATGTCGAAGGTCTGATGTGCATCCCGCCAGCAGACGAGTATCCCGGCCCGCATTTTGCACTTCTGGCAAAACTTGCAAGGGGATGTGGCCTCGAAAAGCTGTCGATGGGGATGTCCGGTGATTTCGAGACGGCCATCGAATTCGGTGCAACGAGTGTGCGAGTGGGATCGGCGATCTTCGGGACCCGATGATCGCGCTTTATTCGATCATAGAAAAAGCCCCGGCATCTCGCAATGCCGGGGCTTTTTGTTGAACGGTGTGGCCAAAGCGGCAGAACGCGTCAATCGAAGGCAATTGCCTTGCCACTGGCGGTCACCGGCGTTCCGTCGATCAAGACGTCGATATCCGATGTGTCTTCATTTCGCTTCACGGCGACCTCGCGGACCACGCCTTCCAGGGTGATCTTTGCCGAGAAACCATCCCAAGCCTGCGGCAATGACGGTGCGATGTGCAGTTTTCCATCGACGCGCGTGATGCCGAGAATACCTTCAACGGCCGCGCGGTAAAGCCAACCGGCAGAGCCAGTGTACCAGCTCCAGCCACCACGTCCCTCGTAGGCGCCCGCGCCGTAAACGTCTGCCGTGACCACATAGGGTTCCACACGGTAGGTTTCCGACGACGGGCGGTCGAGGGCGTGATTGACCGGGTTGAGAAGCGAAAAGCACTTCCATGCATCTTCGCTGCGGCCCAGTTTTGCCAGTGCCAAGACGACCCAAGTTGCAGCATGGGTGTATTGTCCACCATTTTCACGCACGCCCGGCGGATAGGCCTTGATGTAGCCCGGGTCCTGCGGGGAGCGGGAGAATGGCGGCGTGAAGAGGCGGATGATGCCTGTCTCTTCATCGACGAGTTCCTTCATGACCGCGTCCATGGCCTGAACGGAACGCTTCTCTTCGCCTTCGCCGGAGAGCACGCTCCAGCTCTGGCCCAGCGAATCGATGCGGCATTCCTCGCTTGTGATGGAGCCGAGCGGCGTACCATCATCGAAGTAACCACGACGATAGTATTCGCCGTCCCAGCCAGCGGTTTCGAGTGCTGCCCGCAGCTTGTCGCGGTGTGTCTTCCACTTTTCGACCCGGTCGAGATCACGACGTTCCTGCGCGATTTCGATGAAGTCGCGCAAGGTGCCTGCGAGGAACCAGCCGAGCCAGACGCTGGTGCCTTTGCCCGCCACGCCGACACGGTTCATGCCGTCGTTCCAGTCACCACCCAGAATGAGCGGCAGGCCGTTTTCGCCGGTGCGATGGATGGCAAGATCAAGCGCCAGCGCGGCATGCTCGTAAAGAGTTGCCGTCTTTTCGCTGGTTTCCGGCTGGAAGAAGGCGTCGTGCTGACCAGGCGTCAAAGCCTGGCCCTTCAGAAACGCAACGTCTTCTTCGAGGATCGCCTTGTCGCCAGTTGCGGAGATATACTGATGAGTTGCATAGGCGAGCCACACTACGTCATCCGAGATGGTTGTGCGCACACCTGCGCCCGTCAATGGCAACCACCAATGCTGGACGTCACCCTCTACGAACTGGCGTCCGGCTGCGCGCAGGATCTGTTCGCGGGCAAGCTGCGGCTGGTAGAGGAGGAATGCCAGCGTATCCTGCAACTGATCGCGGAAGCCGAAGGCACCGCTCGACTGATAGAACGCGGTTCGTGCCAGAATGCGGCAAGCGAGCGCCTGATAGGGCAACCAGCTGTTGACCATGTGGTTGAAGCCGGCATCCGGCGTGGACACCTGCAACTGGCCGGTAAAGCCCTTCCAGAAGTCCTTGTTGGCCTTGAGCACCGCGTCGAAGTCCGACTGGCGGATGTCATTGACCACGGCGCGCGCCTCATCCGCACTGTCGGCATCCCCCAGATAGAACATGACATGACGTTCTTCACCGGGTTTCAGATGAATTTCCTGCATGATGGCGGCGCACGGAGCACCGTCCAGCTCCAGGCTGCCGGAAAGAGCTGTACCCGAGACGACCGCCTGCGGCGCATAGATCGAGCCGTAGCGGCCGATGAACTCCCGTTTGCTGGTGGTAAAGGCGTTCGCTGGACCTTCCATCGAGAGGAAGGCGGCACGGGCGTTATAGTCGATGCTGTAAGGGTTGGATGCAAACAGCGCACCGGTTTCCTCGTCATGCGTACTGAGGATGAAAGGTGCCGACTTTTGTGCGTTGTTGCCAAGGACCCATTCGACGTATCCATAGGTCCGCAAGCGGCGGTTCTGGGTGCCGACATTGCGCACGGTCAGTCGCGACAGCTTGACCGGTTTTTCGCGATCGACGGTCTGCGTTACCTCGATGTCAAGACCGTCTTCGACGCTTCTGAACACCGAGTAACCCAGGCCGTGACGGGTTTCGAAAACCGCTTCCGGGTTGCGTGACAGCGCTGCAAAGGGCGAATGCACCTTACCGTTTTCGATATCTGCGACGTAGATCGCTTCACCTGGTCGGTTGACGACCGGATCGTTGCTCCATGGCGTCAGCTGGTAGTCACGCGAGTTGCGGCTCCAGGTGAAACCGGCGCCTTCGGCAGAAATATGGAAGCCGAAACGTTCGTTGGAGATGACGTTGATCCACGGCTGCGGTGTGGCCTGACCACCGTGCAGACGCACAACATACTCGTCGCCAGCCTTGGTGAAGCCACCGAAGCCGTTCCAGAAATCCAGATCCTGGGCATCTTCGATCGCTTCTGCGACCGGGAAAACCTTGGCAGGAAGGCGCGCGCCGGCCAATTCGCTGCCTTCAGGCCCACGATGGGCTGCAAACAACGAGACGGCACGGTTGACCTGATCGACGATCTTGCCGTTGCGTACGTGGAGGACGACACGGGACGCTGCCAGCAAAGCCGTCCATGTTTCTTCGTCAATCAAGTCACGACGTACGGAAAACACATGCTGTCTGCCACCGTCGGCGGGATTGATGCGACGCTGCGCTTCGGAGATGAAGTCCAGCGCGTGCTGCATATCCTGAGCGTAGGACGCGGCGCGTTCATTGACGATGACGAGATCGAAGATGACACCACGAGCGCGCAAATATTCATGCGCACTCAGGGCTTCGCGGGCAATATCCATGTCCATATCGTCGTTGATACGAAGGCTGAAGATCGGGAAATCGCCGGAGATCGCCAGTGGCCAGAGCGAACGCTGCGAGGCTAGACCCGTTTTCAGCGTATCTGCATCTGCGCGCAGGTGCATGTCTGGATAGACGAGATAGCGGGCGAGATGCTGGAAGGCCGCAGCCTGCTGCGACGACACGCCCACGTGGCGCATCTGTACCTGGGTGCGGGTCCAGGCATGCACGAGTTCATGCGCAAAGGCATCGGGATGACGATAACGGTCGATCGCCTTGTCTACGTCTTCGCGGCTTGGTGCAGCGATGGTCCAGAAGATGACGCTGACCTTCTTGCCGGCAGGCACGCGCACGACGCGGCGCAAAGACAAGATCGGGTCGAGCGTGAAACCGTCCATTCCCGACAAGGTCGCACCCGGATCGAAGGCTGCCGCTTCACCCAGCGACCGGCCACGGCCGAGGAACTTGGCGCGATCCGTTTCGAATTCGGTCGGGCGGGAAGGGCCAGCATTGTCGGCTGCCAGATGCGCGATGACCGTGCTGGGTTCGCTTGGGCTTCGCTTGTTGCGCCAGGCGCGAATCACATCGCCACGCTTACCAATTTCGGTCTGCACGAACATGCGCGAGAACAGCGGATGAGCGCTATCATCGTCATCATTGGCGATAACGGGCTCCATATAGGAGGTCACTTCAATGTAGCGGTCTTCGGAACCAACATTGAGAAGGGTCACGCGACGGCCTTCGGCGTCGTGCTCGGTAGCAACGATGCATTCGACCACGCTTTGCAGGTCGCCCACCGTCTTGTGGAATTCGGCTCTGTCGTCGGTGAAGACCGTCTTGGTCTTTTCACCTTCGGCAACACGCGGTTCTGCGGTGGCGCTCCACCATTCGCCCGATGCCGTATCGCGCAGGAACAGGAAAGTACCCCAGCGATCTTCGGTCGGATCAGCCTTCCAGCGCGAAATGGCCAGGCCATTCCACTTGGAATAACCCGCCCCCGTTGCCGTCAGCATGGTCGAGTAGTGACCATTCGACAGGAATACGACCTCACGGTCACGTACGGCAGGATCGGCGATGGTCCGCACCTCTGCGCGCAACAGGTCTGCCTGTTCCTTGCCGGGTGTTTCCGGCTCGTATTTGGCACTCATCACAGGGACTTCGCGCGGCGCTTTTTCCTGAAGCAACAATTCGGCCGCTTCGATCACAGGATCGGAGTGGAACAGTTCGCGCAACACACCGTCGAGAACGACGTTGGCAACGGCTGCAATCGACATGCCATGGTGGTGGGCATAGTAGTTGTAGACGACGGCACAGACCTTGCCATCCGGTACGCGGGTCGGCGTGAAGTCGACCGCATCATGGAAGCCATACTGGCCGAGTGCACCCAGCTTGCGTAACTTCTCGAGGTTTTCGAGAGCTGCATCCGGATCGTATTGCGACGCAAGGATGGAGGCGTAGGGCGCGATCACGGCATTCTGGCCCAGACCACGCTTGAGGCCGAGCGTCGGCACACCGAAGTTGGTGTACTGGTAGTTCATATTGTGATCGCGAGCGTTAAAGGCCGCTTCGGAAATGCCCCACGGCGTGCCGAGACGGCGTCCGTGGCTGATCTGTTCCTTGACGATCAGATTGTTGGTCTGGTTCAGAATACCGCCGTGACGCTCCTGCATGACGAGCGGTGGCATGAGGTATTCGAACATCGAGCCGGACCAGGACACCAGCGCGCCTTGCGCGCCGATGGGCACGACCTGACGTCCCAAGCGGTACCAATGTTCTGTCGGAAGATCGCCCTTGGCAATCGCAAACAGGCTGGTGAGGCGGCATTCGGATGCCAGAAGGTCGTAGCAGGCTTCGTCCAGTTCCTTGCTGTCCACGCGGTAACCGATGGAAAGAAGACGGCGATCCTTGCGATAGAGGAAGGCGAAATCCATCGTGAAAGCAAGATCGCGGCTGCGTTCCTGAAGCGACATCAGGCGGTCACGCAGCGGATCGATCGTGGAAAGATCAAACGCGCTGTCGGAAATATGCGCCTCGCAGCAATCGACAAGCGACTGCGCCCAGCGCGTGATCTCGGCACTCTGTTCGTTCTTGACCTCGAGATTGAGGTTGGATGCCAGTTTTTGAATGTCGCGGGCGAGAACGGCCAGGTTGATGACACGGATGGAAGCGAACTCGTGCTCGCGCTTGACGGAGGCCAAGGCGTTGGAAAACCCGATGATGCGCTCCTCCAAGCGACGATGCAGCGGACGCAGGTTCTTGCGGTCGTCCGGCAGTTCCTTCAGCGTTTCGCGCAAGATACCGGCGACGTCGCCGATGCCATCGAGGTTGCCTTGAAGATGAGCCGACGTCGCTTCCGCCCACTGGCGGCATGCCGAGGAAATGGCGATCAGATGACCGGCGAGGTTACCGCTATCGACTGCCGAGACATATTTTGGACCCAGCGTCTGGAGCGTGTCCGTGTGATACCAGTTGTAGAGATGGCCACGATACTTCTCCATCTTCTCGACTGTCTCGATCGTCTTTTCCATCCGCTCGACGGTTTCAGAAAAACTGATCCAGCCGAACTGACGGGCAGAGATCACCGAAAGCAGATAGACGCCGATATTGGTAGGCGAGGTACGGCTGGCAACCATCGGCTCAGGTGTTTCCTGATAGTTGTCCGGCGGCAGATAGTTCTCGTTTGCAGTGACAAAGGCTTCGTAATAGCGCCATGTCCGGCGAGCGATCTTGCGCAATTCGCTCGACACGTGTTCCGATACGAACAGACGATCTTCGGTTTCGGCAGACTGGCTGACGAACCACGCCACTGCTGGCGAAAAGACCCACAGCAAGGCAAAAGGCAGGCCCACCAAGAAGGCGTTATCGCCAGGAAGGGCTGCGAAGGCGAGGCCGATCAGGGCGACGACGGGCGCGTGCCACATCTGTCGGTAATAATCGAAAATGCTACCCTGGGCGCTGCCTTGGATGCTCGCCGCCGTTCGCCATTCCAGCATCAGCTTGCCGCTGACGAACAGGCGATAGAGCGAGCGGACGATGGCGTCCGCCATCATGCAGGCACTATCGGCGATGAAGACGATGCGCAGGGCAACCTGTGCGTTGGTGGCCCGGATTTCAGACCAAAGCGTGTGGAAATGCGCCTGCGGTACAATATCGGTGGAACGTGGCACGAGGCCCGCTGCCAGAGAAATTGTTGGTGCGACGAACAGCGAGAAGATCAATAGAATCTGCCAGATCAATGCGCCGACCGGGCCCATGAAATACCAGCCGAGAACCGACGCGGCAAACCAGGCGATCGGGGTCAGCGACCGGCGAAGATTGTCGATCATCTTCCAGCGACCAATGCCGGTCACGCCGCGCTTCATGTCCATGATGTAGGGAAGCAACTGCCAGTCGCCACGCGCCCAGCGGTGCTGACGCGACACTTCGACTTCATAACGGGTCGGAAAGTCTTCTACCAGCTCGACATCCGTCACCAGAGCGCAACGGGCAAACGAGCCTTCAAGAAGGTCATGCGACAGGACGGCGTTTTCATCGATACGCCCCTTCAGGGCTTTCTCAAAAGCGTCCACATCGTAAAGGCCCTTGCCGGTGAACGTTCCTTCGGATGTCAGGTCCTGATAGACGTCTGAAACCGTAAAGACGTACGGGTCGATCCCGCGGTTGATGGAGAAGACGCGTTGGAAGACGGAGGCGTCTTTGCCGGTGGTGAGTGACGGCGTCACCCGTGGCTGAAGCAGGCCGTAACCATGGATCACACGGCCAGTCTCGGGGTCATGCACCGGGCGGTTGATCGGGTGATGCATCTTGCCGACGAGCTTGGTCACGGCATCGCGCATCAGGCGCGTGTCGGCATCCAGCGTCATGACATATTTGACGTTGGCCGGCACCATATTGGCGCCGTTGAGGAAGGTCGTGTCCTTGTCGCCGCGCAGCAGCATGTTCAGTTCATGCAGCTTGCCGCGCTTGCGTTCCCAGCCCATCCAGCTGCCTTCTGCCGGATTGTAGAGGCGTCGGCGGTGCAGCAGGAAAAAGCGTGTCTTGCCATCAAAGGCATAACGGGCGCTGAGAGCTGCCACTTCGCGCTTGGCATATTCGAGAATTTCGACATCCTCGGGTGACTGCTCATAGGGTGCGTCGCGCCAGTCGCTGATCAGCGAGAAATAAATTTCACCGTGCGGGTTGGCAAGGTAATGCACCTCGATGTTGCGGATCATCTCGTCGACGCTGTCGCGGCTGGTGATCATGCAGGGCACCGCTACAAGCGTGCAGGCATCCTTGGGAATACCCTCCTTGAACTCATAGCCAACAAGACGAAACGGTTTGACAAAAGACGTCACCACCGTGTTGAGCAGTCCCGTGGCACCTTCCGATGCAGGCAGAGCGAACATCAGCAAAAACGCCGCAATGACATACCACGGCATGCCAGCGTCTGCCAAAAACCAGCCGACGATGACCAGCGCCAAGGCCGTCAGTGCGATAACCGGGACCGCAACGGACACCCAGTTGAATTTTCTCATAAAGCGAACGATGCGTTGCGAGACAAGCGGATTGTACTGGATTTTTCTTTCCAGCTCTTCACGACGCTCACCAATCAGGAAACTTCCGACATTGGGCGCATGCGGCTGTTTTTCGCTGGAATTGGCGGCGTCCGTGACCATATCGACGGCGGCCTGCGCCACGTCGATTTCCGTCTTGGGTGAACGACGCGCCAGAAGTTCGACAGTGTTGCGATAGGTGTTGCGCGAACCGAAATCCAGCGTTTCATAATCGGTCTGCTCGCGCAGAACCTTGTCGATATGGCTGACTTCCTCGAACCAGACCGACCACTCCGTGTCGTCGATTTCGCGCAGGCTCTTGACGATGTTACCCATCGTCACATTGCCGGACGCAAGGCGATTATGCTCCGCCATCATGATGTTTTCGGCGTCTGTGCCGATGCTGCTCAGGCGCTCTTCCAGCCAGTTCAGCGCAAAACCAGATGTCTGGGAACCGTTTCTGAGGCGATAGAGGAACTGAGTGGAAAAAGTCGGGTCGCTGACGAGAGATTCGATCTGCTTGAGCAAGGCAGCCGACGCGTCGGCATCGTTGAGGCGGATGATCTCGTCAACGACCTCGTTTGCCTTCTGGCGCATCCGGCGCGAGCGCTCGACGCGGATGGAGATACGGCGTAGATTTTCGATCAGGACGAACCGCAGGATGGATGGTAACGCCCAGAGCTCGCCGATCTGGAGGGTTTTCGATGTCTGGTAGCCTTCGACCAGCGCCGTCATGCTTTCGCGTGAAATCGTGCTGTGCGTATGGGCAACGTAGATCCAGGCGAGTGCCATGACACGCGGTATCGTCGAGTTGCCAATCTTCACAGTCGGTAGCTGACGATAGAACTTGCGCGGGAAGTCGCGGCGGACCTCCTGGATGGCTTCTTCGATCACATAATGGTTGTCCAACAGCCACTCGGCGGCGGGCGTGATCGTTGCGCCGTTTTCAGAATCCACGGCTGTCGAACGATAAACGCGTAGGATTTCCTTTTCGTTTTCACGATGGCGCGCGAAGAAATCGAACTCCATGAAACCTGGAAGGTCCTGGGCACCGGATTTGGAAAGCTCGGCTCCGCAGTCCCTCAACTCCTCAATCGTGAAGTATGCGGAACGAATCGAATCATTGTGATCGATCTGCTTTGTTTCTGAATCACGGGCGGCGGCGGTCGGCGTAATATGAAATGACATCGGCTCGTATTCTGCACTCTTGTGAGGGGTGGCTTGTCTTAACCGGGATTTGTTTCAGATTGCTTTTAGGGATCGAAACAACTTGGCAGCTTTATCTCGTGCTGATCCTGAACCTTTGCTGAACCATCGCGAACCAGCGGGCGATGATCTTCGGGAATTCAGCTTGCTTACCAACATGGCGATTTTTTGCGCCAGGGGAGCATGCCGTCAACGGCTCTGGTGGGTGAATGTGAGACGTCGGGCTCGTCGCGGCATCGCGATGTCGCACTCATGAAACACGTCGCAGACTCCCCCAAAGCGAAACACGTCATGCTTTGCCTATCCGATCTTGTCCTGAGGCCCCGCGATATGCGCTCCTAAAAAATGTGGAGGCAACCTGAGGGGTGGAATGATTAAAAGGCGCTATCTGTTCCATGCCACCTGTCGACTTTATGTGCAAGCGGCGAATGCCGTGCCCGATCGTCCGGTCTTTCGACCGTGAGCGTATGCTGCTATGCAGATATCGATAACCATCGATGCGACCGGACCTGAAATATGACGATGCACACCAAGACCGATACCTCTTTTGCCAACCACATGCCCGAAGTGGTGGCGATCCGTCACCACCTTCACCGCACCCCGGAAATCGGACTATCAGAGTTCAAGACGTCAGATTTCGTGGCGTTGAAACTGGAGGAGATGGGGTATGAGGTGACCCGTGGTCTGGCCGGAACGGGCATCGTCGCGACGTTGAAACATGGTGACGGCCAACGTTCCCTGGGCATTCGTGCCGATATCGACGCGCTTCCCATTCATGAAGAAACTGGCGTGGAATATGTCAGCCAAAATCCCGGTGTCATGCATGCCTGCGGCCACGACGGACACACAGCGATGTTGCTGGGAGCGGCCAAAATCATTGCCCAGCGGCGCCATTTCGATGGTACGCTGCATCTGATTTTTCAGCCCGCGGAAGAAAATTTCGGCGGTGCTCGCATCATGATCGAGGATGGCCTGTTCGAGCGCTTTCCCTGCGATGCCGTGTTTGCGCTCCATAATGACCCCAGCCTGCCCTTTGGGCATTTCGTGTTGCGCGACGGGCCGATCATGGCGGCGGTCGATGAGTGTAAGATCACCGTCAACGGCTATGGTGGCCACGGCGCGGAGCCGCAAAGCGCTCTCGACCCCATCGTCGCCGGAGCAAGCATCATCATGGCATTGCAGACCATTGTGTCGCGTAACATTCACCCGATCACGCCGACAGTGGTGACGGTGGGTGCATTTCATGCCGGAATCGCGAGTAATGTCATTCCAGAAAAGGCAGAGATGTTGTTGACCATCCGCTCGTTTGACCCGCAGGCGCGTGACGAGCTCGAAAAGCGCATCCGATTGATCGCAGAGGGGCAAGCCGCCAGCTACGGAATGAGTGTCACGCTTGATTATCAGCGTGGATACAATCCGACCGTCAACCACAAACGCGAAGCCGATTATATTGCGGATCTCGCGACGCGCTTTGCAGGGTCGGACAAGGTCGTAGAGATGCCGCGTCCAACCATGGGAGCGGAGGATTTTGCTTATATGCTGGAAGAGCGACCCGGCGCTTATTTCTTTCTCGGATCCAAGCGCACGGAAAACGACCCGCCGCTGCATCACCCGAAATACGATTTCAACGACGACATATTGCCAATCGGCACGGCCTTCTGGGTGGAACTTGCCGAGGATTTTCTAAAGGCAAGGTAGACGCAAAAGAAAAAGGCTTCCGGATGGAAGCCTTTTTATCGGTTCTATTGGGAGGTGTCAGGGTACCAGACCGAAGATAACCGCCGCGACAAAGGCAAAGCACAATCCAACAATGGCGGTGTGGAGTGCAGCTTGCCAGCCGATCGGCTGTGCAGACGATGGCGTAAAATCTCTGATTTTTCCAGACTTGGAATAAGACATCGCATCCTCCCTCGTTGACGTTGACCGGATGATCCGGCCTTGTTGTTTCTGACCATGAGAATATCGCTATTCCCCAGTCTTTCTGTAGAGATAAAATTCTATAACTGGGTCTCATCGGAGAAAATACAGATCGCGACTTGCCTCCCAACACGCATCGATCTACCCAATCTGTTGATAGCAACGCGCAACGTCACTTCCGGTTCAACACTCAATTAACGTTTGGACGCATTGACTGATATCGATGTCATCATCATCGGAGCGGGGGCCATTGGCCTTTCGACAGCACGACATCTGGCACAGGCTGGCATGTCGGTCATCGTGCTGGAAAAGGAAGGCGCCTTCGGCACGCATACCTCGTCGCGCAACAGCGAGGTCATCCATGCCGGTCTCTATTATCCGAAAGACAGCCTGAAAGCGCGACTATGCGTCGAGGGCAGGCCGAAGCTCTATGCTTTCTGCGAAAGCCACGGGGTAGCGCATAGCCGCTGCGGCAAGCTGATCGTGGCAAGCAATAGAACAGAAATTGTCACTCTCGAGGACCTGCATCATCGTGGAAATGTCAATGGCTGCGACGACCTCAGATTGATCGGCAGCGAGGAGGCACGCAACATCGAGCCCGTCCTTTCCTGCGAAGCGGCTCTGCTATCGCCCTCTACCGGTATCATCGACAGTCATGGCTACATGCTGGCCCTTCTTGGTGACGCGGAAGACGCTGGTACTTCGGTCGCATATCGCGCGCCGTTCCTGCGCGCCGAGCACACAAGCTATGGCTTCAAGGTCTTCGTGGGTGGTGAAGAGCCGATGCAACTGGCCTGCCGAAGCCTCATCAATTCGGCGGGCCTCTTCGCCCCGCAGGTAGCACGGCAAATAGATGGGCTTTCAGAAGCGCACATTCCGGTGGCGCGGTTTGCCAAGGGTTCCTACTTTTCGCTTTCCGGCAAATGCCCCTTTTCGCATCTGATCTATCCCGCGCCACATGCGCATGGTCTGGGTGTTCATCTGACGCTCGATCTGGGCGGACAGGCCCGGTTCGGACCTGACATCGAATGGATCGATGCGATCGATTACACCGTCGATCCCCAACGGTCGAACGGATTTAACGAAGCGATCAAGCGCTATTGGCCAGGATTGCCGGATGACGCGTTGTCGCCGTCCTATAGCGGTATCAGACCGAAAATTTCAGGACCGGACGATCCTGCCATGGATTTCCGCATCGATGGGCCGGAGATTCACGGCATCAAAGGTCTCATCAACCTGTTTGGCATCGAAAGTCCGGGTCTGACGGCTTCGCTCGCCATCGCCGAAGAGTTATTCCGTCGTCTCGACTGATCACGCGAAACGCGACAATGCCGACGCCATGATGGCTGGGTCGACATTGCCTCCGGATGCAACAGCAATCACAGTTTCGGTCTTCAGTTCCGCGCCGTGGAAAAGGGCTGCAGCCAGCGCTACAGCGCCGCCGGGTTCGACGACAACCTTCAGCCGCAAAAAGGCCAGCACCATGGCTCGCAACGCCTCATCCTCTGTGACGGCAATGCCGCTGCCGCAGTGGCTCTTCATGATGGGAAACGTAATGTTGCCGGGCTGAGGCGTAATGATCGCATCGCAGATGGAGCCGGACAATGCGTCGTTCCGCTCGATTTTGCCCGAGGCCAGTGAGCGGGCGACGTCATCGAAATTTTCCGGCTCACACGGTCTGACGGCGTATCGAGGTGCCCTGGCTTCCAAAGCCAGCGCAATGCCGGATGTCAGCCCGCCGCCACCGCAGGGTACGAGAATGTCGGCCTCAGCGATCCCGTATTCGGCGCCTTGTTCGGCAATTTCGAGGCCGACTGTTGCCTGACCGGCGATCACCAATGGTTCGTCATATGGCTTGATGAGGGTTAGGTTGCGCTCTTGCGCGAGCGCTGCGCCAATGGCGTCGCGGTCTTCGTTCGCGCGATCGTATAAAACCACTTCGGCACCAAAGGCCTTCGTGTTTTCGATTTTGATCTTCGGTGCGTCATGCGGCATGACGATGACGGAGGGGACGCCGTGCAAGGTGGCCGCAAGCGCTACGCCCTGTGCATGGTTGCCGGACGAAAAGGCGATGACGCCGCGCTGGCGCGTCTCTGGCGCAAGGCCTGATACGGCTGACCAGCCACCGCGGAATTTAAAAGACCCTGTCCGTTGCAGGCATTCGGCTTTCACGACGATTTTTCGACCGGCGATCTCGTCCAGAAAGGGAGATGAGAGCAAGGGTGTGCGGATTGCATGTGCGCCGATACGCTGACGCGCTGCCTCGATCATCGAAATATCTGTCATGCCATTCCTGCTTACTGACGTTTTTGCAAGATCAGCATAAGCAGAAATCCCCATCAGGAAAGAGGCAAAATCCCCGGACTGTGCCGGGGATTGTTTTTCTGTAAATCGTTTTAAGCCAGCGTGTAGGCGGTTTTCACGGTGGTGAAAAACTCGCTTGCATAGCGACCCTGTTCGCGCGGACCGAAGGAAGACGCCTTGCGACCGCCGAACGGTACGTGGAAATCCACACCCGCGGTCGGAAGATTGACCATGACCATACCGGCTTCGGCATTGCGCTTGAAGTGGGTCGCATGCTTCAGGCTCGTGGTCGCGATGCCGGACGAAAGGCCGAACGGCGTGTCGTTGGCAGCTGCCAGCGCCTCGTCGTAGTTCTTGACGCGGATGACGGCAACGACAGGTCCGAAGATTTCTTCCTGCGAAATGCGCATGCTGTTGGTGGCTTCGGTGAACAGAGCAGGCTGAAGGAAGAAGCCCGGCGTGTCACGCGTGAGGACGTCGCCGCCGAACGCAAGCTTTGCGCCTTCCTGCTTGCCGATCTCGATGTAATCGGTGTCCTGCTTCAGCTGCTTTTCATCAACGACGGGGCCGACATGGGTATTTTTATCCAGCGCGTTGCCAACATTGATTTTCGCCAGACGCTCTGCCAACGCTGCCACGAATTTGTCGTGGATGCCTTCTGTGACGATAAGGCGGGACGATGCGGTGCAGCGCTGTCCGGTGGAATAGAAACCGGAATTGGCGGCGGCTTCGACGGCAACATCGAGGTCGGCATCATCGAGAACCACAAAGGGGTTCTTGCCGCCCATTTCCAGCTGGAATTTGCGGTTGAACGGCAAAGAGGAGGCCGCGACGCGCTGGCCGGTACCGGTGGAGCCGGTAAAGGTGATGCCCGCCAGATGCGGGCTGTCGAGCATGGCCTGACCGACAACTGAGCCGCGACCCATGACGAGGTTCAAAACGCCCTTCGGCAGACCGGCGCGGTGCAGAATGTCAACAATGGCCCAGGCGCAACCCGGGACCAATTCGGCAGGCTTGAAGACAATGGTGTTGCCGTAGCAAAGCGCCGGGGCGATCTTCCAGGCGGGAATGGCGATCGGGAAATTCCACGGCGTGATGATACCGATGACGCCCAGCGGCTCGCGGGTGATTTCGACGCCGATGTTCGGACGCGCCGAGGGAATGATTTCTCCAGCCAGACGCAGCGCTTCACCGGCGAAAAAGTCGAAAATCTGGGCGGCGCGGATGGTCTCGCCGATGCCCTCTGCCAGAACCTTGCCCTCTTCACGTGCCAAAAGCGCGCCGAGCTCTTCCTTGCGAGCAAGAATTTCGTCGGCGGTCTTTTTCAGGATCGCGTGGCGTTCCAGAATACCGGAGCGTGACCATGCCGGAAACGCCGCCTTGGCCGCAGCAATGGCTTGCTTGGCGTCTTCTGCGCTTGCCTGCGCGTAAAGACCGACGATCTCATCGGTGTCGGACGGATTGATGTTTTTCTAAGGCTCGGCTCGATCCACTCTCCGCCGATAAGGTTTTGATGGATGCTCATGAACATGCTCCCTTTCACGCTGAAGCAGCTGGTATCCACACCACTTCGTTCTTTACGAACGACGTTTCAGTCACCGCTAGACGGGCGGCGCACCAGAATTCACGGCCGCTGTTCTCGCACTAATCGTATGTCGTATGATCTCTTGACGAAGGCAAGCATATGGCAGCATCGTCAAATAATGTCCATCGATATCGCCTTGTGGCGAGCCTTGCCGCAACAATGGACGTTGGGGCGTGCGCAGAAAAATTGTGTTTGTCATACAGGCTGGCAAGTCGGTACGATGGCCGTGTAAATTGGTAACGGGAGAAAGAGTTTGGCTAGTAGAGAGATTGTCGATGCGACCTTGATTTTGCCTGAGGACCATGACCGTGCGGTTCTGATCGGCCGTGTCTGGTCGCAGTCGGATGGTGGCCCATGCCCGGTGCTCTATAAGGGCGGTGTGCTCTACGATCTATCGAAATTGGCGCCGACCGTCTCCGAGCTCCTCGAAAAGCCTGATCTGATTATCGCACTGTCGTCCGTGATGGAGTTCCCAGCTCTTGGCACCCTTGATGCGTTTCTGGATGGCACCGCCGGTGAACTGCTTGCCCCCAACGATCTTCAGGCCGTAAAAGCTGCCGGCGTAACGTTTGCCGATAGCATGTTGGAACGTGTCATCGAAGAGCAGGCTAAGGGCGATCCGCTGCGGGCGCAGGATATCCGCCAAAAGCTTGTCCCCGTTCTGGGCGATAATCTGAAAGGGGTAGAGGCGGGCTCTGACAAGGCCGCCGAGGTCAAGTCACTGCTCCAGGAAATGGGGCTGTGGTCGCAATATCTCGAAGTCGGTATCGGCCCGGATGCGGAGATATTTTCCAAGGCGCAACCCATGTCATCGGTCGGCTGCGGCGCGCTGATCGGTGTTCATCCGAAATCGCAATGGAACAATCCTGAGCCGGAGGTGGTGCTTGCGGTGACTTCGGATGGTCGCATCGTTGGTGCCGCCCTTGGTAATGACGTCAATCTGCGCGATTTCGAGGGGCGATCCGCGCTGTTGTTGAGCAAGGCCAAGGACAACAATGCCTCCTGTGCAATAGGCCCGTTCATTCGCCTGTTCGATGAAAGCTTTACCCTTGAGGACATCAAGAGTGCCGAGATTTCTCTTGCTGTCGAGGGTGATGATGACTTCACCATGATCGGCGTCAGCGCCATGCGGGCCATCAGTCGCTCACCGGAAAATCTGGTCTCGCAGCTTTTGAACAGCGACCATCAATATCCCGATGGTGCGGTGTTCTTTCTGGGAACGATGTTTGCGCCGGTCAAGGATCGCCACGGACCGGGCCTTGGCTTTACCCACGCCAAGGGAGACCGTGTGGAGATTTCGTCACCGAGGTTGGGCAAGCTCATCAACTGGGTGGCCAGCACATCGGAGTGCCCACCATGGACATTTGGTACGGTGGCGCTGATGCGCAATCTGGCAAAGCGCGGATTGCTCTGATTTTGTAGGATCTGACGTATGAAACACCCGGCGACCGAGACGTTGCCGGGTGTTTCTTGTGGTGGCAAAAGTGCCCTTACGCTGCCTCCGCCTTATTCTGTCTGTTTTCGATGAGGTCGTCGACGACGGCGGGATCGGCCAGGGTAGAGGTGTCGCCGAGCGCTCCGAAGTCGTCTTCCGCGATCTTGCGCAGGATGCGGCGCATGATCTTGCCCGAGCGGGTCTTGGGCAGGCCCGGCGAGAACTGGATCTTGTCAGGCGTGGCGACAGGACCGATTTCATTGCGGACATGCTTGACCAGTTCGGCGCGCAGCGCATCATCACCGGTCTGTCCCGCCATCAGCGTGACGTAGCAGTAGATGCCCTGTCCCTTGATGGCATGCGGATAGCCGACGACGGCGGCTTCCGAGACGAGGTTGTGGGATACGAGCGCCGATTCCACCTCCGCTGTGCCCAGCCGATGGCCGGAAACGTTCAGTACGTCATCGACACGACCGGTAATCCAGTAATAACCGTCTTCGTCGCGACGGCAGCCATCGCCGGTGAAGTATTTGCCCTTGTAGGTCGAGAAGTAGGTCTCGATGAAGCGCTGGTGATCGCCATAGACCGAGCGCGATTGTCCCGGCCAGCTGTCGGCGATGCAGAGGTTTCCGTCTGCGGGGCCCTCCAGGACCTTGCCTTCGGCATCGACCAGTTGCGGCTGAACGCCGAAGAAAGGGCGGGTGGCCGAACCGGGTTTCAGGTCCGTCGCACCCGGCAGCGGCGTGATCAGAATACCGCCGGTTTCCGTCTGCCACCAGGTATCGACGATCGGGCTCTTATCCTCGCCCACCACATGGTAATACCATTCCCATGCTTCCGGGTTGATCGGCTCTCCCACGGTGCCGAGAAGACGCAGGCTTGAGCGCGAGGAGCGTTTGACGAAGTCGTCTCCTGCCCCCATCAGCGAGCGAAGTGCGGTCGGTGCCGTGTAGAAAATGTTGACCTGATGCTTGTCGATAACTTCCCAGAAGCGGCCCTGATCGGGAAAGTTCGGCACACCCTCGAACATCACGGTCGTCGCGCAATTGGCGAGCGGCCCGTAGACGATATAGGAATGGCCCGTCACCCAGCCGACATCGGCGGTGCACCAGTAGATATCGCCATCATGGTAGTCGAACACATATTCGTGCGTCATCGACACATAGACCAGATAACCGCCTGTCGTGTGCAGCACGCCCTTTGGCTTTCCGGTGGAGCCTGAGGTGTAGAGAATGAACAGCGGGTCTTCCGCTTTCATCTTCGCCGGTTCGCAATGGGCTTTGACGCTGGCGACTTCCTGATGGTACCAGAGGTCGCGCTCGGGTGACCAGTTGGTCTTGCCGCCGGTGCGGCGCACGACCAGTAACTTATCGACCTTCACATCCTGCCTCGCAGCGATCTCCACGGCCTTGTCGGTGTTCTCCTTGAGCGGAATGGGCTTGCCGCCGCGCACGCCTTCGTCGCAGGTGATGACGAAGGTGGACTGGCAATCGACGATGCGGCCAGCCAGCGCATCCGGCGAGAAACCACCGAAGACGACGGAATGGACAGCACCGATGCGGGCGCAGGCGAGCATCGCATAGGTCGCTTCCGGCACCATCGGCATGTAGATGGTGACGCGATCGCCCTTCTTGACACCGTGTTTCTTCATCACATTGGCCAGACGACACACCGCATCGTAGAGCTGGTTATAGGTGATCTTCTTGTCAATGTAGGGATTGTCGCCTTCCCAGATGATCGCGGTGCGCTCGCCATGGGTCTTCAGGTGACGGTCGATGCAATTATACGAGACGTTCGTCAGCCCGTCCTCGAACCACTTAATTGGCACCTTGCCCTTAAAAGAGGTGTTCTTGACCTTGGTATAGGGCTTGAACCAGTCGATCCGCTTGCCATGCTTGCCCCAGAATTTTTCAGGATCCTCCACGCTTTCACCATACCATTTCAGATAACGGTCATTGTCGATCAGCGTGTGCTTCCTTGCAGATTTCAGGACCGGGTAGACTTTGGCAGACATGAATTCCTCCTCAGGCCGATTCGTCTTTATGATGACTGGAAACTCCATTTTCCAGTCATGTGCAGAATTCATAGCAGTTCATGGACATCCGGCAATTAGACAAAGGTCATTTCTTGCGCAAAGAATTGCAATTCTGATGCAATCCGGCTATAGACCGGTCATATCCCGGAAATGAGTGGTTTAACATCCACGTCCCGCGCCCCCGGAGCGGACGGACAGAAGGACTGTATCTATGGCTCAAACATTGCTCATGCCCAAAGCGACGGCCGTCTGGCTGGTGGATAATACCGCATTGTCGTTCGAGCAGATCGCGACATTTTGCAAACTGCATCCGTTGGAAGTCAAGGCTATCGCCGACGGTGAAGCCGCGCAGGGCATCAAGGGTCTTGACCCTATCTCGACCGGACAGCTTTCGCGTGACGAAATCGAACGCGCGGTTGCCAATCCCAACCACAAGATCAAGCTCTCCGAGCCGAAGGTCCGTGTTCCCGAATCCAAGCGTCGTGGGCCGCGCTACACGCCGGTCTCGAAGCGTCAGGATCGCCCGAACGCCATCTTGTGGCTGGTGCGCAATCACGCCGAATTGAAGGACGCGCAGATTTCGCGCCTCGTCGGTACGACCAAGTCGACCATCGAACAGATTCGTGATCGCAGCCATTGGAATTCTGCTAACCTGACGCCGATGGACCCGGTCACGCTGGGTCTATGCAGTCAGATCGACCTCGACCTCGAAGTCGAGCGCGCATCGCGTGGCCGCCCATTGCCAACAGCTGCGGAGCTTGACGCTACCTTGCAGCCAGCAGCAGCAACGGAAGGTCTCGGCTACAAATATGAGCGTGAAGACGAGAAAGAAAAAGAAATCGACGCCAACGCCGTGTTTGCCAAGCTCAGCTCGCTTAAGTCTACCCGTAAGGATGACGACGAAGACGACACTTACTGATCGCTCGTCTTAGAGCGTTTCTTTGTTAAATGGAAACAGTTCTGTTGGTTCAAACGGGATCGACTGCTTGTCCGGATGGCGCGTGGCGTAGCCTTAGCATACGGCCAAGCCGTCTGGGCAGGCAGATGGCCCGTTTCAACCAACCCGGAGGGCCGGGCATATTTCCGTCAGGACAAAGGCGATCGGCTCGACCGTACCTTAGGGTATGCCCTTCGCCAATCGCCTTTGTCCTGACGAAAATCTGCTCCGGCAGAACGTTTCCATTTAACAAGGAAACGCTCTAAAACCAGAATAGACGAAGCCCCGGAGCGATCCGGGGCTCTTTTCGTTTCAGAGGATAGATTTATTCGCCATAGGCGATCAACAAATCCTTGGCATCGATCTGATCGCCGGGCTTGACCAGAACTTCGGCAACCTTGCCATCGCGCTCGGCATGAAGCGCAGTTTCCATCTTCATGGCTTCGATAGACACAAGCACATCGCCTGCCTTCACGTCCTGCCCCTGATTGGCGAAGACGCGGGAGATGACGCCCGGCATCGGCGCACCAACATGGGCGGTATTGCCGGGTTCCGCTTTTCGACGGACTGCCGCGCTGGAAGCGCCCTGTGCCCGGTTCGGCACCTTGATGCGCCGTGGCTGGCCGTTGATCTCGAAGAAAACCGTGACCATGCCCTTGTCATCAGTGCCGGATGATGCCTGATTGACGATGACGAGCGTCTTCCCACGCTCGATATCAGCAAACAGTTCCTCGCCATCCTCCATTCCGTAGAAGTAGGCGTGGGTTGGTAAAACAGAGACTGGGCCGTAGGTCTCCGCGGCCAACGCGAAGTCGGTGAAAACCTTCGGATACATCAGGTACGAGGCAAACTCGAAATCGTCGACGGAGCGCTCCAATTTCGTTTCGATCTCCTTGCGCTCTGCGTTGAGATCGGCATCTTCAAGAAGCGAACCGGGACGAACCGTATAGGGTTGATCGCCCTTCAGGGCCTTTTTCTGCAATGCCTGAGGCCAACCACCGGGTGACTGGCCAAGATCGCCCTTCAACATGGAAACGACCGAATCAGGGAAAGAAACCTCCTTGTCGGGGTTCTCGACATCCGCAACCTTGAGGTCCTGAGAGACCATCATCAGCGCCATGTCGCCAACAACCTTTGAGGACGGCGTTACCTTGACGATATCACCGAACATCTGGTTGACGTCGGCATAGGTCTGCGCGACCTCGTGCCAGCGGCTCTCGAGACCCAGAGAACGGGCCTGTTCCTTGAGATTGGTGAACTGGCCACCCGGCATTTCATGCAGGTAGACCTCGGATGCCGGTCCCTTCAGATCGCTTTCAAAGGCCGCATATTGCCCGCGCACCGCTTCCCAATAAAACGAGATGCGACGAATCCATTCCGTATCGAGGCCTGTGTCGCGCTCGGTTCCCTTCAAGGCTTCAACGATAGAGCCGAGGCAGGGCTGAGAGGTGTTGCCGGACAGCGCATCCATGGCCGCATCCACGGCGTCCACACCGGCATCGACAGCCGCCAGAACCGTTGCGGCAGAAATGCCTGACGTATCATGCGTATGGAAGTGGATCGGCAGACTGGTCGCTTCACGCAAGGCCTTGAACAGGACCGTTGCGGCGGCCGGCTTCAGCAACCCGGCCATGTCCTTCACGGCGATGATGTGGGCGCCTGCCTTTTCCAGTTCGGCGGCGAGACCGGTATAATATTTGAGGTCGTATTTCGGACGCGCGGAATTGAGGAGATCGCCTGTGTAGCAGATCGTCGCTTCACACAGCTTGTTCTCTTCCGCGATCGCATCCATCGACACGCGCATGTTCTCGACCCAATTGAGGCAGTCGAAGACGCGGAACAGATCGACGCCGCCCTTTGCCGCCTGGCGTACGAAATATTTGACGACATTGTCCGGGTAGTTCTTGTAGCCGACGCCGTTTGCCCCGCGCAGAAGCATTTGCAACAACAGGTTCGGCGCGCCTTCCCGGATAAGGTTCAGCCGCTCCCATGGGTCTTCGGTGAGGAAGCGCATCGACACGTCGAAGGTCGCGCCACCCCAGCATTCCAGCGACAGAAGCTGTGGCAAGGCCTTGGCATAGACGCTGGCGACACGGGCGATATCATGGGTGCGGACCCGGGTGGCCAGCAGCGACTGGTGACCATCCCGCATGGTCGTATCCGTTACCAGAACGCGCTTTTCATTGCGCATCCACTCGGCAAAACCCTTGGGGCCCAAAGTATCGAGACGCTGCTTGGTGCCATCAGGTGTCGGTTTGTCGATATATGGAACAACCGGTGCAGGTGCGTTGACGGCTGGTTTAACGCGGCCTTTCGTTTCGGGATGTCCGTTGACAGTCACGTCTGCCAGATACGTCAAAAGCTTCGTCGCGCGGTCCTGCCGCTTGACCTGCTCGAACAGTTCAGGCGTCGAATCGATGAAGCGGGTCGTATAGGTATTTTCGACAAAGCTCGGATGGCTGATGATGGCTTCCAGGAAGGTGAGGTTTGTCGCCACGCCTCGAATACGGAATTCGCGAAGCGCACGATGCATACGCGCGATGGCTTCGTTCGGCTGGGGAGCCCAGGCTGTAACCTTCACCAGCAAGGGGTCGTAATAGCGCGTGATGATCGCGCCCGAATAGGACGTGCCGCCGTCCAGACGAATGCCGAAACCCGACGCCGAACGGTAAGCGGTGATGCGACCGTAATCAGGAATGAAATTATGCTCAGGGTCTTCCGTCGTGATCCGGCACTGAAGCGCATGACCGTTAAGGCGGATGTCCTTTTGCGCTGGCACACCCGACTCAGGCGTACCGATAGTTTCGCCTTCGAGAATGTGGATCTGTGCTTTGACGATATCAATACCGGTGACGACTTCGGTCACCGTATGCTCGACCTGGATGCGCGGATTGACCTCGATGAAGTAGAACTTGCCGGTATCGGCATCCATAAGGTATTCGATCGTTCCAGCACCGACATAATTTGTGGCACCAGCGATCTTCAGCGAATAATTCGCCAGTTCCTGACGGCGCTCGTCTGAAAGATAAGGCGCCGGTGCACGCTCGACCACCTTCTGGTTTCTGCGCTGGATGGAGCAGTCACGCTCAAACAGATGGACGACATTGCCATGCGTATCGCCCAGAATCTGGCTTTCGACGTGGCGCGCGCGCTCGAGAAGTTTTTCAAGATAGACTTCGTCCTTGCCGAATGCCGCTTTCGCTTCACGCTTGGCTTCGGTCACTTCGCGGGCAAGGTCCTCCTTTTTTCTGATAGCGCGCATGCCGCGACCGCCCCCGCCCCAGGACGCCTTGAGCATCACCGGGTAGCCAATCTCCTCGGCCATCCGCTCCACTTCTGCGATGTCATCCGGTAGAGGTTCGGTTGCCGGAACAACGGGTACACCGACGGAAATCGCCAGATTACGCGCGGCTACCTTGTTCCCGAGCCTGCGCATCGTGTCGGCGGTCGGGCCGATGAAGATAATGCCCGCTTCGTTGCAGGCCTCAACGAATTCAGGGCTTTCGGACAAGAGACCGTAGCCGGGATGGATGGCGTCAGCGCCTGAAAGCTTTGCAACCCGGATGACTTCGTCGATTGACAGATAGCTTTCGATTGGTCCCATATCCTTGGCCAGATGTGGGCCACGGCCAACTTGGTAACTTTCATCCGCCTTGAACCGATGCAGCGAAAGCTTGTCCTCTTCTGCCCAGATAGCGACCGTTTTGATGCCCAGTTCGTTGGCAGCACGGAATACGCGGATCGCAATCTCTGAACGATTGGCGACAAGGATTTTCGATATTTTCAAGACGGCCTCCCAAACCTCGCAAGCAAATGTGTTTGCTGCACCGCGAAATTAAGCAGTAATTGTCACGGTTGGAAAGGGCGTTTTTATCATAGTTCGTACGGATTGCGTGTCGGGAGATGTTTACGAGATAATGCCATGTCGAAGTGCAAGCGCCACAACATGTTGGCGATTTTTGGCCTCGAGCTTGCGCTGTATGCCGTTTATGTACCAATCGGATGTATGGCTGGAAATCGACAGGATCTTACCGATTTCGGGGGATGTCTTTCCCTGTGCAAGCAGCATCAACACATCCAGCTCACGACGGGTAAATTGCGTGACAGCCGGATCGGGAATGGAGAGGAGGTCGTTGGATTGCCCCGCAAATTCCAGCAGCCGCCAGAAAGCAACACGCATGGCCGTGTCGATGATGAACAGTTCTGAAGGGGAAAACAGTCGCCCTTCACCCAAGATGAAGGAACCGCCAAGCAAGCCGTTGCGTCCATGAACTGGAAAAGCATAGGCTTCTTTCAGACCAAACCGTGCGGCATCCTGAAACAGTTTGGCGGCCCGTTTTCGTTGCGTGGCCTGCGGTAAAAGGCCGACCACATCACGACATCGGAACGGCTGGTTCAAAAGGCCGAAAGACCGCTTGACCGGATCGATGCTGCCGTATTTTCTTTCCTGATAAACCTCCCGCCAACCCGCCGGCAGATGCTCTGCCAAAACATTACCCGTCAGCGTCAGATCCTCTGAATCGCGGCGCACGACCCTGTAATATTCGTAGCCCAGACTGCGGATCAGGTCGTGAAAAATGGAGAGGAACCGGTGCTGTGACTTTGCTTCGCTGCACACCGTCAAAAACTGAAAAACATCGTGCATTGAAGTGGATACCCTGAAATAAATAAAACAACCTTGAAAGGTTTTAAGGCGCCGTGTTTCGGACAATGTCCCAGCGAGACCTTGTCCCCAATATGGTTAGCAATATTTAAAGCCAAAATGCCATTTCTCGCATTGTGGCCGCGTTTTCGCCGCAGTCAACCGAAACGACACACAATGCTCTCGTTTAATGCCCGCGCGTGCCCTCCTTGAGACTAAAGTCTCAACTCGGAGACGGGTTTTAGACGCGACAAAGGTTCTGCTGCAGGCGTCTTCGTCAGACATTTGGAGCCACTTCTTAAGACCGCATGGTGTAAGACAATATTCGGGGCGTTTTCGGGTTTATCGCGGCCGTTAAGCGCCCATTCATGTAGAAAAAGCCATAAAACAATCACTTGAATATCCGTGCCGTTCAATAAAACGGTACGGAGTTTTGCGCTCCATAGAACAGCGCTACACGATGGATACGAAGACAGGATTTGAGAATTGACACTGTTTCAGGTTTATACTCGCGCCCTGCGATACCTCGCCGACAACAAGCTGCGTGTCACTGTTGTCGTCATCGCCAACGTCATCCTCGCTGCGATCACTATTGCAGAACCTATTTTGTTCGGGCGCATCATCGATGCGATCTCGTCCGGTTCTGATGCAACCAATATCTTGATCCTGTGGGCGGCCTTCGGTGTGTTCAACACCGTCGCCTATGTCGCCGTTGCGCGTGAGGCCGATCGTCTGGCCCACGGACGTCGTGCTTCGCTTTTGACAGAAGCGTTTGGCCGCATCATTTCCATGCCGCTATCCTGGCACCATCTGCGGGGCACATCCAACGCGCTGCATACGCTCCTTCGCGCCAGTGAAACACTGTTCGGCCTCTGGCTGGAATTCATGCGGACCCATCTGGCGACATTCGTAGCTCTCGCTTTGCTCATTCCAACTGCGATTTCCATGGATCTTCGCCTTAGCTGCGTCCTGATCGCGCTGGGTACCGTGTACTGGTTCATCGGCAAATGGGTGATGGAGCGCACGAAGGAAGGTCAGGCCTCTGTCGAGGAGCACTATCATTCCGTGTTTGCCCATGTCAGCGATTCGATCAGCAACGTGTCGGTACTGCATAGCTACAACCGCATCGAAGCGGAAACCAAGGCATTGAAGTCGTTCACCGAGCGTCTTCTCAGTGCCCAGTACCCCGTGCTTGATTGGTGGGCATTTGCCAGTGCGTTGAACCGCACGGCATCGACCTTATCCATGATGATCATTCTCATCATCGGTACGATTCTCGTGAAGAACGGCGAACTCAGAGTGGGTGACGTCATTGCCTTTATCGGCTTTGCGAACCTCCTTATTGGACGTCTCGATCAGATGCGTGCCTTTGCCACACAGATTTTCGAAGCACGCGCGAAGCTTGTTGATTTCTTCAAGCTGGAAGATTCCGTGCAGGAACGCGAAGAGCCAAGCGGTGCGATCGAACTCGGTCAGGTTTCCGGCAAGGTGGAGTTCCGCAACGTCGATTTTGGCTTTGCGAACACCAAGCAGGGTGTCCACGACGTTTCCTTCACGGCCAATGCAGGTGAAACGATCGCTATCGTCGGTCCAACGGGCGCTGGCAAGACGACGCTGATCAACTTGCTGCAGCGGGTCTATGATCCCAATAATGGTCAGATTTTCGTCGATGGCACGGATATCTCCACGGTTACCCGTCAGTCTCTGCGCAACTCCATTGCCACGGTGTTCCAGGACGCCGGTCTGTTGAACCGGTCTATTCGTGACAATATTCGCCTCGGACGTGATAGCGCGACCGATGACGAGATCACGCAGGCTGCGGCTGCGGCTGCCGCCACCGACTTTATCGACAGCAGGGCAAGTGGTTACATGACGCAGGTCGGCGAGCGTGGCAACCGCCTGTCTGGCGGCGAACGCCAGCGTATTGCCATCGCCCGCGCCGTCTTGAAGAACGCGCCCATCCTCGTCCTCGATGAGGCGACCAGCGCGCTCGATGTGGAAACTGAGGCACGCGTGAAGGATGCCGTCGATGCTCTGCGTAAGAACAGAACGACCTTCATCATCGCGCACCGCCTGTCGACCGTGCGTGACGCCGATCTCGTGCTGTTCATGGACAATGGTCGCATCGTCGAAAAGGGTACATTCGATGAGTTGAGCATGCGTGGCGGTCGCTTCTCGTCGCTGCTGCGCGCCAGTGGTCTGCTCAACGACGATGAAAAGACAGGTGCGCCCGTGTTGTCATTGCCTGCAAAGTCAGCCTGATTGGCGCTTTCCGACCATAGGACCGTTAGACAAAAAGAGCCCGGGATGTTCAGCACATCCCGGGCTCTTTTTGCTTATGATGGGCGGCGTACTCGAAGCCGGCCTTGCCGAATGTCCTCAGCCGTTTTGTGTTAGCGGGGAAATCAACACTTCCACACGACGGTTCTGGGCGCGGCCATCTGCCGTAGCGTTGGATGCAATGGGTTGGGAAGGACCGAAGCCCATGGTGGAAATACGACGTTGATCAACGCCACCGCGATCACCCAGATAATTGGCAACAGAAGCAGCACGGCGCTCGGACAGACCCTGGTTATGGGCAAGGCTGCCGGTGGAATCGGTGTGGCCGTTGATGTCGATATAGGTCTTGTTGAATTTGTTCAGAACGATCGCGACGGAATTCAGCGTCGGATAGAATGGCGGAATCACCTGATCCTGGTCCGTCGCGAAGGTGACGTTTGACGGCATGTTGAGAACGATGCTGTCGCCACGGCGCGTCACGGAAACGCCTGTTCCCTGAAGCTGCTGACGAAGCTCCGATTCCTGATTGTCCATGTAGCCACCAATGGCGCCACCGGCCAGAGCACCGATACCGGCACCGATCAAGGCATTGCGGCCCTTGTTGCCGCCACCGATGGCCAGACCGCCGACAGCACCTGCAAGGGCGCCGATACCCGCGCCGCCCGCCATGTTCGAAACTTTCTGCTCACCCGTGTAAGGGTCGGTCGTGGTGCAGGCAGAGAGATAGGTTGCGGCAAGCGCAAGAACGATAAACTTCTTGATCATGAATTCTAGTGCTCCGTGAGTTCACGTTAGGTAAGAGAGAAGAATTTCGGCATTTTCAGGGTCGAAACTCACTCTGCCGCATCCTTTTGGCCGAAACGTTTCTCGATGTAGTCGATAACAAGAGCTTCGAAATCCTTGGCGATATCGGGACCGCGGAGCGTCAGCGCTTTTTCGCCATCAATGAACACGGGAGCGGCTGGGTTTTCGCCGGTGCCTGGAAGCGAAATGCCGATGTCGGCATGCTTGCTTTCACCAGGACCGTTTACGATGCAGCCCATGACCGCGACGTTGAGCGCCTCGACGCCCGGATATTTATCGCGCCAGACCGGCATGTTCTTGCGCAGGTCATTTTGAATATTTTGCGCCAGTTCCTGAAACACGGTGGAGGTCGTGCGTCCGCAGCCCGGACAGGCCGCAACGACGGGAACGAACTGGCGGAAACCCATGACCTGAAGAATTTCCTGAGCAACCTGCACTTCGCGCGTGCGATCGCCGTTCGGTTCTGGTGTCAACGACACACGGATGGTATCGCCGATGCCGTGTTGCAACACGTAGCCCATGGCAGCGGAGGATGCGACGATGCCCTTCGAGCCCATGCCCGCTTCCGTGAGACCCAAATGCAGCGCATGGTCGGAACGTTCCGACAGCATCGAATAGACGGCAATCAGGTCCTGCACCTGGCTGACCTTGGCCGACAGGATGATGCGGTTGCGCGGCAGGCCGATCTCTTCGGCGAGTTCGGCGGAGATCAAAGCGGACTGAACGATGGCTTCACGCGTGACTTGACGCGCAGACAGCGGAAAACCTTCGTCCTTGTTCTTGTCCATCAAGCTTGTCAGCAGTTCCTGGTCCAGCGAGCCCCAGTTGACCCCGATGCGGACCGGCTTGTCATAGCGGATCGCCATCTCCACGATATCACCGAACTGCTTGTCCTTCTTGTCCTTGAAGCCGACATTGCCTGGGTTGATACGGTACTTCGCCAATGCTTCGGCGCAGGCTGGGTGATCGGCCAGAAGTTTGTGGCCGATATAATGGAAATCCCCCACCAGCGGCACATCAAGGCCAAGGCGCATCAGGCGATCCCGGATTTTCGGAACGGCAGCAGCACTCTCATCGCGGTCCACGGTAATACGGACGATTTCCGAACCCGCTCGGAACAGGGCTGCCACCTGCTGCACGGTGGCGTCGATGTCAGCCGTGTCGGTGTTGGTCATGGACTGCACGACCACCGGCGCCCCACCGCCGACAATAACGCCACCGACATTGACGGCAACCGAGGACCGGCGCGGCTTGGGATCGTAATCGGCGTGTGACGTCATGATTTTCTCTGATAATTGCGGTACATCTGGTCATTCAGGTGGAACACGGCGCGCGCCTTGTCAACATCGAAGCAACCAACTCCACTTTTACCGCAATCATGGCAAAATTCGAGATTTGTCTTTGCGAGACATTTCACTTTCTCGAAATCGTATCAGTGTCCGCTTGCACCATCCGCATGGCGGGCAAGCTTCGCCAACATGAAAACCACCACATGCAGAAGCGGCAGACCGATGAACACGGCGGCAAGGCCCGTATGTTCGGCGATGAAGCCGATGGCAGACGGTGCCACCAGAATGCCGGAGTATCCCATGGTCGTGACCACAGAAAGCGCAATGCCAGGAGCCATTCCCGGCATGTTTCCAGCCGCCGAAAAGGCAATCGGCACCATGTTGGAAATGCCGATCCCGGCAATTGCAAAGCCTGCAATCGCGATGAAGGCATTGGGTGCGAAACCGGCAATCAGGAGACCGACGATCGATATGGCGGAACAAAATTGCAAAGTACGGACGGCCCCGAAGCGATCACGCACCAGATCTCCTGCAAAGCGCATGATGGCCATGGTCAACGAGAACGCTGCAAATCCGAAGCCGGAAAGGGTGACCGAGGCGCTCAGTTCATTGCGCAAATAAAGCGCGCCCCAATCGAGGATGGCACCTTCCGGGATCATCGAAAACAGCGCCATGATGCCGATGATCCACGGCAATGGCGTCATGGGTAGTCCACCCTTGGGGCGTTCTTCTTCCGGATGAGGGCGATCAGTTTGTACCCTTGGCCAAGCAATGGCCAGCATTGCGGCTGCAATGATCGTCAGGGCAATGGCATGTCCGTAGACGCCAATCTTGGTGATTAACAAACCACCGAGGCCAGCACCGAGGAGGCCGCCCAGACTCCAGAATGCGTGACACGACGACATGATCGCTCGGCGCATGCCGCGTTCCACCACGACGGCATTGGCATTCATGGCAACATCCATGGCACCCGTCAGTCCCCCGAACACAAAGACGGCCACGACAGCTGCCCACAGTGGATTCGCCATGGTGATCAACAGCAGCGTCGGTACCATGATCAGCGCGACCGTCAGCGTGACGGTTCGCGAACCTAGACGGCCGATCTGAGAGCCCGCAATGGGCATAAAGGACAGCGACCCGAGGCCGTAGGCCAGGATGACGAGGCCCAGAGTGCTTTCGCTCAGCGAAAAACGCTTGGCAAATTCCGGGATCATCGGAGCCCAGGATCCCATCATGAAACCATTCATCAGGAACAGCAGGGAAACGCCGAGGCGTGTCCTCGTCATATAGGGGGTGCGGGCGGGTATAGGCGTTTGCGTGGCAGTGCCGGTCATCGGGACTGGTCCTTCGGTGCATGCGTATGAAATAAGCTGTCGGAAGACGATCCAGCCTGATGAATCTTGACGCCCGTACTGGCCAGAGCGCCGACCATGGTGAGATCGGCACCCTCCTCAAGAACGAGGGTAAGCGTCGAAGACAGTGAGGAAACATGGAAGGCGGAGGGGACCCCCAGCTTCTCGGAGGTTATGGCGGCAAGTGTCCGGGCGCTGGCTTCACAGGCAAGCCGCTTGAAGGTGGCATCTTCATAGATTTCGGCACAAAGTCCATCGACTGTCAGACCGCAGACGCCGACGATGCAAAGATCGGGCCGCATCTGTTCCAACTGCCGTATGGCCGTCGCGTCGATGGCCGCGCCGATGGCGGGATGGACCCGGCCACCGATCAGAATGAGATCGATGTCCGTATTTCCTTCCAGTTCGGCGGCAATGACCGGCGTGCTGGTGATCACGGTAAGCTTCAAACCCGCCCCAAGATTTTTAGCTATGGCCAGATTGGTGGAGCCGGCATCGATAAAGACCGTCATTCCGTCCTGTAAGAATCGAGCAGCAGTTCGGCCCAACGTCGCCTTGCGATCCGGCATTTCCGTCATACGGGTTTTCAGTGGGACGGTTGTTCTGGTCGCCAAAAGCGCGCCGCCGTAAACGCGCGTGCATTCTCCTCGGGCCGCCATCTCGCGCAGATCGCGCCTGACCGTGTCTTCCGAGACGTCGAACGTCTGCGCCAGTTCCTGTGACAGCACCCGACCGTGCTGTTGTAACTGCGCGTAGATCAACGCTTGTCTCTCGCTCACAAAATGGTCTGGCTTGCTCATTCGGAATCATTCGGCTAAATCGTGCATAAACATGCATACGATGGCAGGGATCATCGATCAAGCGATTTATGGCGAGCGGCTTTAAAAACAGGCGATGACTGGACTGGCGATGGAGGTCAGTTTTTGCGCTCGGCAACAAACCGTGCGGTTTCGATCAGGATATCCGCGCGTTTGCCATAGGGGGTCAGCAGATCCGAGGCTTCCGACACCAGTTCACGCAAACGGCTTCGACCCCAGTCCGATCCGCGCAGAGCAACCAATGTTCCCTTGCCCCGGGCGGCATCCTTGCCGGTCGCCTTGCCCATGGTGGCGGCGTCGGAGGTGAGATCGAGGAGGTCGTCGGCCAGTTGAAAAGCAAGGCCGATCTTTTCGCCGTAGCTGCGCAGACGCGTTCGCTCGGTGGAAATGCTTCCGGCGATGATCGCACCGGCTTCACAGGCAAAACGGATGAGGGCACCGGTTTTCATCGCCTGCAATGTAATCACGCCGCCCTCGTCGGGGGCTTGGCTCTCGGCTGCCAGATCGAGTGCCTGTCCGCCCGCCATGCCGCCGATACCCGCCGCTTTCGCCAATGCGAGGACGAGTGTGGCTCTGCGATCGTCGGGCAGGGTGGTCTCCGGTGACGCGATAATATCGAAGGCCAGCGTCAGCAGGCTATCGCCCGCCAGAATGGCCGTCGCCTCATCGAATTTCCTGTGAACCGTCGGCTGGCCGCGGCGCAGATCATCATTGTCCATGGCAGGAAGATCATCGTGCACCAGCGAATAACAGTGCAGGCATTCCAGCGCTGCGCCGACATGCAATGCGGCGGTGGCGTCACCACCCAAAAGAGCCGCGGTCTCGATAACCAGAAACGGCCGCAACCGCTTGCCACCGTTCAAGACACCGTGGCGCATGGCGTTGAGCAAATTTTCCGGGCGGGTGATTTCGTCGGTGCGCGGGTTGCTGGACAGCAAGTCGCCGAGCAAGGCTTCGGTTCTTGCCGCATTGTCGCGCAGCCGGGTCTCGAATGTCATCTTGCCTGTTTCCTTACCATGTCAGGTGACGATTGGCTCTTTCGCATGGGGAAAAATGGCTGGCAATCGTTTTTGTCAGCTGGATGTGGAACTTCGTTATCGACAGTAGCCTTGATGGTGTATGCGGAATATGAAAGGCTTCGATGGGTAGCCAAGTGGGGGCCAAGTTTTGAGCAGCACGCCGGACAGCGAGACGGATCACGAAACGCTTGTCGAGAGCGAGAGAAAACCTGATGTGGATGTGCGAAGTCTCGTGAAACGTATCCTCCTCTTCATTCTCGCCCTGCTGGTTTTGCCCTACCTGCTCATTGTCCTCTATGCCCTGCCTTTCATGCGTCCGGTTTCGACGCTGATGCTGGCCGATCTCGTCATGTTTCAGGGCTATGATCGACGCTGGGTGTCGCTCGACGAGATTTCACCACGGCTCGTTCAATCGGTGATGATGTCCGAGGATGGGCAATTCTGTTCCCACGGCGGGGTAGACTGGAACCAGATGCAGACAGTGGTCAACAGCGCATTGGAAGGTGAGGCCACGCGTGGTGCCAGCACCATTCCCATGCAGACGTCAAAAAACCTGTTTCTATGGAATGGCCGGTCTTTCATCCGCAAAGGGTTGGAACTGCCCCTGGCTGTCGTGTCCGACTTCGTCTGGTCAAAAAAACGGATGATGGAGATTTATCTCAACGTCGCCGAATGGGGGCCGGGCATTTACGGCATCGAAGCCGCTGCGCAATACCACTTCAAGGTCTCGGCCTCGAAGTTGAGTTCGCGGCAGGCAGCACTTCTTGCGGTCGCGCTGCCCAATCCGATTGATCGCGTTGCTGGAAAACCCGGCAGAGGAATGCAACGTCTGGCCGGCCTCATCGAAAGACGAGCCCGGGGTTCAGGCGCCTATGTCGGGTGCGTTCTGGACTAGGAACCTCAGCCTTTGGTGAAGATGTAGTCGGTTTCCTGACGAAGCGTTTCGCCGGGGCGCAGGATTGCCTTAGGGAAACCATCGTGGTTGACTGCGTCCGGCCAAATCTGGGTTTCGAGGCAAAGGCCCGCAAAAGGTCCATAGCGACGGCCCTCCAGGCCCGGCGCGCCGGTGTTCAACTTGAAGGCCGAGTAGAATTGCACGCCGGGCTCGGTCGTGTGCACTTCCAGCGATACTTTCGAGGCCGGTGCCGTGACACGCGCGACCCTGCGTTTGGCGACGCGCTCCGATGACAGGCAGAAATTGTGATCATAGGTCACCTGCTCGCCGTTTTCTTCCCGCTCGACGGGGACAGGACGGCGCAGATCGAACACGGTGCCATCTACGGGGCGGATTTCGCCGGTCGGGATTTGTCGATCGGTTGTCGGTAAATAATGGTCAGCGGCGATTTCGATTTCGTGGCCGAGCGTGGTTTGCGCGCCATCGAGATTGAAATAGGAATGCTGGCAGATGTTGGCGATGGTCGGCTTGTCGGTCGTCGTCTCATAGACCATCGACAGCACACCGCCTTCCCGGATCGTGTAGGTCGCGGTTACGGTACAATTGCCCGGATAACCAGCACGGCCATCCGGATCGACGATCTGCAGAACCACGTGGTCAGGGCCATGTTCCATCAGCAGCCAGTTGCGCTTGCCGATGTTGTCGCTGCCGCCGTGTAGATGGGTGACACCCTTTTCGTTCAGTTCGAGCTGATAGGTCTTTCCATCGATAGTGAACTTGCCGCTATCGATGCGGTTGGCATTGCGGCCCGGTGTGGCGCCGAAATAGGAGGAGTATTTCGGGTAGTCATCGAAATTGTCGAAGCCCAGAACGAGTGGCGGCTGGTGGCCGTCAAGGCGCAAATCCTGGATGACAGCACCCCAGGTCAGGACATGGGCCGTCAATCCGCCTGCAGAAATGGTGACACGCTCGACCTTTTCTCCCGATGCCGTCAGTCCGAAATTTTCCCGTGTTGCGCCATCGCTCATCGTCTTCATTCTCCCACTCGACACATATGGGCCGGACGTTGCTTTATTTTCCGGCCGCACGCAATTGCAGAATTTTCACTCTGCGCTCTGGTCCTGGCCTTTTCCGATTTCTTCCAGATCATACGGTGTCGTCTGGTAAATCTCGTTGATCCAGTTGCCCATGAACAGATGGGCGTGGCTGCGCCAGCGGTTGAGCGGCGTCAGACCAGGGTCGTTGTGCGGAAAATAATCATGCGGCACCTTGATCGGCACGCCAGCATCGACATCGCGAAAATATTCGTCGGCGAGCGACGTGGAATCGTACTCGACATGGTTGAACATATAGAGCCGCTTGCCTTTCTTCTCGTGCACGAGGCAAACGCCCATCTCCTCGGATTCCATCAGGATTTCAAGGTTGGGATGCTTTTCGATGTCGGCGCGGCGCACTTCTGTCCAGCGCGATACGGGCACCTGAAAATCATCCGAGAAGCCATTGAGGTAGATCGAGGCGGGGCTCAGATTGCGGTGGCGGTAGACGCCGAACGCCTTTTCCTTCAGCGCATGCTTCGGCACATCATGGAAATGGTAGATGGCGGCCATCGCACCCCAGCAGACATTTAGCGTCGAGTGGACATTCGTCTCCGTCCATTCGAAAATCTTGCGCATCTCATCCCAATAGGTCACGTCCTCATAGGTCAGTTTTTCCACGGGCGCGCCGGTGATGATGAAGCCGTCGAACTTGCGGTGACGCACCTCTTCCCAAGTCTCATAAAAGGATAGCAGGTGCTCTTCCGGCGTATTCTTGGCACGATGGCCGCCGATACGAACCAACGAGAGCTCGACCTGAAGCGGAGACGCGCCGACCAGTCGCGCCATCTGGATCTCGGTCTTGATCTTGTTCGGCATGAGATTGAGAAGCCCGATCTGGAGCGGGCGAATATCCTGCCGGATGGCCGCCGTTTCTGTCAGTACCCGCACACCCTCATGTATCAGGGTTTCGAACGCAGGCAGCGTATCGGGGATTTTTATCGGCATGTCGAACTCACTTCCGTGGAGGCGCGGGCCATGAACACAAAAACCGGCAACGAAATCGCAGCCGGTCCTCGGAAATGAGATGTTTCCTCGACCATTTAGCGACTTCTTTAAAGTGGCTGCAAGCCGGTCGGCAAATCACCACATAGGAGCGGTACATACGCCTGGAATTGCTCTGAATCAACGAAAATCGACACTGCTCAATTGCCCTGCAGTCAAGCCGAAACGCCGTAAGTAAAGCGGCGAGCATTTCAGGAAACCCGCCGCTTTACCGTTTCTCAATCTGAGACGTTAGAAGAAACGAACATTGCCTCCTGGTAAGCCGTTGGCAAAAAGGACGTTATTCTGGGGGAAATTCGGGCTCGAAGCCTGATATGTCGCTGTGTAATTGGTATTATCGGCGAACGTGCCGGAACTGTTGGCGAATATCGCATCTCCGTAACCAATCGTGCTGACGTTCAGTTGGTTCGAATTGCCAACGGCTCCGTTTGCGATGGCCGCGATAACCGTAGCGCCGTTGTAGAGAGTGAGAATTCTGCCAGTATTGTTTGTCACGGTGAACATGAAAACCTCCTTTGGTTGCATTTATGTCATACCATGCTTGCTGAAGTGTACTGACCTGAAGTTGTTAACCTCAGCGTAAATCGAAACTCGTTTTAAACGGCGGCATGATGGATGGTCGCATCATGGTTATGGCTTTTGCTTTTTGCCATAGATAGGCTATGGCAGAGCATGACATCTGCTCCTTTCACCATTTTGCTCGGCGGCAACATCACTGTTACGGATCGCTTGCAAAAGGCGGTGGCGGATACGCGCGTGATTGCCGCAGATAGCGGCATGCGTCACGCGCAACCGTTGGGGCTTATCCCTGAGCTTTGGGTTGGCGACTTCGATTCGTCCGACACGGCGCTGCAAGAGGGTTGGGCGGATGTCGAGAAACAACCATTTCCGGCTACAAAGGGCGTTACAGACGGCGAGATTGCGGTTTCCGAAGCCCTGTCCCGGGGTGCGCAGCGATTGACACTGGTTGGAGCATTGGCGGGTGAGCGGTCGGACCATGCGCTGTTTCATCTGCTTTATGCGGTTTCGCTGGCAGAGCGCGGATTCGAGGTGGTGCTGACATCAGGCGAAGAAGAAGCCTATCCGCTGATGGAAGGCACTCTGGACCTCGATCTTCCCTCCGGGTCCCTGTTTTCGGTTGCTGGTTTTACCGCGCTGAAAGGCCTTGATATCGAAAATGCACGCTATCCCCTAGAAAACTTCGCGCTTGCTTTCGGCTCGTCGCGCACTATTTCCAACGTGGCGGAAGGCCCCTTGCGCCTTCGCCTCAAAAGCGGCAAAGCCATCGTGCTTGCCCGTCCTTATGACAAGACCGGAGCCTGACACCTTGGCACCCCCCATTTTGAAACTCGACGATATCACGCTGAAATTCGGCGCTACCCCGCTGCTTGACGGTGCCAACCTTCAAGTCGAGCCCGGCGATCGCATCTGCCTCGTCGGCCGCAACGGTTCGGGCAAATCCACGCTGATGAAAATCGCTGCCGGTCTGGTCGAGGCGCAATCGGGTGAGATTTTCAAGCACCCTTCCGCCACCATTCGTTATCTGGATCAGGCACCGGATTTTGCCGGTTACGAGACGGTGCAGGCCTATGCCGAGGGGGGGCTGGGACCGGGTGATGATGCCTATCGCGTCACCTATCTGTTGGAACATCTGGGCCTGACGGGACAGGAACATCCGTCCAGCCTTTCCGGCGGGGAAGCGCGCCGCGCAGCACTCGTGCGCGTCATGGCGCCTGAGCCCGATATCCTGATGCTGGACGAGCCGACCAACCATCTCGACCTGCCGACCATCGAATGGCTGGAAAGCGAATTGCAGCAGACGCGCAGCGCGCTGGTGCTGATTTCGCATGACCGTCGTTTTCTCGAAAAAGTCTCCACCGCCACCGTCTGGCTGGACCGAGGACAGGCACGTCGTCTCAGCCGCGGTTTTGCGCATTTCGAGGAATGGCGCGACAAGGTGCTGGAAGAAGAAGAGCTGGAACAGCACAAGCTCGGCAAGGCCATCGAGCGCGAAGAACACTGGATGCGCTATGGCGTGACGGCGCGTCGCAAGCGCAACATGCGCCGCGTCGGCGAGCTTCAGGCCATGCGCGCCGACTACCGCGGCCATAAGGGGCCACAGGGTTCCGTGCAGGCAACGGCGGCAGAGGGGCGCGAGTCGGGCAAGCTGGTGATCGAGGCTCATGCCATCACCAAATCCTATGGCGAGCGGGACATCGTCACGCCGTTTTCGCTGCGCGTCCATCGCGGTGATTGCATCGGTTTTGTCGGACCCAACGGTGCTGGTAAGACCACGCTGTTGAAAATGCTGACGGGCCAGCTGAAGCCTGACACGGGTAAAGTCAAACTCGGCACCAACCTGGAAATCGCCACGCTGGACCAGAAGCGTGAGGATCTGGACCCGAACGACACGCTGGCGCAATATCTGACAGATGGCCGTGGTGAAAACCTTCTCGTCAATGGCGAGCTGAAGCATGTCACCGGCTATATGAAGGATTTTCTGTTTGCGCCTGAACAGGCCCGTACGCCGATCCGCAATCTCTCCGGTGGGGAGCGCGCCCGTCTCATGCTGGCGCGCATTCTGGCCAAGCCCACCAACCTTCTGATCCTTGACGAACCGACCAACGATCTGGATATCGAAACGCTCGATCTACTGCAGGAAATCGTTGCTGGGTTCTCTGGCACCGTTATCCTCGTCAGCCACGACCGCGACTTTCTCGACCGCACTGTCACTTCGACGATCGCGCCTGCCAACCCGGATGCGCCGGATGGCCGCTGGATCGAATATGCCGGTGGTTATTCGGATATGATGGCGCAGCGCAAGGGCGCGTCCGACGAGAAGAAGAAAGCCGAGAAACAGGATAAGGCAAAATCCTCATCCAACGCAGCGTCCGACCCGGCCAAGGCGAAGGGTAAGCTCTCCTTCAAGCAGAAATTCGCGCTCGAAAATCTGCCTAAGGAGATGGAGAAGACCCAGCTGGAAATCGCTGAGTGCGAGCAACGCATGGCCGACCCCAATCTGTTCGTCAAGGACCCGACTGTCTTCAACACACTTGCGACTGAAATGTCGAAACTTCGCGAAAAGCTCGAGGCCATGGAAGAAGAGTGGCTCGAGCTGGAAATGCTGCGTGAGGAGTTGGGAAACTAAGGCCGTTGGCGTTGACGCCATCTTGCTAATTCACCGATCTCCGACTACACATCTGCCTAGATCTAACGGGGTGCTTTGTTCTTTCAGGGACAAGGCTGAGAGGCGTTGCCAACCCGAAGAACCTGATCCGGTTAAGACCGGCGGAGGGATTAGACGGCTTCCATCCAGACGCCTGTTCCCCGTAGCCGATGTCGAGGAGGTGCTGTTGATGTATCGTCGTTTATTCCTTCATTCGCTCCTTGCCGCGTCTTTCGTGTTGCCAGCTATTGCTGTCGCACAGGATACGAAAACGCTGACGATTTACACCTATGAGAGTTTCGTTTCCGAATGGGGACCGGGTCCCAAGGTCAAGGCTGCCTTCGAGGAGACCTGCAATTGCACTGTCAACTTCGTCGGCGTTGCAGATGGTGTGGCGCTTCTCAACAGGCTGAAGCTTGAGGGTGCAAGCTCCAAGGCGGATGTGGTCGTCGGGCTTGATACGAACCTGATCGCCGAGGCCAAGCAGACGCGGCTTTTGGAGGTGTCGGGTATCGATACATCGGCTGCTAAGGTGCCTGGTGGTTTTACCGATGATATCTTCGTGCCCTATGATTACGGCCATTTCGCTGTCATCTACGATACGAAGACACTGAAAAATCCACCGAAAAGCATGAAGGATCTGGTCGAGGGCGACCCTTCGCAAAAGATCGTCATTCAGGATCCGCGCACGTCTACGCCGGGCCTCGGTCTGCTGCTCTGGGTGAAATCGGTCTATGGCGATAAAGCACCAGACGCGTGGGCCAAGCTCAAGAACCGGGTTTTGACCGTTACCCCTGGCTGGTCGGAATCCTACGGCCTATTCACCAAGGGCGAAGTGCCGATGGTGCTGTCCTACACGACGTCGCCTGCCTATCATATGGTCTCGGAAAAGACGGATCGTTATCAGGCAGCCAGTTTTGAAGAGGGGCATTATATCCAGATCGAAGTCGCGGGTATCTTGAAGAACGCGCCGGAACAGGCGCTGGCAAAGCAGTTTATGGCCTTCATGCTGACCACGGGATTTCAGGATGCCATTCCTGAAAATAACTGGATGATGCCGGTCGCTGCCACATCCGCGCCCTTGCCGGAGGCTTTCTCCAAGCTGGTTCAGCCGTCAAAGACGTTTGTGATGTCTTCCGAAGAGGTGGCGAAGAACCGCAAGGCCTGGATCGATGAATGGCTCACTGCCATGAGCGTGAAGTAAGGCGGATCGCCGAGCATCATGAGCGAGCACCGCGACAGTCTGAGATTTATCGTCAGTGGAATGGTGGCATTTGCCGCCATTCTGCTGTTCATCTTTCTTGCTGTTACGGCTTTATTGTCCTTCGACACGAGCGCCACGACCACTGACTTGTTCGATACCTATACGCTGCGCATTTTGCGCTTCACGCTCTGGCAGGCGACACTTTCGACGGCTCTATCCATTGCGCTTGGTTTGCCGGTTGCGCTTGCGCTTGCCCGGCAGAGGGCATTTCCCGGCCGGATCTGGATTATTCGCCTGATGGCGGTGCCGATGGGCCTTCCTGTGATCGTAGGTGCGTTGGGGCTTATCGCGATCTGGGGCAGGCAAGGCATTTTCAATACGGTTCTCCTGTCGGCGGGTACTGAGCAACCGTTCAGCATCTACGGCTTGTCGGGGATTCTCATTGCCCACGTGTTTTTCAATCTGCCGCTGTCGGTGCGGTTCTTTCTGGCTGGGCTGGAGCGGATACCATCGGAATATTGGCGCATGAGCGCAAGCCTGGGTCTTGGGCCTGTCTCGACGTTTCGTTTCATCGAATGGCCCGCCGTTTCAAAACTGCTTCCCGGCGTCGCGGGACTGATCTTCATGCTGTGCGCCACGAGTTTTACACTCGTTCTTCTTCTTGGCGGCGGCCCGGCTGCAACGACGATCGAGGTGGCGATCTATCAGGCATTGCGTTTCGACTTCGATCCGCCGCGCGCTATAGCACTGTCGCTGATACAGATCGGCATGACGGGTGTTCTGCTGGCGTTGTTGTCTTTGTTGCCTTCGTCAGATGCGGAAGCAGACAGTCACGGTCGGGATATCCGTCGTCTGGATGGAGAAAGGCTCACAGCGCGCCTTTGGGACGCGGGGACGATCACCTTGGCGATGCTGCTGATCGGATTGCCTTTGGTAGCCGTTGTTGCAGCGGGCATTTCTGCCGATCTCTGGCGCCTTTTGTCGGCAAACAGCTTTCGGCGTGCAGCGATGACAAGCCTGTTGATCGCGGTTGCCTCTGCCTCGCTTGCCATTCTTGTTTCCATCGCACTCATTCGCGCACGCCGGGCCATTGCTGCCAACCGACATGCTGGGTACGGAATGAAAGCACTTTTCATAGCCATGGGTAGCGGTTCATCCTTCGTGTTGCTGGTGCCGCCGGTGGTTCTGGGAAGTGGTTGGTTTCTGCTGCTGCGGCCCTTTGGCGATGTGGCCATGTTTGCGCCTGGGCTTATCGCAATCATCAACATGCTGATGGCGCTCCCCTTCGTCGTGCGCGTTCTGGAGCCGGCTTTCATAACCCACAGGTCACTCACGGGGCGTTTGTCCGCCAGTCTCGGCCTTTCCGGGTTTTCCCGGTTTCGCATCGTCGATTGGCCGGTTTTATGGCGACCTGCGGCCATGGCATTTTCCTTCGCCATGGCCCTTTCGATTGGTGATCTGGGTGCCGTGGCGCTGTTCGGGTCCGAAAGCTTCGTGACTTTGCCTTGGCTCGTCTATAGCAATATGGGCAGCTACAGGACCCATGACGCTGCGGGTTATGCCTTCATTCTCGGTACTATTTGCCTCGCGCTCGCCGTTGGCGGCGTCTCGCGACAACCATCGAAAGCCACGGCATGAGCGCACAGGGGCGGGGTGCAAACCTCGACAAGGTAACATTGACGCTCGGTCGGCAGGACTTTGTGCTGGATTGTGGCTTTGAACGCGGCAAGGTCACCGCCGTCGTCGGTCCATCCGGTTCTGGGAAGTCTACGCTTCTCAACCTCATTGCAGGCTTTGAAGCGCCAGATGAGGGCCGCGTGCTGATTGATGGTCACGACATGCGCGGGCTTGATCCCTCGAAGCGACCCGTCTCTGTGATCTTTCAGGACAATAACCTCTTTGCGCATCTGGATGTTTTCACGAATGTCGGCTTGGGCATTAGTCCATCCTTGAGGCTGTCGGGCACTGATAAAGCCAATATCGAGGAGGCATTGAACCGCGTCGGTCTCAATGGTTTTAAACAACGGATGCCATCTACGATGTCGGGAGGAGAGCGGCAGAGGGCGGCGCTGGCGAGAGCGCTGGTGCGCCAGCGCCCCGTCATGTTGCTCGACGAACCCTTCGCCGCGCTCGACCCGGGCTTACGCGCTGGGATGGTGACATTGCTGAAGCAGCTTCATGCCGAGTTGCACAATACCATTCTCTTTGTGACTCATCACCCTGACGATATTCGCCGTCTCGCCGATGAGGTCGTCTTTCTCTCGAACGGTCGCGTTTTGTATAAAGGGGCAGCCGACGATTTCTTCGCTTCGACCCATTTGAAAGAGATTGAAACATTTCTGTCGGGTTAACGGGGCTTGACTGCGTCACAATTTCGACGCGGGTCGCTGTCAAGTCTGCGAATTGACATGGACGGTACGTTATTTTTGCACTTGCGAATTTTATGTAACTGATTGAAAAAACGATGCGAACAATTTCGTTATTGACTAAGTTCGTGTGAGGGATCGTTTTCACAGCTTGAGCATTCAAGCGTCCGTGTCGGTAAGATGGTAAACTGGTCTGCAGTTAACGGATGATCAGGAACGTTAGGAGCAGACAAGCGTAATGGCGACGTGTGTGAAGTCTTTGAAGGGCCACACCTCCGGTCAGAATCCATGGCAGCGGGGCACGACGGTAAGACGCGGTTTGGCGCTTGTTACCGCTGGCCTCCTCTTGTCTTCCTGCCAGTCGCTTTTTAGCTCCTCCTACCAGTCAACGCTCAAGCCGTCGGATAATCCGCAGACCGTCGAACAGGTGCAAAAGGACGATCCACGTGCGCAGATGGGTGCACGTGAGCATCCACGCATCGTGGCAAGCTATGGCGGTGAATACCGTGATGACAAGACAGAACGCTTGGTCGCACGCATCACTGGCGCATTGACGGCTGTTTCTGAAAATCCACAGCAGTCCTATCGCATCACGATTCTCAATTCTCCGGCAATCAACGCTTTTGCTCTGCCAGGGGGGTATCTTTACGTAACCCGTGGGCTTTTGGCGCTCGCGAATGATGCGTCTGAAGTGGCGGCAGTTCTGTCGCACGAAATGGGCCATGTCACTGCCAACCACGGTATCGAGCGCCAGCGCCGGGAAGAAGCGGAAGTCATTGCAAGCCGCGTGGTCGCTGAAGTGCTATCCAGCGATCTGGCCGGAAAACAGGCCTTGGCGCGCGGTAAGCTGCGCCTTGCGGCTTTCTCGCGTCAGCAGGAGTTACAGGCGGATGTGATCGGCGTGCGCATGCTGGGCGAGGCGGGTTACGACCCATTTGCGTCGCCGCGCTTCCTGGATTCGATGGCCGCCTATGCGCGCTTTACGTCTGCGGATCCCGATAGCGATCAAAGCCTCGACTTCCTGTCGAGCCATCCGAACACGCCGCAGCGCATCGAGCTTGCGCGTCGCCATGCCCGCGCCTTCGGGCAGGAGGGGCAGGTCGGCGACAAGGGGCGCGACTGGTTCCTAAACGGAATTGACGGTTTGCTTTACGGTGACAGCCCACAAGAGGGTTACGTCCGTGGCAATACTTTTCTACACGGTAGCCTTGGCATTCGTTTCGATGTGCCAGAGGGCTTCCAGATCGACAATAAGGTCGAGGCCGTTCTGGCCACGGGCCCCGGTGAAATGGCAATCCGTTTCGACGGCGTGGCAGATCCTAAGCAAACGACCCTCCCCAATTATCTCACAAGTGGTTGGGTCGCCGGGTTGCTTCCTGAGACGGTCAAAGAGATTGAAATCAATGGACTTCCGGCGGCAACGGCGCGGGCCAGTGCTGACAAATGGGATTTTGATGTCACTGTTATCCGTGTCGGACAGCAAATCTTTCGCTTTTTGACCGCAGTACCCAAGGGCAGTGCACAACTGGATAGCGTCGCCACGATTTTACGGACCAGCTTCCGCAAGATGACGCCGACGGAAATCGCGGCTTTGAAGCCGCTACGTGTCAGGGTCGTGACGACAAAGCCCGGGGATACGGTTGCTACTCTCGCCGCCCGGATGCTGGGGACGGACCGGAAGCTGGAACTTTTCCGCGTTCTCAACGCCATGAGTGCTACGGCTGTCATTCAGCCTGGCGAACGGGTCAAGATCATAGCCGAATAAAAAAACCCGACCTTTGAATTGAAACCCATGGGACTGACTGTCAGTGTCCAGAGATACAATTCAAAGGTCGGGTTCTTAAAAAAACAGTTGAAACAGCCTTACGCTGCTTCCTCCTGCGCGTCTTCTTCGTCAGCAGTCTTGCCGCGCTTTGGTCCCTTGTTAAGATTGACCTCTACAAGGCGGACCGCTTCGGTTTCGGACATCTTGTTCACGGCAGCAATTTCACGCGCCATGCGATCCAGGGCTGCTTCGTAGAGCTGGCGTTCGGAATAGGACTGTTCCGGCTGATTTTCGGCACGATAGAGATCACGTACAACTTCAGCGATGGCGATCAGATCGCCGGAATTGATCTTTGCATCGTATTCCTGCGCACGACGCGACCACATCGTCCGCTTGACGCGGGCTCTGCCCTGAACGACCTTCAACGCACGCTCGACAAAGTCCTCTTCGGATAGCTTGCGCATGCCAATTGTGACAGCTTTTGCTACTGGAACTTTCAGACGCATCTTGTCTTTTTCGAAATCAATGACGAACAGCTCGAGCTTCATGCCCGCAACTTCCTGCTCTTCAATAGACGAAATGGCACCGACACCATGAGCGGGATAAACGATTTGCTCGCCGATCTTGAAACCGTGACGCGCTGGAGATTTTTTCTGCTGGATAGTCATTCGTTCTAAAAACTCCCTGTTACATGCACCCGGGGGTCCGGGGTCGGGTCGGTAAGGCCCGGATGAGACGGGGGAAACCGTCAAGTGACTTCGTACTGGTACAGACGTGCGCTCAAAAATAAATCACCTTGCAACCGGCAGGTTGACAACACAAACGAACGATATGTCACGGAAACCGCGTGCAAGTGATGAGTTGCTTTCGTGGTGTTTTTGGGCACGCAAATGCCACGCTGTGGATCAGTTTCTAAGGTGTACCACAAAAATACGAGGAAATCAATAATTTGCTTCCACCGTGACTATCGAGTCACAATAGGGCCTCGTTAAGCTTAACACGAATTGACCATTTGTGTTTTTTGATTCGCCAGCGAGACCTGTCAGTCGCGGTTTCAACCGAATAAAATCCTGATGAAGTGCTTAAAGCATTGATTACCACTTAAACTCTTCATAATTCCGCGCCAATATCCGATTCGAGTTTGATGGAAATGACAATTTTTTTCGATTTTCTTTCATAAACCCTCACCCTTTGAGAGGAAAAAGGCAAAATGGGCTACCGGAATAATCCAAAACGCGACAAAACGCTCGAAAAAACCAAGAAATTGGCTGAGGTGTCGGGTAAGCCTTTTCTGGATCCGGAGGCGATCTTCGGCCGCGCAAGCACCGATGATATCCAATATTACACCCCAGACATGCTGGCTGCTGCGGCCCTTCATACGTGGAATGAACTGTCGCGCTGGAAAAAAGACACACCTTATATTGGTATCTCTCAAGTAAATGGTGTTACGCCGCGCGATATTTCTGTGACTGTTCTGACCATTATCGGTCGCAACATGCCATTCCTCTACGATTCCGTGATGGGTGAAGTTACCAACAGCTATCGCAGCCTCTATCTGGCCGTTCATCCCATTCTCGTTGCAGATGAGAAGGCTGACGGCGGATTCCGGCTCGCGGATTCCGACATCGATGATCCCCAAGACAATATCAGTCTCATCCAGCTTCACATTGCGCCCGTAACGTCGCAGGCAGGCGAAGCTCTGGAAGAGCGCATCCGCTTCGTTTTGTCGCAGGTTCAGTCGGCCTACAGCGATTGGGAGCCGATGGTCGCCAAATTGGACGAGGCGCTGAAAGAGTTGAAAGAGCGCGCACCCAGCCGTCGCAAGTCTGGACGCGACGAAGCGGTGGCGTTTCTGGAGTGGCTGCGCAACGACAACTTCACCTTTCTCGGCATGCGCGATTACAGCTATTCCGGTCAGGGCAAGAATGCGAAGGTGGAGCGAGGCGAAGGCAGTGGTCTGGGCACGTTGACCGATCCGAATGTCAGGGTCCTGCGTCTGGGCAAGGATGCTGTGACGACTACGCCTGAAATTCTGGCCTTCCTCGACGGTCCGGACTTTCTGATCGTTACCAAGGCCAACGTCAAATCTCTCGTCCACCGCCGTGCCTATATGGACTATATCGGCATCAAACGCTTCGATGAGGATGGCAACGTTGTCGGCGAGCTGCGCATCGTCGGCCTGTTTACCGCTACAGCCTATACACGTTCAGTCAGGCAGATCCCGCTTTTGCGCGCCAAGGTTTCCGAGGTTGAGGATCATTTCGGCTTCGATCGGAACAGCCACTCCGGGCGCATCTTGCACAACACGCTGGAATCCTATCCGCGTGATGATCTCTTCCAGATCGATGCCGATCTTCTTATTCGGTTTATCGAACAGATCATGGAATTAAGCGATCGTCCGCGCGTTCGTGTGCTGCCGCGCATCGACCGTTTCGATCGTTTTGTGTCCGTCATCATTTTCGTGCCGCGCGAGGAGTATAATTCCTATGTCCGAGAGCGGATGGGCGCTTATCTGTCACAGGTCTATGATGGCCATATCTCGGCCTATTACCCGGCCTTTCCAGAAGGTGCCGTAGCGCGTGTCCACTTCATCGTCGGCCGCACGAACGGCAAGACGCCACGCGTAGCGCAGGATAAACTCGAAGATGCGGTCAGCGATATTGCAGCCCGCTGGATCGATCATTTTGTTGCGCTGTCTCCATCCGGCGCCCCCATTCTGGATGTCGATCAAGCCTATCAGGAAGCATTCACACCGGAAGAGGCGATTATCGACCTGCCTGATATCGCTGCGACTGCCGGGGGCGAGCCTGTTCGTATCGAGTTCTACCGCCGTGACGATCAGGCCGAAGGGGTTCTCTCGCTCAAGATTTTCCATCGCGACGGGCATCTGCCGCTGTCTCGGCGCGTGCCTTTGCTTGAAAACCTGGGTTTCAGCGTCATCAGCGAACGCACCTTCGATGTTGGTGTCATATCCGGCGAGGAAAACCGCACCATTGTTCTCCATGACATGGAGTTGAGGGTGCAGCCGGGCGTCAAGCTGGATCTCGCCATCTACGGGCCGCGGCTAGAGGAGGCATTTCTGGCGGCATTCGACGGCACCGTCGATAATGACAACTTCAATCGTCTGATCGTCGCGGCGGGACTCGGCGTTCGTGAAGTATCGGTTCTGCGTGCCTATGCGCGCTATCTCCGCCAGACGGGCATCGTCTACTCGCAGGAGCACATTTCCGAAACACTGTTCAAATATCCTGCCATTTCATCGAAGATATTCGAGCTGTTTTCCTATGGCTTCGATCCTAAGATCGGTGAAAAACCGCGTCTGCGCAAACTGTCCGATCTGCATAAATCCATCGAGACAGCGCTATCGGGTGTTCCCAACCTCGACGAGGACCGTACTCTTCGCCGCTATGTGAATGCTGTGGATTCGACATTGCGCACCAATTACTTCCAGCGCAACGAGGATGGATCACCAAAGGCCATGCTGGCCTTCAAGTTCGATCCCAAGCTTCTGGATGGTTTGCCCGATCCGAGACCGTTCCGCGAAATCTTCGTGTATGGAACGGAAGTAGAAGGTGTCCACTTGCGGTTCGGCAAGGTCGCCCGTGGCGGATTGCGCTGGTCGGATCGCGGGCAGGATTATCGCACGGAGGTCCTCGGCCTGGTCAAGGCGCAGCAGGTCAAGAATGCCGTGATCGTGCCTGTTGGTGCAAAGGGCGGGTTCTATCCGAAAACGCTGCCGGTTAGCGGCAATCGCGATGACATCTTCAACGCGGGCAAGGAAGCATACAAAACGTATATCCGCACTCTGCTGTCCATCACAGACAACATAGTTGGCGATGATATTGTCGCGCCCACTGACACGTTGCGGCTGGATGGTGACGACCCCTATTTTGTCGTGGCGGCAGACAAGGGTACGGCTACCTTCTCCGACACCGCGAATGGATTGGCGCGTGAAGCCGGGTTCTGGCTGGACGATGCTTTTGCCTCGGGTGGTTCTGCGGGATACGACCATAAGAAGATGGGCATCACGGCGCGTGGCGCGTGGGAAACCGTCAAGCGGCATTTCCGCGAGATGAATACCGATATCCAGACGACACCCTTCAAGGTCGTCGGCGTGGGTGATATGTCCGGCGACGTGTTCGGCAATGGTATGTTGTTATCGGAAAAGATCGAGCTGATTGCGGCTTTCGATCACCGGGATATCGTGATCGATCCGACCCCGGATACGGACAAGTCGTTTGCGGAGCGCAAGCGCCTGTTCGACTTGCCACGGTCCAGCTGGCAGGACTACGATCGATCCGCCCTGTCCAAGGGTGCGATGATCATTTCCCGTTCGGAAAAATCGGTCACGCTGACACCTGAGGCTGTCGCTGCCATTGGCATCGACAAAACGGTGGCGACGCCGTTTGAGGTCATGACGGCAATCTTGAAGGCCCCGGCCGATCTTTTGTGGTTCGGCGGTATCGGCACGTATGTGAAGGCCGCTGTCGAAACAAATGCCGAAGTGGGGGATCGCGCCAATGATCCGATCCGCATCAACGCGACCGAAGTGCGGGCCAAGGTTATCGGAGAAGGTGCCAATCTCGGCATCACGCAAAAGGCCCGTATCGCTTATGCGTTATCAGGCGGACGATGCAATTCCGATGCCATAGACAATTCCGCCGGGGTTAATTCCTCAGACGTCGAAGTCAATATCAAGATCGCCTTGGCGTCGCCGGTCAATGATGGTCGCCTCACTTTGCCAAAGCGCAATCAGTTGCTTGCCTCCATGACCACGGACGTGGGGCATCTGGTCTTGCGCAACAATTATCTCCAGTCGTTGGCCATCTCGCTGACGGAGCGTCGGGGCACGGAGAACCGTGAGGAACTCGCACGCCTGATGGGCGCTATGGAAGCGGCGGGTCAATTGAACCGGAAGGTGGAAACTCTGCCGAACGACGCGGAATTCGGCGAGCGCTACGCGGCTGGAAAGCCCTTGACCCGACCGGAAATCGGCGTCCTTCTCTCCTATGCGAAGCTGACGCTGTTCGACACGCTGGTCGCCAGCACATTGCCGGACGAACCCTATCTCCAGCATCTCCTGACGGATTACTTTCCGAGCAAGATGCAAAAGACCTATGCGGCAAATATCACTGGCCACCGCCTCCACCGCGAAATCGTTGCGACATCTGTTGCCAATCAGGTCGTCAATCGCGGTGGTCCCGGTTTCGTGCAGAAGATGGTCGATGCCAGTGGTCTTATGGCCCCTGCCGTCGTCAAGGCAGCGATGATCGTTGAAGATGGCTTTGGCCTGAAGCGCTTGTGGAGTGAAATCGACAAGCTCGACGGTCTCATTTCCGGCACTGTGCAAAATGGGCTCTACGCCGATGTGGCGCGCATATACACCGATGCGACACGGCTTTATCTCCAGACGGCACCAACGGCTACCGAACCGATGGCCGATGAAATCGAGCGTTTGAAGACGGCCATCAAGACGCTCTATGCCGGTGCCGCCAGATACAAGGAAGAGATCGGCTTCAGCGAGATTGAAGGGGTAAACCCCGCGTTGATCCAGGAACTGGAAACCCTTTCGTTGCTCGTCTATGTGCCTGAGATCATGCTGATTGCCGCACAGGCCGATACATCGCTTGCCCGGGCTGCTGAAAGCTATGCAGCGGTGTCTGCCACCTTCCGCGTGGCAAGGCTATTGGATGCAGGCCAGCGTGTGACGCCAGCGGACCACTATGAGAGCCTTGCGCTGCTGCGCAGCCAGGATCAGATCGCCTCATCGCGTCGCCGGATCGTTATTTCGGCGTTGACGGAACATGCCAAGGAGAAGAACCCGGTGCAGGCCTGGTATGCGGCCGACCGCGTGCGGGTCAACCGTATCGTGTCGGAACTGGGAGCCTTGAGCGACAGTGGTGAGACCAACCTTGCGCGTCTGACGGTTGCCGCCGGATTGCTTTCAGATATAGTCCAGGCACGTAACGTCTGATATCAGACGCCCACCTGCCCGGCATCACAGCCGGGCAGGTCATCGATCTATACCATTGCCCAAAGGGTGACGAATGGCCTCTTCTTCCCTTGCGACCGGGCAAACCGTGACGAAACGCGGCATCTGGGGCTGGATGCTGTTCGACTGGGCGGCTCAACCCTTTTTCACTGTCGTCACCACATTCATTTTTGGACCCTATTTCGTTGCGAGGCTGACTGCGGACCCGATTTCCGCGCAGACGACCTGGAGCAACATGGCGACCATCTCGTCTGTCATCATCGCCGTTTTCTCGCCGATCCTCGGTTCCATCGCCGATCAATCCGGATCACGAAAGCCATGGATTGCTTTTTTCGCGACGCTGAAGATCGCAAGCCTTGCAATGTTGTGGTTTGCCGCACCCGGGTCCGCCATCATCTGGCCTGTGATCTTCATGATCGTGGCGTCGATCGCTGCCGAATTTTCCATCGTTTTCAACGATTCCATGATGCCACGGCTGACGACGCCGGAAAATGTCGGACGTATTTCCAACACGGCCTGGGGGCTCGGGTATCTCGGCGGCATGGTGGTTTTGATCTTTGTGGTGCTGTTTCTCGCCGCGGCCCCCGACAAGGGTGTAACGATCCTCGGCATTCCGCCCTTGTTCGGGCTTGATCCTGCGGCTGGCGAAGATGCCCGTATCACCGGCCCGATTTCTGCACTCTGGTATCTCGTTTTCATTCTGCCGATGTTCTTGTTCACGCCGGATGTGAAAAAGGGCCTGCCTTTCGGCCGGGCCGTGCATTCCGGCATGACGGAACTGAAGGCGACGTTGCGGGAATTGAAAGGCCGACCTGCGATTACACGGTTCCTGATTGCACGCATGTTGTATCAGGATGGGGTCAACGGCGTCCTTATTCTGGGAGGCGCCTTTGCCGCTGGATTGTTCGGCTGGGGAACACTCGAGATCGGAATCTACGGCATTATTCTCAATATCGTGGCGATCGGAAGTTGCATTGCCGCAGGCTTTGTCGACCAGCGTCTGGGCTCGCGAAACACGGTGCTGATCAGCCTTGCCTTGTTGCTGGCGGCGACCGTCGGTATTGTTTCCACCTACACCGATTCAACACTGTTCGGTCTTCTGGCGCTTCCCGTATCCACAACGGAAGGGCTGTTTTCCAGTTCGGCAGAAAAGGCTTATCTCGCCTACGGCATCTTGATTGGGATCGCATTTGGCCCGGTTCAGGCATCGTCGCGTTCCTACCTTGCACGCAACGTCACGGTTGCAGAGGCTGGCCGATATTTCGGGATCTATGCGCTGTCGGGCCGCGCTACGAGCTTCATGGCGACCCTGTCCTTTTCCATCGTCACCTATCTGAGCGGATCGGCGCATCTGGGCATGGCTATGCTGACGCTTTTTCTGGGCGCAGGCTTCCTGTTGCTGCTTCGGGTTCCTGAAAAAGCCAGAAACGTTCAGAGCTGATCGAGTTTGGTCTGAAGCGTGCGCAGTTGCGCTTTCAGCTCATCGATCTCGGAGGCATCGGGTTTCTTTGTCTCTTTGGGCGCCGATGGCATGGGGAATGGTGTAAACACCTGCATGGCCTGGCGAAACAGCTCCGTGTTGCGCTTGACCTGTTCCTCCATGAAACCGAAAGGTGTCGAAAAATTCTTGGCCGACGTGTCGCCGAAGGCTTTACCCATATGCTCCTGCATCTGGCTTTGCTGTTCGGAAAATGTCTTCATTGAATGTTCGAGAAAGGTCGGCACGACCATCTGCATCTGATCGCCATAGTAGGAAATGAGCTGGCGCAGAAACGCCGTCGGCATCAGCGTGTTACCGGTTTTGCCTTCCTGTTCCATGATGATCTGCGTCAAAACCGCGTGGGTGATATCTTCGGACGTCTTGGCATCCTGAACCTTGAACTCTTCACCCCGCTTGACCATCTTGGCAAGGTCTTCAAGCGTCACATAAGTGCTGGTCCCGGTATTATAGAGCCGCCGGTTGGCATATTTCTTGATAACGGTCTCGCCGTTGTGTTTTGCCATGCTCGCCTCCTCGCGATCCTGGTATTTTCTTCTTATCAGGTGTTTTTGCTCTTCCCTGTTCTAAGTTTATGCTCAAATCCACTGGCAAGACAAATGTTTTGTGCGATGCAGCAGTCAATTTTTTTGCGCAGCATTTGTCACGAAGCCAAGGTTGGAACGACATCGAAAGACCCAGACATGGAGATGGTTTGACTTGGCTTCAAAGCTTTGACAATCTCGCGCCGCAAAATGGGAGATTTTGAATGACCTCGTCCTCGATCGTTATCGTCAGCGCAGCGCGCACGGCGGTTGGTTCTTTCAACGGCAGCTTTGCCAATACACCTGCTCATGAACTGGGCGCGACGGTGATCACGGCTGCACTGGAGCGGGCGGGTGTCGCCGCAAGCGAGGTCGATGAAGTCATTCTTGGTCAGGTGTTGACCGCAGGCGAGGGGCAAAACCCTGCCCGCCAAGCCGCGATGAAAGCGGGTATACCTCAGGAAGCCACGGCGTTCGGTATCAATCAGCTTTGCGGCTCGGGTCTGCGCGCTGTTGCACTCGGCATGCAGCAGATCGCAACCGGGGACGCATCCATTATCATTGCCGGCGGGCAGGAATCCATGTCCATGGCTCCGCATTGCGCACATTTGCGTGGTGGGGTGAAGATGGGCGACTTCAAGATGGTCGATACCATGATGAAGGATGGACTGACCGATGCGTTCTATGGTTACGCAATGGGCGTTACAGCCGAAAACATTGCCCGCCAGTGGCAAGTGTCTCGCGATGAACAGGACAGGTTCGCTGTCACCTCTCAAAACCGCGCAGAGGCCGCAAAGTCCGCAGGACGTTTCGCCGATGAGATCGTGCCTTTCATCATCAAGGGTCGCAAGAGTGACGTAACCGTCGATGCGGACGAATACATCCGTGCGGGCGCATCGCTGGATACGATGTCAAAGTTGCGCCCGGCCTTCGACAAGGACGGGACGGTCACCGCAGGCAATGCCTCGGGTCTCAACGACGGCGCGGCTGCGGTATTGTTGATGAGCGAGGCCGAAGCGTCAAAGCGCGGTCTCCAGCCCTTGGCCCGTATTGCCTCGTGGGCGACGGCCGGTGTCGATCCGCAAATCATGGGGACCGGCCCAATTCCTGCATCGCGCAAGGCGCTTTCCAAAGCGGGATGGTCGGTTTCGGATCTCGATCTTGTGGAGGCGAACGAAGCCTTCGCTGCGCAGTCCTGTGCTGTCGTGCGTGACCTTGGACTTGATCCCGACATCGTTAACGTCAATGGCGGGGCCATTGCGATCGGCCATCCCATCGGTGCTTCCGGAGCTCGGGTTCTCAATACACTTCTTTTCGAAATGAAGCGCCGAACCGCAAAGAAAGGGCTGGTAACGCTGTGCATCGGCGGCGGTATGGGTGTTGCCATGTGCCTCGAAGGTCTCTGACATCAGCATCATTGAAATGCCACTTTGTCCCATCTTAAGGCTGACGCACAGGATATCAGGGGAGGCCTTAGATGAGCCGGGTTGTTTTGATAACAGGCGGGACGAGCGGAATTGGTGCGGCAATCGCAAAGGCGTTTCTCGCCGCCGGCTACAGGGTTGCGGTCAATTACGCTTTTACAGAGGGGCGCGCGGCGCAGTTTCGCAGCGAAACAGGAATCCCGACCTATTGCTGGGATATCCGTGACTACGATGCTTGCGTGGCGGGTATCGCACAGGTCGAAAGTGATTTGGGTCCCGTCGAGGTTCTCGTCAACAATGCCGGGATTACCCGCGATGCGATGTTTCACAAGATGACGCCGCAGCAATGGCGTGAAGTGCTCGACACCAATCTGAACGGTGTCTTTAACATGACCCATCCCATTTGGCCTGGTATGCGCGAGCGTGGCTTTGGGCGGATCGTTAACATCTCGTCCATCAACGGCCAGAAGGGGCAGGCAGGCCAGGTCAATTATTCGGCCGCAAAGGCGGGCGATATCGGCCTTACCAAGGCGTTGGCACAGGAGGGTGCTTCGCGAAACATCACTGTTAACGCCATATGCCCAGGATATATCGGGACAGAGATGGTGCGTGCGATGCCCGAAAATGTTCTCAACGAGCGCATCCTTCCCCAAATTCCCGTGGGACGGCTCGGCGAGCCAGAAGAGATTGCCCGATGTGCATTGTTTCTTGCTGCCGACGATGCGGGCTTCATTACCGGCTCCACGTTGACTGCGAATGGCGGGCAGTATTTTGTCTGAAGTCTCAAATCAGTAAACTTTCTGTGATCAAATTCTCCTGCTTCCATTGTGTTGACGAAAACTTGAAAGTGCCACTCTTTGCGAAAGAGAACACTAAGCAAATGAAAATACGAGGATTTTTGTTAAGTTTAGAAAGAGTCTAAAAAACTAGGTGATCGTAACTTTTATCTTTTTCTTGACACTGACTATCCTGTTTTGGTTTAAGAATGAAAACAACGTGTTGCGTCATACAGGCAAAGAACCATGCTCGTTTGCAGCTGTAATTACATCACAGACAACGATATCCGCGACGTCATCAATGAGATGCTCGATGAGGACTGTTGGCAGCTTATCGTGCCCTCGAAAGTGTACCACGCGATGGCCAAGCGAGGCCGTTGTTGCGGTTGTTTTCCGACCGTCGTCGAGCTGATTATCAAGACGACCGAAGAATATCATGCCCGTCGGCACTCGACGGAGGCCGATGTTTTTGATTTTATGTCCCGCTTGAGACAATTGCATGAAGACAACAGGAGAGCGGACATTGAAAGGCGACACAAGAGTCATCGAGCAGCTTAACGAGGCTTTGTTCCTCGAGCTCGGCGCAGTCAACCAGTACTGGCTGCATTACCGACTGCTGAACGATTGGGGCTACACGAAGCTCGCCAAGAAAGAGCGTGCCGAATCCATTGAAGAGATGCAGCACGCTGACAAGATCATTGATCGCATCATTTTCCTCGATGGACATCCCAACCTTCAGACCGTCGCGCCTTTGCGTATCGGTCAGAACGTCAAGGAAGTCCTAGAGGCTGACCTTGCGGGCGAATATGATGCGCGCGCCGCCTACAAGAAGTCGCGCGACATCTGTCACGATGCGGGCGACTATGTTTCGATGAAGCTTTTCGAAACGCTGCTGATCGACGAAGAAGGCCATATCGACTTTCTTGAGACGCAGCTCGATCTCCTGAGCAAGATCGGCGAAGCCAAGTACGGCCAGCTCAATGCGGATTCCGCTGACGCTGCCGAATCGGAATAAACCTCCTCATCATGGAATTGAAAAAGGCGGCTCCCTGGCCGCCTTTTTTATTGATCCGAGAGATGCCGGAATTCAGCAACGACCTTTTCGTACACCCCGCGTTTGAAAGGCACGATCAAATCCGGCAGGCTTGCCATCGGCTTCCACGCCCATGCGTCGAATTCAGCCTCATGGCCGGTGGGTGGTGGGTTGATCTGTATTTCACTTTCGTCGCCCTCGAAGCGAAACGCGAACCAGCGCTGAGCCTGGCCGCGATATTTGCCGCGCAGACCGATCCCAAGCAGTTTTGGTGGCAGGTCGTAATGGATCCACTCGCTGGCTTCTGCCAGCAGTGAGACGGTCTTCATGCCCGTTTCCTCGTAGAGTTCGCGAATGGCAGCCACCAGCGGCTTTTCACCCTCGTCTATACCGCCCTGTGGCATCTGCCAGAGTTGAGGAGAGCCATCGAACTCCGAGTTGGCTTGTGAAATCCGCCGCCCCGCCCAAACCAGCCCTTCGGCATTGAGAACCATGATACCCGCACAGGGGCGGTAGGGTAGATCGTCCGCGTTGATCGTCATTTTTGACCTTCGATGGATGGAGTGCTGTGGTAGACAGACTTACGGGGCAGGTTTGTCCGAGACAAGTGCGGAAACACCGACGATTTCTATGCCACGGCCGGAGGCTTCGACCGACCATTTGGAAATAGCGGCAATGCTTTCATCAAAAGCAGAGGCAACGCCGATCGCAGAACCGTTGCGGCGCGCGATCCGCTCCAGATCGTCCAGCTTGCGCAATATGGCGTTCTCGTTGACCTGATCGTCCAGTTGTAGGTCGGCGAAACCTGCGGTAGCCGATTGGGCCTTCGCAACCGGCGTGCTTTTCGATTGGGCCGAGGAGCCATCATCGAGAAACAGCAAGCCGCGTTTGCCGATATCGCTCAGGATCGGTTCCAACGCTTTTTCATCCGCCATGAACCGCCCACCCAGATAGTTCATGATACCCGTATAGTTGGTGATCTTCGCCATGGAGCGATGCAACCGCTCCAGGTTGATCGTGGCAGGGCCGGCAACGAGCAGGGTGTCAGGTCCGGGATTGGTACCGGGATATCCGAAAGGTTCGAACGGAACCTGCAGCAGGATCTCGTGGCCCTCGCGGCGGCTTTCCTGCATCCAGCGTTGCAAGCTGTTGCCGCTTGCAGCAAAGCCCAGGGTAACCTCGGGCGGCAGGTCGCGGATGGCTTTTTGGGTGCCGGTCTGGCTGAGGCCGAGACCACCGACGATGATGGCGATCCGCGTCCCTCTGGCACCCGACCAAGGCCGGGCATATTGTTCCATCGGCCGCAAGCCATCCGGGCCTGTTGTTGGTAGCTTGCCGAATGGTGACTCCTCGAGCAGCTCCTCATTGGGCTGTGATGCCATGCGTGGGTCTTGCCCATAGGTCTGGCCGCTCATCAGTACCGGGCTGTTGCTGTCGCGTTCGCGTGGCGAATAGACGGATACGACATTGCCGTCCGCCATGATGTTTCTCTGGACATTTGCGCCGGAACGCCCGCTTTGAGGAACGAGCTCGCCTTCGGTCTGGTTGGAACTAGGCGCTTGCGGCGTTGCTTCGGCTGGCGGAACGGAGATATCGGCGTCAGGCGCCGTCGAGCTGCTCCTTAGATTGCCGGGCGAAAGCGCCGTATAGACCGATAGTCCGCCAAAACTGCCGACGCCAATCACCATCAGAGCCGCAAGCGCAGAAAAGCGCCGGAACGACCCGGCGCTTTTCTTTTTGTTTCGACCCATAAGCGGTTTGCGCAGGTCTGAAGGCAATGAACTATCCGTGGCTAACTGGAAGCGTGTAACAAGAGCATTCGGATGGACCTACGCCCTCAAATCTTACTGCTTGTTGACGACCGTCTTTTCGGGGTTAGGTGGGAACGAGGAATCCGTCTTGGTGCCGCGGAAGAGATCCAGCGCATAATTCAGCTGGATGTCGTCCTTGGCTTCTGGTGGCACATAGGCAGCCGAACCCGAGCCTTCTTCTGTCTCGCTCTGACCCTGGATGTGACCACGCAGGCTGGATTCCCCTTCAGCGCGCACGCGCCCCTGGAGCTCTTCCGGTAGCGGCTGATCAACCTTGACGTCGGGTGTGATGCCTGTACCCTGAATGGACTTGCCGGATGGCGTGTAATAAAGCGCTGTCGTCAAACGAAGCGCTCCGGTGTCGCCTAGCGGAATGATCGTCTGCACCGATCCCTTGCCGAAAGAGCGTGTTCCCAGAACAGTCGCGCGGCGCAGGTCCTGCAGCGCCCCCGCAACGATTTCCGAAGCAGAGGCCGAGCCGCCATTGACGAGCACAATCACCGGTTTCCCGTCTGTCAGATCGCCAGCCGTTGCGTTGAAACGGCGGGTTTCTTCCGGGTTACGACCGCGTGTCGAAACAACCTCGCCACGCTCCAGGAAGGCGTCGGAGACGTTGATCGCCTGATCGAGCAGACCACCCGGGTTGAGGCGCAGGTCGAGCACATAGCCCTTCAGTTTATCGGCCGGAACGTCTTCCTTGATCTTCTTGATCGCCTTTTCGAGGTCGTCATAGGTCTTTTCCGTGAAGGAAATAACCCGTAGGTATCCCACGTCGCCACCTTCTACACGTGACTTGACGGCACGCACGGCGATGATCTCGCGCATCACGGTGATGTCGAGCGGCTTGTCAGCGCCCTGGCGGATCACTGTCAGCTTGATCGGCGTCTTCACCGCGCCACGCATCTTTTCGACGGCTTCTTCCAGCTTCAGGCCGCGGACCGGCGCGCCATCGATTTCGGAGATATAGTCGCCGGCAAGAATGCCTGCCTTGGCAGCAGGTGTGTCATCCATGGGCGAGATGACTTTGACCAGCTCGTTTTCCATCGTCACTTCGATGCCGAGACCGCCAAATTCCCCCTTGGTCTGGGAGCGCATATCGTTGGCATCCTGAGCGTTCAGGAAGCTGGAATGCGGGTCAAGTGAGCTCAGCATACCGTTGATGGCGTTTTCAACCAGCTTCTTGTCGTCAGGTGGTGTCACATATTGCGCACGCACACGCTCGAACACGTCACCAAAAATCGACAGCTCCTTATAGGTGGAGGGGCCTGCGGCCTGCGCCGGCATACTTGCCGAGTAGATAACGCTCATCGCCGTGGCACCCATAAGTCCACCAATGAGGAGAAGTGAAGCCTTACGAATCATTGCGCGCCCTTCCGGTATTTTTTACGGTCCACCAAGGTTGAGAATCAACTGGCACGCCGTCTTTTCTAAATTCAATGTAAAGTGTCGGCTTGTCAGTTTCCAGCGCCAATGCAGCGGCACTTGCCACTCTTTTTGCGCCCATGGAAGCAATCGGCTCGCCAGAGAACACGAACATGCCCTGCCTCGTCCTTACATTGTCCATGCCTGTCAGCACCAGATGATAACCGTCCCCAGCATTGAGAATGATCATGCGGCCATAACTGCGAAACTCACCGGCAAAAACCACGAAACCGTCCGCAGGTGCTGTTACCAGTGCTTCTGGACCAGTCGCAACGACAATCCCCTTGGAAAAATGCCCCGTTCCGTCAGCATCGCCGAACTTTCGCAGCACATCCCCGGAAACCGGCATGGCCAGCTTGCCCTTCAGACTCGAAAACGGATATGCGGGCGCAATGCGGTTTTTATCGGGCATTCCGGCGTTGGTTTGGGCCTGCACCTTGTCCCGTTCCGCTTGCGATAAAGCGGCCAGTCTTTCCTGTTCCAGACGTTCTTTATCCTTGGCATCGCGTACTGAGGAAATCTCGGTTTCAAGCGACGAAACCAACCCTTCAAGGCTGGTTGCCTTGCTCGCAAGTTCTTCAGAACGTTTGCGTTCTGCTTCCAGGTCGTTTGCTGTCTGGGTGTTGCGCTTTTCGTTTTCGAGGCGCAACAGATCGAGCCGTTTTTCCTCTTCGAGGCTCGCCGTCATCGTGGCTGTCAGCTGTTCTTTTTCGCCGGCAATGGCCTGTCGCAGGTCGGTCAACTCTTTGAGAGCGGAGACGAGCTTATCTGTCTCGGATCGAATGCCTGGAACAACGGCCCCCAGAAGAATGGCGCTCCGCACCGATGCCAACGCATCCTCCGGTGACACGAGAAGGGCAGGCGGTGGGTTGCGCCCCATGCGTTGAAGGGCCGCGAGCACTTCAGCCAACACGCCGCGGCGCTCTCTCAAGGATGCCTTGACGCCGTCTTCGCGAACACCGAGTTTGGCCAGACGATCCTCGCCATCGCTAATCTTGTCCTCCAGATCCTTTCGACGTTTCGCCGAGGCTATCAACTCGTCCTTGATGCGGGCCGTATCCTGATTGAGCGCGGCAATGCTTTCCTGAAGCTGGCGGGATTTATCTTCCGACAGGCCGATGCTGTCGACCAGTTCCTGCAAATCCTGGCGGTTCTGATCGCGACGTTTTTCCAGTGCGTTCAGATCACTTTGAGACTGGGTTGTATCCTGTGTCGTCGGGGGCACAGAATCCTCTTGGGCAAGCGCCCGAAAGGCGGGATAGGCCGTGACCAAGCAGGCAGCAAGCATCACGCCCGTAAGGGTCGTCCACCTGTTGTTGCTGGGTGCATCTGCCATAGAATATGTCTAACTGTCGAAAATATGGGCGACCATACGCTGCTTCGGCGCTTCACGCCAATAGTTTGATTGCCGTGCTAGGCGATATGATGGCCGGATTTGTGGCGCAATGCGCGACTGTTACCTTTAAACGCGATGGTAGGGATGACCGGACAGTATTGTCACCGCACGATAAAGCTGTTCCGCGATGAGGATACGTACCAGTTGATGCGGCCATGTGAGTTTGCCAAGACATAAAACAGCGGACGCTTTGTCATACAGTGCGGAATCCAGCCCGTCCGCTCCGCCGATGGCGATCACCAGATCGCGTTTGCCGCCGTCGCGCATGTTGCCGAACAAATCTGCGAAGGCGGGGCTATCAAGAGCTTTGCCGCGTTCATCCAGCAGAATGAGAGCAGCACCGTCTGCCAGATGCTTTTCCAGCATCGCGGCTTCTTCACGCTTGCGGGTATCTGCGTTTGACGCGCGGCTTTCGGCAACCTCGATGATGCGGGCAAATTCGAGGCCGATTGCCGGACCGGTTTTGGCGAAACGGTCCATATAGCGCGACGCAAGATCCTTTTCAGGGCCGGATTTAAGCCGTCCCACCGCAAAAATTGAAATCCGCATTCACACATCCATCCATATCGCAAATGTTGCCAGTTGCGTGTCTATCAGGACAGGCTGCGGATTCCTATGCGGATGATGCGTCAGCATCAGCCGGGAAGCCGCATCAGTGCAGCGTTTCTTCCTCGATGTCGGGAGCAGCCCACATTTTTTCGATGTTGTAGAATGCTCGGACTTCGGGACGGAACACATGGATGATGACATCGCCAGCATCGATCACGACCCAATCGCCGTTTTCGAGGCCCTCGATACGCGAAGGGCCGAAGCCTTCATCTTTCATGTCAGACATGAGATGTTCGCAGATGGCCGAGACATGCCTGTTGGAGCGCCCGGAAACCACAACCATGTAGTCCGCAAGCGCCGATTTTCCGGCAATGTTCAGATAAACGATGTCTTCTGCTTTGGAATCCTCGACACTTGCAAGGACGGTTCCGAGGGCACGACGGGCAGCATCAACGCCACTCTCCATGCTCTTTGGGATAGCGCTGAAAGCTCTTCCCTTGGTGTGTACTGTTGTCAGTGGTTTTCCCTTCCGAAATGACAAACCAGATACTGCGCGACGCGATTCTGTGCGCCACAGAATAAAGTTGGCACCAAAGCGTTAACTTTTCAAGATGTGGGCGAAAGATGTGTCCGCATGCTTCATTTATGCTCGTTGCGCAGTGCCGTGGAACTCAGTGTCGAGCGCGGGCCGTGGATGAACATCCAGGCCGGCGCCGTCTTCGTCCAAAGGATACCGGCATCGTCTTCATCCACACGGGCATGGCTATATGCGTGCGCCATGGTAGACGACAGATAAGCCAGGGTCGCACCCGGCCGGTCGATGACGGCTATGGGAAAGGTTTCGGCAATCTTGCGCCAGCTTTGCCAGCGATGGAAAGTGCGCAGATTGTCCGCCCCCATGATCCAGATGAAGCGAACATGCGGGTTCTTCGCCTTGATCAGCGCAAGCGTATGGGCGGTGTAGGTGACGCCGAAGGATTGCTCGAAGGCCGTGACCTTCACGCGCGGATCGCTGATCAGCTTTTCGCAGGCCTCGATGCGGGTGTTTAACGGTGCCAGATCTGCCTTGTTCTTCAAAGGATTACCGGGCGTGACCATCCACCACAACTGATCAAGACCTAACCTGCGCAAGGCAATTTCGGCAACCAGCGCATGCCCTGCATGGGGCGGATTGAACGACCCGCCAAACAGGCCGATCACCATGCCACGCTCGGTGTGCGGCATGGTCAGGTAGTGCTTGTCTAGGCCATGATCCGCGGTCAAATATCAGGCCCGCGTCTGGCCGGTGCCATGCACACGGTATTTGAAGGACGTCAGTTGTTCGACGCCCACAGGGCCACGTGCATGCATCTTGCCGGTGGCGATGCCGATTTCCGCACCCATGCCGAACTCGCCGCCATCGGCAAATTGCGTGGAAGCATTGTGCAGCAGGATGGCCGAATCGATCTCGTTGAAGAAACGAGCGACCACGTCCGTATCTTCGGCGATCACGGCTTCGGTGTGATTGGACGAGTAAGCGCCGATATGTTCGATAGCGCCGGAGATGCCATCGACCACGGCAACCGAGATGATGGCATCAAGGTATTCCGTGCGCCAGTCTTCCTCGGTTGCCGCTTTCACGCCTTCAAGGGCCTCCTGAACAGCTTGCGAACCGCGAACTTCGCAGCCTGCGTCGATGAGCACCTGGACCAGTGGCTTCAGATGCGTGTGCGCCGCTGCGCTATCGATGAGCAGCGTTTCGGCCGAGCCGCAAATGCCCGTGCGGCGCATTTTGGAATTCAAAACAACATCGCGGGCCATGGTCAAATCGGCGGATTTATCGACATAGACGTGGCAGATGCCTTCGAGATGGGCAAAAACCGGAACGCGGGCTTCTGACTGAACACGCGCCACGAGGCTTTTTCCGCCTCGCGGAACGATGACATCCACACTGCCGCCGAGTCCGCCCAGAAGGCTGCCAACGGCCGCGCGATCGGTAACCGGAACGAGTTGGATCGCATGCTCCGGAAGGCCTGCAATCTTCAGACCTTCAACAAGGCAAGCATGAATAGCACGCGATGAATATTGCGAATCCGAGCCTCCACGCAGGATGACGGCATTGCCTGCTTTCAGACACAGGGCACCGGCGTCGGCGGTGACGTTTGGTCGGCTTTCATAGATCACGCCGATGACGCCGAGCGGTGTGCGAACACGTTCGATCTTCAGACCGTTAGGACGATCCCAGGCGGCGATCACTTCTCCGACTGGGTCGGCAAGAGCTGCGATGGAGCGAATACCTTCGGCGATACTGGTTATTCTTGTGTCATCCAGTTTCAGGCGATCGATAAAAGAGGGCGCTACACCCGCACTGTGCGCGGCGGCGACATCCTTGACGTTGGCCTCCAGAATTCTCTCTTTCGACGCTTCGATGGCAGACGCCATAGCGAGCAAGGCGCGGTTCTTCTGGTCCGAACCGGCGATGGACAACGGTCGCGAAGCAGCCTTTGCCTGAGCGCCAATGGACATCATCAGCGTTTCAATATCATGGCTCTGCTTCACGGCCTGTTCAGGCATCGACCTCATCCTTATTTGCATTTTCCACTTTGACGGACGCACCCGTCATCACCAAATCGTCGCGATGGATCATCGCTGCGCGACCGACATAACCGAGGATTGCCTCGATCTCGGTAGACTTATGGCCGTTGATCTGCCGTGCTTCATCATCATCATAACCGGCAAGACCGCGGGCAATTTCCCGACCTTGCGCGCCGATGATGACCACTGCGTCACCGCGACCGAAATTACCCTTCACCAGTCTTACACCTGCTGGCAGAAGACTTTTACCGTCGTAAAGCGCCTTTTCAGCACCCGCATCAACATGCAATTCGCCGACAGGCTGGAGCTGTCCGGCAATCCAGGTCTTGCGGGCAGTGATGGGCGTTCCGGAGGGTGCGAACCATGAAGAACGTGCACCATTTTCAATGGCCTTCAACGGATTGAGCGTCTTTCCCGAAGCGATGATCATGCTGCAACCGGAAGCTGTCGCGATCTTGCCGGCATCGATCTTGGTGCGCATTCCGCCGCGCGACAGTTCCGACGCTGCGCCACCCGCCATGGCTTCGATTTCAGGCGTGATCTTGTTGATCGCCTCAAGAAACTGGGCATCGGGATCGAGATGTGGAGGGGCGGTGTAGAGTCCGTCAATGTCTGACAGCAGAATCAGGAGGTCGGCTCCGGTCATCGTCGCCACACGGGCGGCCAGACGGTCATTGTCTCCGTAGCGGATTTCCGTCGTTGCAACCGTGTCGTTTTCGTTGATGATCGGGATCGCACCGATCTTGAGCAACTGATTGATCGTGGCACGGGCGTTGAGATAACGGCGGCGCTCTTCCGTGTCAGACAGCGTCAACAGAATCTGGCCAGCGACAATATCGTGTTTCGACAGGCTTTCAGACCATGCGCGTGCCAACGCGATCTGGCCGACCGCCGCCGCCGCCTGACTTTCCTCAAGCTTAAGTGCTCCTGAGGGTAGACCCAGCACGGTGCGGCCGAGAGCGATAGCGCCCGAAGACACGACCTGCACGTGTGAACCTTTGGCTTTCAGGGCAGCGATATCCTCGCAGATCGCAGCCAGCCAGTCTTTTTTCAGGCCGCTCGCACGGTCAACCAGAAGGGCCGAGCCGATCTTGATGACGATGCGATGGTGGCCACCGAGAGGCTTGCGCGCCGCGGTCGAAATCGGGGTCATAGACGGTCGTCTCCATCCTCGATCTCGTCATCCACAGGCATGGAACGATCCGGCATGGCGGTGTTGCCGCCGCGGCTGTCGGATACAATGATATCGCGCAGCTCGCGAAGGGCCTCCAACATGCCGATATGGGCAGCAGCAGACAGAAGAAGCGGCGGACGGCCGCAGGCCTTCTCCAGTTCTTTCGCCTTCTTCTTCAGTTCTTTTTCGTCCAGCACATCGATCTGTGAGAGCGCCACGACTTCGGGCTTATCGGTCAACCCGCCGCCATAGGCCGCAAGTTCACGTTTGACGGTCTTGTAAGCCTGACCGACATTCTCTTCCTGCGCCGAAACAAGGTGCAACAGAACACGTGTGCGCTCAACATGCCCAAGGAAACGGTCGCCAATACCGACGCCTTCATGCGCGCCTTCGATCAGGCCCGGAATATCGGCCAGAACGAATTCGCGCCCGTCAATCGTGGCAACGCCCAGATTGGGATGCAGTGTGGTGAAGGGATAGTTGGCTATTTTCGGACGTGCCCGGGTGACAGTCGCCAGAAATGTGGACTTGCCCGCATTGGGAAGGCCGACCAGGCCGGCATCGGCGATCAGCTTCAGGCGAAGCCAGATCATCTTCTCCTCACCAGCCAGGCCCGGGTTGGCGTGCGTGGGGGCCTGATTGGTGGAGGACTTGAAATAGGCATTGCCGAAACCGCCATTACCGCCAGCAGCCAAGCGAAAACGCTGGCCTTCCTTGGTCAGGTCGATAATCAGCGTTTCGTTGTCTTCTTCAAAAATCTGCGTGCCAACGGGTACGCGCAACACCACACTGGCACCCTTGGCGCCCGTCCGGCCCTGGCCCATGCCGTGCTGGCCGATGGTTGCCTTGAAGTGCTGCTGGAAGCGGAAGTCGATCAGCGTATTGAGGCCATTGACGACCTCCACCCACACATCGCCACCGCGCCCGCCGTCACCGCCATCGGGGCCGCCGAATTCGATGAATTTTTCACGCCGGAAGGAAACCGAGCCGGCACCGCCGTCGCCGGAGCGAATATAAACTTTTGCTTCATCGAGAAATTTCATCGTCTTGGCCGTTCTGTCAGCTTAGTGGCAATTCCAGCAGAGATTTGCGGACTTGCTTTTTTAAAAGGTTCTGTCGCTCCAAATATAGGTGCGGGCTCTCCAGGTCAAAGATTATCGTTGGGCGAGACCCGATATGCCAAGGCCGGTTTGCAATGAAACCGGCGCTAACTCATGGGGTTTTACGGTCCGCGTTTTTGAAAAGCATTTGCCGTCAATGCGGTATCCAGATGCGTCACCATGCTTGCACGCGCGACAGCATAGATCTCATGGCACCCGATAATCTGGAAACCAAGCTTGTTCTGGACCCGCAAAGAGGCCGCGTTATCGGCAAACATACCGGAATAGAGCACCTCGTTCGGCATGTGCTGAAAGAAGCACTCGATGACGCCAGCCACAGCTTCCGTCATATAGCCCTTGCCCCAATGGGCACGGTCGAGCCAATAACCAAGACGCCATGCGTCACGAAGCCGCTCTATCGAGACGACGCCGATCAGAGTGTCATCGCCGCAGGTTATGGCGAAGTGCCAATCCGGCGAATTTCCTGCCGTCCGCAGGATCAGCCACTCCAGTGCATCCTGTTTGTAATAGGGCGCGGGAACACTCGCCAGCATGCGTGTGACCCGAAAGTCACTCAACGATTTCGCAATGCTTCCGGCATCCGAAAGGCTCTGCGGGCGCAGCACCAATCGGTCTGTCTCAAGAACGGAGGGAGCACTTTGCGTCGTGATTGCGTACGCCGTTCTCATCGCATATCTCCCCAGCTTCTCAGCGAAACCCATGTCTTGCGGTCCAGCCGGTACCATTCGACGGGGACCATGCCGCCCAGCGCCAGAGATCCGACCATACCGGAACCCTGAAGCTGAAAACCGCACTTTTGTATGACCCGGCGTGAGGCGATGTTGGTGACGCGGCAGCGCGCATCGATCTGTTCGATGTCGCGTGTGCGAAACGCCATATCGATCAGGGCATGCGCTGCTTCGGTGGTATAGCCCTTGTTCCAGTAGGGTTCGCCCAGCCAGTAGCCCATTTCAAGGGTCTTCTGGTCGTCCTTTTGCGGCTCCAGCCCGCAGCAGCCCATAAATTCGCCGTTCTCCATGCGGGTAATGGCATAGACGCACTTGCCAATCTCGCCCACTTTTGCGCGTCGCACGAAATCCGCGGCGTCTTTGGCCGTGTAAGGATGCGGCATACGCGACACCATGGTCGCGATGTTGGCATTGTTGGCAAGATGGGCAAGGGCGTCAATGTCTTCTTCGTGAGGCGCGCGCAAAACGAGCCTTTGCGATAATAAGACGGGGCAATCGCTCCTTGACCTGTCCGGTCTCGGCCGTTCTTCGGGTGACCGTGATTGGTCTTCCCTCAACAATTCAGCTTGCATGGTTCAGTCCCTCCATGAGGTTAAGAAAAAGGGGAGTTGGGTGGTGCCCCAACTCCCCTTTTTATGACTGAACCTGTTACGCCTTCAGCCGGGTCATTGAGACACCGGCTGCATATGACGCGACCGGCTTATTCTGCTGCTTCCGCTTTCGGTGCCACAGACACGTATACGCGGCCGTTGCCCTTCGAGCGGAAGGACACGTTGCCGGCTGTCAGCGCGAAAATCGTGTGGTCTTTGCCAAGGCCAACATTGGCGCCTGGATGCCACTGCGTTCCGCGCTGGCGCAGAATAATGTTTCCTGGAATGACGGCTTCGCCGCCGAACTTCTTCACGCCAAGGCGCTTGGAATTCGAATCGCGACCGTTGCGCGATGAACCGCCAGCTTTTTTATGTGCCATTGGATTTCTCCTTTAAAACCTAGTTTCCCGTATCGCGCCGATTAGGCTGCAACGATGTCCGTGATACGAACGACGGTGTGATGCTGACGATGACCGCGCGTACGCTTGGAGTTCTGACGACGACGCTTCTTGAAGGCGATGACCTTCTTGCCGCGGTTGTGCTCGACAACTTCAGCCTTGACCGTTGCGCCTGCAACGAAAGGTGCGCCGAACTGTGCGTCAGCGCCAACGCCGATCACGAGAACTTCGGTGAATTCTACAGTTGCGCCAGCGTCTGCTTCCAACTTTTCAATTGTGAGCACGTCGTTGGCCGCTACACGGTACTGCTTACCGCCGGTCTTGATGACTGCGAACATTTTTTACCCTTTCATGTTCGTTCCGGCTCTGCCCGCAAATGCGGTCTGGCCGTCTTTTTATCAGTCGAATAGCGCGGTTCTGGAAGCCGAAGGGCTCTAAAAACCGCGCCGATGAAACCGCTTTTGACAAAGCGATGTGAACGGAAGACGCAATACGCCCTCGATTTCACGTGCCGGATACGCGAGCAAGCTGTTTCTGTCAAGGTCGGAAGGGGGCGAAAAGTAACCGTGATGCTTAGGAATCTCAGGGGATTTCGCTGCTTGTGGCAAACAGGTCTCGAAATTTTGTTGGCAAGGGTTTATATGGGCCTTTCAACAAGGAGCAGAAATGGCCCGCATAGACAAAACCGACGATTGGCGGGATCGCCACGCGCCGACACTTTCAGCATTCGAATCGCTTGCCATCGAGGCATACGGCCATTTGCCCGAAGAGTTTCGCGCGCTGACCAAGGACTTGATCATCGAGATCGCGGATTTTCCGACCGACGAGGTGTTCGAGGACATGGCTCTGGAGACGCCTTTCGATCTGCTCGGTCTGTTCGAGGGGCGCGGCATTTCAGAACGCTTCACCATGGAAACCGGTGAGATGGTCAACCGGATCATCCTTTATCGCCGACCCATACTGGATTACTGGGCCGAAAACGAGGAGACGCTGGGCGATATCATCACGCACGTGCTCATTCACGAAATCGGACACCATTTTGGCCTTTCGGACGACGACATGGAGCGCATTGAAGAAAGTGCAGACGAGGCAGCGACGGATCGCTGATCCGTGGCTGCCAAGCGCCTTACTGCTCGCCCAGCTTCATCTCAGGATCGTATTCCTTGCCTTCGACTGTCTTTGTCACCGGCTGGCCGCAATGCATGACGCCTGCCGCCGCATTGAACGCGTAGGTCGGTGAGCCCGCCAGTTCCCAGCCCTTGTTAAGCGCTTCGGTGACACGATGACAAAACTTTGCGTCGTCGGGACCAGTGATGAAACGATAGACTTTCATGTTTTTTCTGCCTTTCTCTGATCGATGATCGTGGCTAGCGCGACAAGCCTTTTGGCCTGGTCCAGATGCAGCCGCTCGATCATCCGACCGTTGGAATTGATGACGTTCAATCCCACAGATTCCGGTTTTGCGAAAGCCGCAATAATCTGATGTGCTTCTGCCAACGCATCCTTATCCGGTGCGAAAGCCCGGTTTGCAGGGTCGATCTGGGCGGGATGGATCAGCATCTTGCCATCGAAACCCATGGCGCGACCCTGTTCGCATTCTGCGGCGAAAGCATCCAGATCACGGAAGTCGTTGGAGACGCTGTCTATGACCTCAAGCCCATACGCGCGTGCTGCGAGGACGACCTGCATCAGCCATGGGGCAATGTATGTCCGCCCTGGCTGTGCAGGCACACGCGTTTCCTTGCGCAGATCGTTCAATCCGACAACAAAACCGCCCAGCCGAGCGCCCAGCGTATGCGACGCCTCGGCAATGGCGGTAACGTTTAAAATGCCTTTCGGCGTTTCGATCATCGCCCAGATTTTCAGGTCGTCCGGTGCATCCGCCTCTGTCAGCCAATCGGCAACGTCCTGGATATGGGATGGCTGCTCCACCTTGGGCAGAAGGATCGCATCCGGCGCACAAGCCAGCGCCGCCTTCAGATCACTTTGCCCTGTCGTGGTTGAGATCGGATTGATGCGGATCATCGTCTCGCGGCCGGCGAGGGGCGTTTGCCTGAAGAAGGCCAGGAGGTTGTTTCTGGCCTCGCCTTTCATTTCCGGTGCGACCGAATCTTCCAGATCGAAGATGACGCCGTCGCATTCCAATGTGCTCAGTTTTGCTAGCGCGCGTAGATTAATGGCTGGCACCGACAGGAGTGAGCGGCGTGGGCGAACAGTATCGTTGAAATAAAAATCGGCCATGCCGCACTTGTGTCAACCTTTTGTGACATTCGCAAGCAGATAGGCGGTGTGCATCCTCTTGCAAGCAACGCAAAGAAGGCCCACATTCGTCTGGACAGAAAGGTTTGGATCATGCAAGGCATTCGTACATTCTTCTTCGCCGCTTCCAGCATCGCAATTCTGGCGTTGGCCGCACTCTTTACAGCCTCCCTTACGGTTGCGCTCGTGGGGACATTGGCGGTGCTGAGCGCAGCACGCCTGCTGTCCTCCCGCCTTAAACCGGCTCCCATTCCGGTGAAGCCTCGCCAGCGTGAAGCTCAGACCATGCGAGTATGGAACGATGGTCGTGGTACGATCATCGACCTCTAGGCTCCTTTAAGGCCCATTCTTCCTGGCATTGCCTGATGACGTGTTTGTCTATCGACAGCGCTCTCGATTGTCGTGCGTGTAAAGTCCAATTTAATAGTCTTTGCAACGGTCATAACGAGCTGCAACGGCACTATGAGTTTTGGTGCAACTGCCATCATCGTGTTGCAAAGCTGTGACTTTCCCAGTATCGACATGCCAGTCCAACCCACCTGATCGAGGGAAGCGAATGCGTATCGATGCTATTTCTATCGGCAAGAACCCGCCGGATGATATCAATGTGATCGTGGAGGTCCCCGTCGGCGGCCATCCTATCAAGTACGAGATGGACAAGGACGCAGGTGCTCTGGTCGTTGACCGCTTTCTCTACACGCCTATGACATATCCGGGTAACTACGGTTTCGTGCCACACACGCTGTCCGAAGATGGTGACCCGATCGATGTCCTGATCTGCAACACCCGTCCGCTGGTGCCCGGTTGCGTGATCAATGTTCGCCCTATCGGCGTCATGATCATGGAAGACGACGGTGGCAAGGATGAAAAGATTCTTGCTGTTCCAGCCCCTAAACTGACCCAGCGTTATGACAAGGTCCAGAACTACACTGACCTGCCGGACATCACGCTCAAGCAGATCGAGCACTTCTTCGAGCATTACAAGGATCTGGAGCCCGGCAAATGGGTGAAGATGGGCGGCTGGCAGAATGTTGATGTTGCCAAGAAGCTGATCATTGAAGCGATCGAGCGCTACAAGACGCAAAGCTGATTTCAGCCATTGCGCATACACGGAAATGACAAATCCTCCGGTTCGCATTCGAACCGGAGGATTTTTTTTATTGACTGGAGATCAGGCGACCAGCGGGTAAATCGTGTTCCACATCAGCGAACGAATGAAGAAGATGATCAGAAGCAGGATGATCGGCGAAATGTCGATGCCGCCCAGATTCGGCAGGACACGACGAATGGGTCGCAGCGCCGGTTCGGTGACATTGTAGAGAAAACTGCCGATCGCTGCCACGAACTGGTTCGAAGAATTGATGACATTGAAGGCATAAAGCCATGAGAAGATGGCACTGATAATCAGTATCCAGGTATAAAGGTTTAACGCCAGATCGATCGTCTGAAACAGGGCAAGCATCAATATCTCCATATCGTTGTTGGATGACATTTAGTCATTCACACGGCGACCGGCAAGTGGCGGTTGATCTACATGCTGTTCCAGCCGTCACGCCGCTGTTTTTGCGCTGTTTCGAATAAACGGCCTTTGTCCATTTTTAATTCGAAGATCTGCTGAGACTTGTCCTTATGTGTTACAGGCCTGATTTTTGGCAGTTAAGACATTGCACCAGTTTGAAAATGCGTACCGTTTTGAAGCAGTCGTTTTATCTGAGCTCCCTCAGCCACCGTGCGCCTGTGGATGTTAAGTGCGCGTTAATCATACTGCCATTCTTTTACAAACCAGCGATCAATGGGGTCGGCAGCTCCCGTACAATGACGGTGGCCCTATGGATGTGGCTGATTCGATATGCCGAGGGTGTTCCATGATGGATTCAAATGACGGTGCAGCGCCTTTCTCGTGGCCAACTGTTGGCGCGAGTTTCAACCAGCCTTATCGGGTCGAACATACCCTGAGCCCTCCAGTTTCGGCTCGGCAAGACGTAAGCGTGCAACTTGCTGATTGGGGTCAACCGATGCACGATAACAGCCGCGCTCTGGTCGCGTCGTCGCAACCATCAGGTAAACATTTCGATGAGATACCGCTGACGATGGACGTCGTAATCGGACAGGCGCAGGTCTCTGTTTCCGCGCTCATGGCCCTTACCAAAGATCAGGTCATTCTGTTGAACAAAAAGTTTGGCGATCTGGTCGATATCCGGGTGAACGGTCAAACTATCGGTCGTGGCGAAATCGTCTCCGACGGCGAGGACAACGTCATCGGTGTCAAACTGACGGAAGTGCTACGTCGCTAGAAAACTCGGTTTTCTGTAATCTGCCTTGAAAGACCAGATCCAGAAACTGCGAGAGCCAGACCTTGAGTGCGTTGTCGAACAGCATCCGGCCTTCCAAATGCTGGCGTCCAACTTGTGCGTTGGGCATGGCGAATTTCTCGGCGCCACGGACCACCCAGCTTTGCATCATCGCGCGTGTCAACTCTGCATGAAATTGCAGACCCCAGGCATTTCGACCGTACCGGAAGGCCTGATTGGGGTAGGCGTCACCTGTGGCCAGCAACTCTGCTCCTTGTGGTAACTCAAATCCTTCACGGTGAAAGTGGTAAACCATCTGTGGCCAGGATGGCATGAGCAAGTTGCCTTTTTCGGTCGCGTGCAGAGGATACCAGCCAATTTCCACTCTGCCGTGCTTGTCGCCATCCACCCTCGCGCCGAGGTGCTTGCAAAGCATTTGCGCGCCAAGACATATTCCAAGAAACGGTTTATCTTCTTCAAGCGGGATTTTCAGCCAGTCGATTTCCGTCTGGATAAATGCGTCCTGATCATTCGCACTCATCGGGCCGCCAAATATCACCGCACCGGCGTGGGAAGACAGGGTGGTCGGCAGATCGTCACCCAATGCGGGCCGCCTGATGTCGAGTCGGTACCCCTTGTCGATCAGCATCTGGCCGACCCGACCGGGCGTTGACCTCTCCTGATGCAGAACGATCAGGATTCTGTCTTGGTTGCTTCTCTGACCAGAGGGATCAAACAGCATCTTTCTCGGTTTCACTTTCATCCGATATATTGACATGCGTGGCGGCTTGTTGGCGCTGCAGAACGCGGTCTCGGACCGAGACGCCCAGAAGGTCGGCAACCCGCCAGATAACGTGGTCTTCCATCTCATTACGTTCGCCATCCGCATAGACGATATCCCATAGGATACCGATAAGCTCGACGCGCTTTTCCTCGTCAAGATGACGGCGAATGTCGGCCGTGAAGCGATAATAGTCGACCGCTTCACGTCCCGCCTCGCGGCCTGCTTCCATGAGCGCATCCAGCTTTGTGGAGCTGAGGTCATAATGCTCCTGCAACAGCTCACGCAGACGCTGACGTTCCACCTTGGAAACGGTACCGTCGGCCTCCATCACCTGAAAACAGAGTGCTGCGATGGCCACGCGCAAATCATCGGGTGCAAAATCCTCGGAGGGACTGCCCTGCGTGAGGTTGTGGAAAAACGACTGAATACGCTCGAGCATGGCGGTCCTTTGGGTTCGTTAAAACAGTTTCAGTCGCGTTTTTTCATCCGGATCGCCAGCGGGCTTCTTTACGCCCGGATCGTCCGGGGCTCCGCCGAAAAAGGCCACCGGCTCCATCTGTTTTTCAAGCTTTTTGTCGTCGGTCGAGCTGGTGGCCAATGGTTTTGGCGCTGCTGGTTTCTCAGCGATTACGACGGGTGTGTCAGGTTGCAGCACAGGCTCTGATACCTTGGCTGGTACAGGTATTTCGATAATTTTTTCGCGAATTTCGGGCTTTGCAACATCGGGTAGGGACGACAGCGCGTTATCGACGCTGACATCCTCGACGGGCCCCTCGATCTGGCCGAATGGCATTTTCCATTCGAACGCATCCAGGCGACCGGTAACCGGAGAAGCAGGCAGCCACTTTTCGGAGACTATACCGTCGGCCACCCAGGCATGATCTCTCGGTGCGCGCAGTGCCTGGGCCATCCAGTGGCGAATGCGGCCCTGATCACCTGTTTCTGCTTCTTCGATATCAGCGAGTAACAGATATGTGCTTTCGCGCGGCTCGATGCGCGCGGCAGCTTGTGCTTTGCTCCGCGCACGTGCGAAATCTTGAGCATCGAGAGATGCCTGAGCAATGGCAACAAGGGCTTCAACATTGTTGGGCTTCAGACTTTCGAGCCGCTCTGCTCGTTTGAGGCGGTCAATGGCGGTGTCGCCGCTGCGCGCTCTGATGTAAAGCTGGGCGATCTGCGGATGCGGCGCAATCTTCCAGACGGGCTCGAGTACTGCGGCCGCCTTGCGCAGATTGTCTTCGCGCAGATAGGATTTGGCAGCAACCAGAGCTGCAGGCACCAGCCCCTTTGACAGCTTCAGCGCCTGCTTGGCATCTTCGCGCGCGGCCTTTGGGTCGCTCTCGAATTTCTCTTGCGCTTTTGCGGTCAGCAGAACCGCTTTCAGGCGCTCGGCTTCGCCACGCTCTAACACGCTTGCCGCTTTTTGTTGATCAAGCAGGCGGATAGCATCGTCCCATTCGCCGCTTCTGGATTTGCTCTCCAGGGTCGCCTGCGCCGCCCATGGCAGGTAGGGCGCATTCTTTGCGGCATCCTCTGCATATTCCAGTGCCGCCTCGTTCGCGCCTTGGCGTCTGGCTTCCATGTAAAGACCACGAAGGCCGAGCTCGCGCGTTTCGGGGTCCTTGGCCATCGCTTCGAACTTGCGACGGGCGGCATCATATTTGCCTTCAATCAGGTCGGCTTGCGCCTCCAGCAGGTGGATCAAGGGTTCTTGATCGGCATTCAAAAGTCCCTGCGTTCGCGCGGTCATCTTCCGGGCGAGAATAGCATTGCCAGCACCTGCTGCGATCAAGCCAGTCGAGAGCGCCTGATAGCCTCTATCGCGCTTTCGGGAGCGGAAATAGCGGCGTGCGGCGTGCGGGGAACTCCAGATGGTGTTGAACAGCCACCAGACAATCATGACGGCAGCGACGAGGGCTGCCACAAGAGAGGCAGCCACCATGAGACTCATCTCGATCAATTGGCCCTGCCATACAATCGATAGGATACCTGGCCGGTCCGCAAGCCAAGAGAACCCGAAGCCGATGAGAAGAACGATGACGATGAAACTGATAATCTTTGTCATGTCTTACCCCTGCTGACCGGTGCTGCTGATGGCGCGGGTGAGCGTGCCGTTCACCAAATCCTCGACCTGTACGCGGGCGTCGAGTGAGGTCTTGAAATCCTGTGACGCCGTCTTGGCAGGCTCAGGCAGGCCATCCCATTCAAGGGAGGCGCCCTTCAGGTCGCCATTGCGAAGCTTGTCCTCGATACGGGCGATCTTGGCCTCTGCACCTTCACCTTCGACATTGCCCACAGGCCTGACCTTGACGAGCGACAGTGCGCTTTCCGCCAACCGATCGACGATGCCCTGGTTGGGATCGGTCTGGTTGAGCGAACCGAGCATGGCATTGGCGATCTCTGGAAAATTGCGCGTCAGCTCGGAGCGCGAGGGGACGCCTGTATTGGCAAAAGGTCGCAGCGACTGGATCGCCGGATCGTCGGGCGTGACACGCGACAGGGTATCCAACTCAGTCAAAAACGGCCCGCCGCGGTCAATGGCGGCCTTCAAACCGGCAGATGCAATGGCACGCGCAACCTCGATGTCGTCGCGTGGCTCATTGATCTTGGTTTCCACGTCACTCAAGCGGCGGGTCAGGTCGGCATTGGCCGCATCCTGCGCGGCTTTTTCAGACTGTAGGGTCGATAGGGTTGATTCGAGTGAGGCCAGCTTGTCAGTGACATCACCACCGCCGGATGCTGTCGAGCTCTCCAGAGCAGCCAAGCGTGTTTCGAGTGCGGATGTGTCGGCTGTCGCTTGTGGCCCATTTGCGATTTGCTGGCGCAGGCTTTCAACTTCGGTCTTGAGGGATGCCAGTTCGTCAGACGAGCCATTGCTGGACGAAAACGAAGGCAGGTAACCTGCATATTGCATGCTGCCCGCAGCAAACAGCGCGATCAGGCCACCAACGATGCCCGCCAATAGCGCGCCGGAACTGCCGCTACCATTATCGCTGCTTTTGACGTTTGACGGGGATGCCGCAAAGGTTTTGCTATCCGTCGCTGGCTTAGAGGCTTCCGGTTGTCGCGGCTGCGTCGTCGTTTTGTCGGATTTCAGTGGTTCGCTCTTGAAAGGCGGAACGGTTGTCGTGCCTGCCGCTGCGGGTTTTGCCGTTTGATCCGCCTTTACATCTCCAGCCTTGTGAATATTGGGCTCCGGCTCGATCGGCTTCTTGACCTGGTTGTCCCATATCGGTTTCGGGTCAGAGCTTTCAGCGCCGAATGCTGATGTCTTCTCAGAGGGTACAGCTGCCTCCGGCTCTTTTGCCGGTTTGGCCTCTATGGCCCCCGCGTCCTTGTCTTTGCCGATATCCTTCACGTCCTTCGAATCGAGATCGATTGTGACCGGTTCAGTGGTGGACTTGGAGTGGCGTGGCGGTTTTCCCGATACCATGACAACCTCATTCTGCCTGAATATGCCTAAACCTAGTCAGTGATAACGGCAAAGGAAAGGGGCGGGAGGGAATTAGGTTCCCGCTTTTCGATCAAGAAGATCAAACATCCGGGACTCACTCGGTGCAGGGCTGGCAAATGCCGCGTTTTGAAATGCTGCTGGAATCTGGGAGAGCACCTTGCTGCTGATGCAGACCATCCTGCAATCACGCAATTGACCGAGATATTCTTCACGCTCCATCAGCGCAAAAAATATCCGCACCGCCTCGCTCGAATAAAACAGGACGGCATCGATTGGGATATCCGCAATACGCTTTTTCAGGTTGTGGCTTTGCCACTGAACTGGCTGCATCCGATAGATTTCGACGGTTTCAAAAGGCACTTTGAGTTCACCAAGTGCGCGCTCGAAGCCTTGATCCCTCGGGGTGCCTGCCAGATAAAGGACTGTGCCGCGATGAGAGACGTCCGTATCGGCGATGAGTTGCGCCAGGGCTGATCCATCGCTTTCGCCAGCGATAATCTTCCGAAAGCCGGCATCGCGTGCCGCCTTTGCAGACGCATGTCCAACGACAAATATGGGTCTGTGCAGGCTGGCAGCCAGATCTGCGCCTGAGCCCAAGAGCGCGCGAACCGCCTCTGCGCTCGTCACTGCCAAGGATGCTGGTGTGTTTGCCAAGGCAGCAATGGCCGCCGTTGCATCATGGGTGGGACTTGTCAGCGGCAGCAGGACAGGTTCATGGCCGATCTCGCGCAAAAGCTGTGCCGTCTTCAGCCCCGATGCTTCCGGGCGTGTAACGACGACGCGCATGGTCAGGTCCAGCTTTCGAAGAAGCCGGGTCCAGCAGCAGCGCGGACGTGTTCACCGGCTTTTATGCCCAGTTCCAAAGCCTGGAGCCTTTTTCCGGAGATCTCGACACTATGCTCTGTTTGACCATCCGGTGTTAAAATAAGACCTGAGAAGTGCAGGTCATCGCCATCGCAATGGGCGTAACCGGCAATCGGTGTCCGGCATGAACCATCCAGGACAGACAGAAATGCGCGCTCGCAGGAAACGGCGTCGTAGGTGGGGCGGTGGTTGACGGCAGCGAGGAGATCGTCGATGCGGCTATCGCCAATCCGACTTTCGATGCCGATGGCACCTTGTGCCGGTGCGGGGAGGAAATCTTTCGTTTCCAGCAGCTGTGTCGGTATGTCATCCATGTTCAAGCGTTTGAGACCTGCAAAGGCAAGTAAGGTCGCGTGCGCCATTCCCTCGTCAAGCTTGCGCAGGCGCGTTGCAACGGCACCGCGAAAGAGAATGAGGTTGAGGTCGGGCCGCACCCGGCGGATGAGGGCTTGTCGGCGCAACGAAGCGGAACCGACCGTTGCGCCATGCGGCAACTCTGTGAGTTTCGGAGCGGCGCGGCCGATGAACGCATCACGCACGTCCTCGCGGGGTAGGAATGCGGACAGATGCAAGCCATCGGGCAGTTTCGTCGCCATATCCTTTGAGGAGTGCACTGCAAAATCCAGCTCCCCGGAAAGAAGCTTCGTTTCAAGCTCCTCCGTAAACAGTCCTTTGCCGCCGACCTCAGACAAAGCACGATCAGCGATGCGGTCACCCTTCGTCATAATCGGCACGATTTCGAACATCTCCGGCACCAGGCCATGCGCCGCGACGAGGCGATCCCGCGTCTCGAAGGCTTGCGCCAGCGCCAGGGGGCTGCCACGCGTGCCGATTCGGAAAGGTTTTGTTTGCATCCGCTTCTATCCATTGTTACCGGAGGTGTTCGTACCCAAGTTTCTGAAACACCGCAATCAACGAACCGGCTGATGACCCCCTTTCTTCGTATCCTCGGTATTGAGACAAGCTGCGACGAAACCGCTGCATCCGTGGTGGTTCGGCATGCCGGTGGGCGCGGCGAAATTGTCTCCGACGTCGTTTTGTCGCAGCTGGAAGAACACAGTGCCTATGGCGGAGTGGTGCCGGAAATTGCTGCGCGTGCCCACGTGGAAGCGCTCGATACCCTGATCGAAGAAGCACTGGCCGGTGCCGGTGTGACGCTTGCCGATATCGATGCTGTCGCCGCGACCTCCGGTCCCGGTTTGATCGGGGGACTGATCGTCGGTCTGATGACCGGAAAGGCCATCGCCAAGGCAACGGGCAAACCGCTTTACGCCATCAATCATCTCGAAGGTCATGCGCTGACGGCGCGGCTGACGGATGGTCTGTCCTTCCCTTATCTGATGCTGCTCGTCTCCGGCGGGCATACCCAGCTCATCCTCGTGCGTGGTGTCGGGCAATATGAGCGCTGGGGCACGACCATCGACGATGCGTTGGGCGAGGCTTTCGACAAGACCGCAAAGCTCTTGGGTCTGCCCTATCCCGGCGGGCCTGCGGTGGAAAAAGCAGCGGCAACCGGCAATGCGGACCGTTTCGTGTTGCCTCGGCCGATGGCGGGTGAAGCGCGGCTCGATTTTTCGTTTTCCGGCCTCAAGACCGCAGTTCGACAGGCGGCAACAGCCATTGTACCGCTGTCTGATCAGGACATTGCCGATATCTGCGCGTCTTTCCAAAAAGCCGTATCCCGGACTTTGAAAGACCGTATCGGCCGAGGACTTCAACGTTTTCTGGAGGAGTTTCCATCGGTTGACGGCGGTCCGTCGCTGGTCGTGGCCGGTGGTGTCGCCGCAAATCAGGAGATACGTCGCACGCTTCAAGACTTGTGCGAGAAGCATCGGTTTCGGTTCATCGCGCCGCCCTTGCAGCTATGCACCGACAATGCTGCGATGATTGCCTGGGCGGGGTTGGAGCGCTTGGCGCAAGGCATGGAGCCGGACAGTCTCGATGTTCAGCCCCGTTCACGCTGGCCATTGGATGCACAGGCGCAGACGTTGATCGGCTTTGGCAAGCGAGGCGCAAAGGCATGACGGAGCGTGAGAAGATCGTCGTCATTGGCTCAGGTGCATTTGGTACGGCCATCGCCGTCGTGGTGGCGCTTGAAGATCGCCACGATGTGACGCTGCTTGGCAGGGACGCCGGTTTGATGGCGGATCTGTCCGCCTATGGCGTTCACGAGGCAGCGCTACCCGGCATTTCCTTGCCGGATTCATTGAAATACTCGGCTGAACCCGACGCTCTTAACGATGCTGATATCGTTCTCTTCGCCATGCCATCGCAGGCGCATGCGGATGCGGCACGGCATTACGGTCCTTATTTGTCTAAGGACACCGTTATCTTGACCTGCGCCAAGGGTCTCGACCGTTCATCCGGAAAATTGTTGACGGATGTGCTGGAACAGGAGCTTCCGCATCATCCGGTCGGGATCTTATCCGGTCCTGGCTTCGCAGCCGATATCGCCAAGGGGTTGCCAACGGCCATGGCGGTTGCTGCAAGCGATCTTCGCGTTGCCGAGCGACTTGCGCAGACGATTTCCGGCCGTACATTCCGGCTTTACGCTTCGACGGATCGTATCGGCGTGCAACTGGGCGGTGCGTTGAAAAACGTTCTGGCTATTGCCGGCGGCATCGTTGAAGGCGCTGGCCTTGGTGATTCAGCACGCGCGGCCCTGATTTCACGCGGGCTGGCGGAAATGTCACGTCTCGCCGCCGCCATGGGAGGGAAGGCGGATACCGTTCGTGGCCTTTCCGGCCTTGGAGATCTGGTGCTGACGGCGACCAGCCACCAGTCGCGCAACCTGCGTTTCGGCATTTTGCTGGGTGAGGGCGGTGACCCCGCCACCTTCCACGGCGGCTTGGTGGAGGGCGCCTATGCCGCCTCCGTCGCGTCACGTCTTGCCGATGGCCTCGGTATCGAAATGCCGATTACAGATGCGGTTGCGGCGATCATCGACGGCAAGCTGGACATCAAGACCGCCATTCAACAACTGATGACAAGGCCCATAACCACCGAGTAGGGCACTCAAGAGGAGACGAAAATGCTGTTTGCTTTCATTTGCAAAGACAAGCCAGACCATCTGCATGTGCGCATGGAAACACGTCCTGTGCATCTGGAGCACCTCAACAAGCTGAACGCGGAAGGTACGCTGAAAATGGCAGGCCCGTTTCTGGATGCGGACGGCAAGCCGAATGGTAGCCTTGTGATCGTAGAGGCAGCCGATATTGATGCGGCAAAGGCGCTGGCGGATGCCGATCCTTATGCCAAGGCCGGTCTGTTCGAAAGTGTCGACGTGAAGCCCTATAACTGGGTCTTCAACAATCCGGGAGCGTGAGAGCCATGGCGAATTACTGGCTTTTCAAGTCCGAGCCATCCACATGGTCCTGGGACCAGCAAAAGGCCAAAGGTGACGCTGGTGAAGAGTGGGGTGGGGTGCGCAATTACCAAGCGCGCAACAATATGCGTGCCATGAAAATTGGCGACAAGGGCTTCTTCTACCACTCCAACGAGGGGCTGGAAGTCGTCGGTATCGTCGAGGTCTGTGAATTGTCGCGTCCCGACACAACTGCGGACGGTGATGCGCGCTGGGACTGCGTGCACATCAAGGCCGTATGCGATATGCCCGTACCCGTGACACTGAAAGACGTGAAGGCCAATCCCAAGCTTGCCGAGATGTCGCTCGTCACGTCCATGCGTCTTTCCGTACAGCCTGTGTTGCTGGAGGAGTATCTGGAAGTTTGCCGGATGGGCAAGCTCGACAAGCCTCCTCGCTCTGCGGACTGAAAGGATTGAAAACCGATCCTTACGCCTTCATCCAGAGCAATACGGCCGTCATGTCGCCGCCGCACGTGCCGGAAATTCGCCTGCATCTGGCAAGTGAAGCGCATGAGCTCTGGTTGAAGACGGAAGACGAATTGCAGGAGATCGGCCTGCCGCCGCCATTCTGGGCTTTTGCCTGGGCGGGTGGTCAGGGGTTGGCGCGTTATATTCTCGACCATCCCGAGACAGTGGCGGGCAAGAGCGTCGTCGATTTTGCCAGCGGTTCAGGTCTTGTGGCGATCTGCGCTGCGCTCGCGGGTGCGGCAAGCGTGACTGCTGTCGATATCGACCCTTGGGCAAAGACGGCCATCGCTCTCAACGCTGCAGAAAACAATGTTGATATCGATTTCATGAGCGACGACATCGTCGGCAAAGCCATCAACGCAGATCTGCTGCTGGCAGGTGACGTCTTTTATGATAGCGCCTTTGCCGCCGTTCTAACGCCTTGGCTTTCGGCCATAACACGAAACGGGGTCACGGTTCTGATCGGTGATCCCGGTCGTGCCTATTTACCGCAAGACCTTTTGGAGCCGCGCGCCATCTACCAAGTGCCTGTCACGCGGGTTCTGGAAGATAGCGACGTGAAGAAAACCACGGTCTGGACATTCGTCTAGCGCAGAAACCTTTCAGGGGCGGATGACACAAACGCCCGCTTCGTATGAGCATTCAGCACCTACCGTCTTTCTGTTGACGTGAATGATGCGGGGTCTGTCGGGGCTCTGTATCGTGTCCGTCGCAATTCTGTCGGTCCCTTCCGCGGCAAAGTAGATCCCGTTGCGCGGCGCACGGATGGCTGAAACGCCGCCTGCATAGGTGCCGATGCCACGGATATAAGATGGTAGCCCATCGCCACCATAATATGAACGATCCTGTTGCCGATGATGATCGTGTCGGTTTTTATACTTGCGATCATCCATCGCATTTGCGTGAGAAGCCAATATGATTGCGGCTGTCACCGTGATGAAAACCGCAACGATTCGGGTCATTAACATGAGCAAAGTTCTCCGGATTTATCACGTGATCGACAGCGATTATTTTGACGTTTACGTAAAATATTTTTGACGCCTCAGCTTGGAAACGCTCAGGAATTTATTTTTGATCCAACAAATTACAATGATTCTTCAAACCCCAATCGATTAAATTCGTTTGCGCTGGCAATTGTGCTTGTGGTCATGACCTCGTGCTATTAAAGGTCGCGGTTGGTGCAATGCACATTTCTCCGTCATGTGCGTTGTTTGGGGCGCCCGCTTTCTGGGCGCGGAACGCCGTGAGGTTTATATGGCGAATACGACAAGCAATCGGCCATTGTCGCCGCATCTTCAAGTCTACAAGCTCATCCCGACGATGCTCGCATCGATCGTGCACCGAATTACTGGTGCGGCGCTGTATTTCGGCACAGTGTTGGTTGCGTGGTGGTTGATCGCGACAGCGTCCGGCGTGGATGCCTATAGCTGGGTCCAGTGGGCCATGAACTCCATTATCGGTAAACTCATTCTGATCGGCTACACGTGGGCGCTCGTTCACCATATGCTTGGCGGCCTCCGCCACTTCATGTGGGATCTGGGTCATGGCTTCGATAAACATTTCACCACGAAAATCGCCAAGGCATCCTTCGTGGTTTCGATCTGTCTGACCGCGCTGATCTGGGTTGTCGCCCTGATCGTGCGCTGAGGAGATATTACCATGGATATGCGTACACCTCTCAATAAGGTTCGCGGCCTGGGATCTGCCCGGGAAGGCACGGAGCACTTCTGGCGCCAGCGCGTCACGGCAGTCGCAAACGTTCCGCTTCTGATTTTCTTTGTGGTTTTCCTGGTCATGTATGGCGGTGCGCCGTACGAAGAGGTTGCCGGGGCTCTTTCGAACCCGCTCGTTGCGGTGATTATGGCGCTTGTCGTCGTCTCTGGCATCATCCACATGAAGCTGGGCATGCAGGTCATCATCGAAGACTATGTGCATGCGGAAGTGCCCAAGCTGGTCCTTTTGATGCTCAACACGTTCTTCGCGGTGATTATGGCTGGTCTCTGTCTTTTCGCCGTTCTGAAAATCGCATTCGCAGGATAATCCGTCATGGCACCCAACAGTTCACCTTCTCAGAACGGCAAGGCCTATACTTACGTTGATCACTCCTATGACGTGATCGTTGTGGGCGCAGGTGGCGCGGGTCTTCGCGCGACGCTCGGCATGGCCGAACAGGGCTTCAAGACCGCGTGCATCACCAAGGTCTTTCCAACCCGTTCGCACACGGTTGCAGCACAGGGCGGTATTGCCGCATCGCTCAACAACATGACGCCGGACAGCTGGCAATGGCACCTGTACGATACCGTCAAGGGCTCCGACTGGCTCGGCGACGTGGACGCCATGCAGTATCTTGCCATGGAAGCGCCAAAGGCGGTCTACGAGCTGGAGCATTACGGCGTGCCGTTCTCGCGTAACGCCGAAGGCAAGATCTACCAGCGCCCGTTCGGCGGCCACATGCAGAACTACGGTGAAGGCCCACCGGTGCAGCGCACCTGCGCCGCTGCCGACCGTACCGGCCATGCCATTTTGCACACGCTGTATGGTCAGTCCTTGCGCCATAATGCCGAATTCTTCATCGAATATTTCGCGCTTGATCTCATCATGTCGGATGACGGAAGCCATTGCACAGGCGTCGTAGCCTGGAACCTCGATGACGGCACCATCCACCGCTTCACGGCGAAAATGGTGGTTCTGGCAACCGGCGGTTATGGCCGCGCCTATTTCTCGGCCACATCCGCGCACACCTGCACGGGCGACGGCGGTGGCATGATTGCGCGCGCCGGTCTCCCGCTTCAGGACATGGAATTCGTTCAATTCCACCCGACGGGCATTTACGGCGCGGGCTGTCTCATCACCGAAGGCGCGCGCGGTGAGGGCGGTTATCTCGTCAACTCCGAAGGCGAGCGCTTCATGGAGCGTTATGCGCCATCCGCCAAGGATCTGGCCTCGCGTGACGTCGTCTCGCGTTGCATGACAATGGAAATCCGCGAAGGTCGTGGCGTCGGCAAGAACAAGGATCACATCTTCCTTCACTTGGATCACCTCGATCCGGCCATCCTGCATGAGCGCCTTCCGGGCATTTCCGAAAGCGCCAAGATTTTCGCAGGCGTGGACGTGACACGCGAGCCTATCCCCGTTCTGCCGACGGTTCACTACAATATGGGCGGCATTCCGACCAACTATTGGGGTGAAGTGCTGAATGCCGATAGTGAAAACCCTGAGCGGATCATTCCAGGCCTGATGGCTGTGGGCGAAGCTGGTTGCGCCTCGGTTCACGGGGCAAACCGCCTCGGTTCCAATTCACTGATCGACCTCGTGGTCTTTGGCCGTGCCGCTGCCATTCGTGCGGCCGAAGTCATTGATCGCGCGAGCGCTGTTCCCGCGCTCAATGTCGCTGCTTGCGACAAGATCATGGATCGCTTCGACCGTCTGCGCAACGCCAATGGCGGAACGCCGACCGCCGTGTTGCGTGACAAGATGCAGCGCGCCATGCAGGACGATGCTGCGGTGTTTCGTACGCAGGAATCGTTGGAAAGCGGCTGTCAGCGCCTTTCTGCCATCTGGAAGGAACTGCCGGATATCAAGGTCACCGACCGTTCTATGGTCTGGAATTCCGATCTCGTTGAAACGTTGGAACTTGAAAACCTCATGGCCAACGCGATCACCACCGTCTACGGTGCGGAAGCCCGCAAGGAAAGCCGTGGCAGTCATGCGCGTGAAGACTTCGTGGAAGGCCCGTTTGGCGGTCGCGATGACGTCAATTGGCGCAAGCACACATTGGCTTGGGTCAACGAGCAGGGCGACGTGAAGCTTGATTACCGTCCGGTTCACACGGAACTGATTGCCGAAGGCATTGATCTTCAGAAGATCGCGCCTAAAGCTCGCGTCTACTGATTGAGAGGAACTGGACATGGTTGAACTTGCTCTCCCAAAAAACTCTCAGATGACCGAAGGCAAGGTCTGGCCGAAGCCGGCAGGCGCGAAGAATGTTCGCGAATACCGGGTTTACCGCTGGAACCCTGATGACGGCCAGAATCCGCGCATCGATACCTATTACATCGATGTCGATGATTGCGGCCCGATGGTTCTCGATGCGCTTCTCTACATCAAGAACAATGTCGATCCGACGCTGACGCTTCGCCGTTCCTGTCGCGAGGGCATTTGCGGTTCTTGCGCGATGAACATCGATGGTACGAATACGCTGGCCTGCACCAAGGGCATGGAAGAAATCACCGGCACGGTGAAGGTCTATCCTCTGCCGCATATGCCGGTCGTAAAGGACCTCGTTCCCGACCTATCGAACTTCTACGCCCAGCACCGCTCCATCGAACCTTGGCTGAAGACGGTATCACCGACGCCTGCCAAAGAGTGGAAGCAAAGCCATGACGATCGCCAGAAGCTCGATGGTTTGTACGAGTGCATCCTGTGCGCCTGCTGTTCCGCTTCCTGTCCCAGCTACTGGTGGAACGGTGACCGTTATCTCGGTCCGGCTGTTCTGCTGCAGGCCTATCGCTGGCTGATCGACAGCCGTGATGAAGCGACAGGCGAGCGTCTTGATGACCTCGAAGATCCGTTCCGTCTGTATCGCTGCCACACGATCATGAACTGCGCGCAGGCGTGCCCGAAGGGCTTGAACCCTGCCAAGGCGATTGCCGAGATCAAGAAGATGATGGTCGAGCGTCGCGTTTAAGCGCGGTGGATAATAGAAGACAACAAACAGGCCGCGATCCCCATCGTGGCCTGTTTCATGATAACGAGGCTGGATAGGTCTATAAAAATCGACTGAACTTGCAATTATCGCGGTAGCGGCTTGCTTAAGGCAACGCTTTGGTAATAATTCAGCCGTTTTGTGTAGACATGGTCTAGCCGAAGCAGAGAATCGGGAGCTTGAAATGCAGTTCAGATATGTGGTGACGGGTCTGGTGGTCGTGATGAGCCTTTCCGGTTGCCAGCGTACCTCCTTCGATTACAACAATAACAGCAGCCCCAATGGCAATCCCGGTTATACGCCGCCGCTTCAGGCGCAGCCCGTGCCGTCCGTGCAGTCCGGCGCTTTGCCACCTCCCGGCGGCTCTTCGCAGTTTCCCAATGCGCCTGCCAACGGGGCACCCGCCGGCACCAATGTAGCCTCTGCTCCCCCTGCTGCTGCGATGGACGTCACCAAGGAAGCTATGGTCGGCAACTGGCGCGTGTCCAATGGCGGCGCTAGCTGCGACATGTTCCTGACCCTGACCAACCTGGGCAGCGGATCGCGCGGCGGTACCCGTGGTTGCGCTGGAGAGCTGTCGTCCATGGGCTCATGGGAAGTCTCTAACAAGATGGTTCAGTTCAAGAATCGCGCTGGCGACACGATCGGTCGGGTCTACAAGACTGGCGACACGCGTTATGATGGTACGACCAATAGCGGTCAGCCGCTGAGCCTCAGCCGATAATGTTTTTGCGCGGGCATCGTTTGACGGTGCTCGCGTTCGAGGCGCGTGTATGAAGCCGTTACCAGATTATAATCACAGTGTCGTTGAACAGCTCAACGCACTGACCGCATCTGGCGAGTTGAAAGCAGATGCCGCGCAGATGGCCGTCGCATCGCAGCTTGATCGTGTTCTGACCGAGCTCAAGATCCGCAAACCCGCCAAGAAAAAGAGTGCGCTGGGCTGGTTGTTTGCGAAGAAAGCCGGTGATGGTTCGTCTGTCAAAGGTCTCTACGTCGAGGGCAGTGTGGGACGGGGAAAGACGATGCTGATGGACATGTTCTTTCAGCTCGCGCCCATCGAAAAGAAACGCCGCTGCCATTTTCACGAATTCATGGCCGACGTGCACAATCGCGTCCACGCACACCGCCAGAAGCTCAAAAGTGGTGAAACAAAGCAGGCGGATCCGATCCCCCCGGTTGCAGCACAATTGCTGGCAGAGGCCGAGCTGCTCTGCTTCGATGAATTCTCGGTTACCGATATCGCCGATGCGATGATCCTCGCGCGGCTGTTCACCGAACTCTTCGCCAATGGCTGCGTTCTGGTGACGACTTCGAATGTTTTGCCGGGCAATCTTTACAAGGACGGTCTCAACCGCAGTCTGTTTTTGCCCTTCGTCGATTTGCTACAGCAGCATGTTCAGGTCGTCACGCTGAATAGCCCGACCGACTATCGGATGGAGAAAATCAGGAGCCTGCCTGTCTATGTCACGCCACTTGGCGAGGCTTCCGACAAGGCTATGGATAGGGCCTGGCAGCAATTAACCGAAGGTCATGTCAGTGCGCCGACCAATATTGCTGTCAAGGGACGCTCCGTCGTCGTTCCGAAGGCAGCTGGACGCGTCGCACGTTTTTCGTTCGCCGATCTGTGCGAAAAGCCGCTCGGTGCCGCTGATTTTCTTGCGATCGCCGATAGGTTCGACACTGTTTTCATCGATCATATTCCTCTGCTTGACGCCGACAAGCGCAACGAAACGAAGCGTTTCATTATTCTGATCGATGCCTTTTACGATCGCACGATCAGAGTCGTCGCCTCCGCTGCAGCCATGCCAGAAGACCTTCTTGTTCAGCGGAAGGGGACTGAGGGTTTCGAATTTGATCGAACGGCATCCCGCCTGTTTGAGATGCGAAGCGCTGACTATCTCGCCTTGCACAACGAAAAACGCGATGTCGCGTGACACTTTTGTAACTTAATGTCTTACGTTTACGTAAGTATTTATTGATCTAACCGATTGAAAATGCTTGCTTCAAAACTAGTTGTTGCCATTTTTTTCCAATAAAGCTAAGTCGAGTGCGACAATTTAAAGCCGCCTTATGTTCGCGGCGAAATTAAATTGAAGCTCAAGAGGAAGCATTCGATGTCTCGCAAAAAGATTGCACTTATTGGTTCTGGCATGATCGGCGGCACGCTGGCGCATCTGGCCAGCCTGAAGGAACTGGGCGATATCGTCCTCTTCGATATTGCTGATGGCATTCCCCAGGGCAAGGGTCTGGATATTGCCCAGTCCGGCCCGGTCGAAGGTTTCAATGCCAAGCTGACCGGGGCTTCCGATTATGCAGCCATCGAAGGCGCGGATGTTTGCATCGTCACTGCCGGTGTTGCCCGCAAGCCCGGCATGAGCCGCGACGATCTTCTCGGCATCAACCTAAAGGTCATGGAGCAGGTCGGCGCAGGCATCAAGAAGTATGCCCCCAATGCTTTCGTGATCTGCATCACCAACCCGCTCGACGCCATGGTCTGGGCGCTCCAGAAGTTCTCCGGCCTGCCGAAGAACAAGGTTGTTGGCATGGCTGGCGTTCTCGACAGCGCGCGCTTCCGCCTGTTCCTGTCTGAAGAGTTCAACGTTTCCGTTCAGGATGTGACAGCATTCGTCCTGGGTGGTCACGGTGACACGATGGTGCCGTTGGCGCGTTACTCTACAGTTGGTGGCATTCCGTTGACCGACCTCGTCAAGATGGGCTGGCTGACAGCCGAGCGTCTTGAAGAAATCGTTCAGCGCACCCGCGATGGCGGCGCGGAAATCGTTGGTCTGCTGAAGACCGGCTCTGCCTATTACGCGCCTGCTGCATCGGCGATCGAAATGGCTGAATCCTACCTCAAGGACAAGAAGCGCGTTCTGCCTGCTGCGGCCTACCTTTCGGGTCAGTACGGCGTCAACGACATGTATGTCGGCGTGCCCACGATCATCGGTGCGGGCGGCATCGAACGCATCATCGAAATTGAACTCAACAAGGACGAGGAAGCTGCTTTCCAGAAGTCCGTCGGCGCGGTTGCGGGTCTGTGCGAAGCCTGCATCAATATTGCTCCGTCGCTGAAGTAATAGCCTCACGGCTTCAAACAGGGATTAATCCATGAATATTCATGAATATCAGGCCAAAGCTCTTCTCAAGGGTTATGGCGCACCGGTGGCCGAAGGGGTTGCTATCCTTAAGGTCGAAGAAGCCGAAGCCGCTGCAAAGCAGCTTCCTGGCCCTCTTTATGTCGTCAAGAGCCAAATCCACGCTGGTGGTCGCGGCAAGGGCAAGTTCAAGGAACTCGGCCCTGACGCCAAGGGTGGTGTTCGACTGGCCAAGTCCATCGAGGAAGTCGTTTCCCACGCCAAGGACATGCTCGGCAACACGCTGGTTACCGCTCAGACGGGCGATGCCGGCAAGCAGGTCAACCGCCTTTACATCGAAGATGGCGCTGACATCGACCGCGAACTCTATTGCTCGCTGCTCGTCGATCGCTCTGTCGGTCAGGTTGCTTTTGTGGTTTCCACGGAAGGCGGCATGGACATCGAGGCTGTTGCGCATGACACGCCAGAGAAAATCCACACAATTGCGATCGAACCTGAAGCAGGTGTAACGGCTGCAAACATCGAAGCCATTTCCAAAGCTCTCGAACTGTCGTCGGCTGCCGCAGAAGACGCGAAGGCCCTCTTCCCTGCGCTTTACAAAGCCTTTGTCGAAAAGGACATGGCTCTTCTCGAAGTCAACCCACTGATCGTCATGACAGACGGCCACCTGCGCGTTCTTGATGCCAAGATGTCCTTCGACGGCAATGCGATTTTCCGTCACGACGACGTGAAGCTGCTGCGCGACGAAACCGAAGAAGATGCCAAGGAAATCGAAGCCTCCAAGTGGGATCTCGCTTACGTGGCGCTCGATGGCAACATCGGCTGCATGGTTAACGGCGCTGGCCTTGCCATGGCAACGATGGACATCATCAAGCTGTATGGCAAGGAGCCTGCAAACTTCTGCGACGTCGGCGGTGGCGCTGGCAAGGAGAAGGTTGCGGCTGCGTTCAAGATCATCACGGCTGACCCAAAGGTCGAAGGCATTCTGGTCAATATCTTCGGTGGCATCATGAAGTGCGACGTTATCGCAGAAGGCGTTATCGCTGCGGTGAAGGAAGTTGGCCTCGAGGTTCCTCTCGTCGTGCGTCTCGAAGGCACCAATGTTGAGCTGGGCAAGAAGCTTCTGAACGAGTCGGGTCTTGCGATTACGGCTGCTGACGACCTGGACGATGCAGCGAAGAAGATCGTTGCGGCGATCAACGGCTAATTGAGGGACTTGAAATAATGTCTATTCTTGTAAACAAAGACACCAAGATCCTCGTTCAGGGTCTGACCGGCAAGACCGGCACCTTCCATACCGAACAGGCGCTTGCTTACTACGGCACGCAGATGGTCGGCGGTATTCACCCCAAGAAGGGTGGCGAAACATGGACCGGCTCCAAGGGTGAAAGCCTGCCGATCTATGCAACGGTTGCAGAAGCCAAGGAAAAGACCGGCGCTGACGCATCGGTGATCTATGTGCCGCCAGCAGGTGCTGCCGATGCCATCATCGAAGCCATCGAAGCGGAAATTCCGTTCATCACCTGCATCACCGAAGGCATCCCTGTCATGGACATGGTTCGCGTCAAGGCTCGCCTCGACCGCTCCAACTCACGTCTGCTTGGCCCGAACTGCCCAGGCATCATGACACCGGAAGAGTGCAAGATCGGCATCATGCCGGGCTCGATCTTCCGCAAGGGTTCAGTTGGTATCGTTTCCCGCTCGGGCACGCTGACCTACGAAGCTGTGTTCCAGACATCCAACGAAGGCCTCGGCCAGACCACGGCTGTCGGCATCGGTGGCGACCCAGTCAAGGGTACCGAGTTCATCGACATCCTGGAAATGTTCCTCGCCGACGAAGCGACACAATCGATCATCATGATCGGTGAAATCGGCGGTGCTGCGGAAGAAGAAGCAGCGCAGTTCCTGATCGACGAAGCCAAGAAGGGCCGTAAGAAGCCAATGGCTGGCTTCATCGCGGGACGTACGGCGCCGAAGGGCCGCACGATGGGTCATGCCGGTGCAGTGGTTTCCGGCGGCAAGGGTGATGCGGAATCCAAGATTTCGGCCATGGAAGCGGCTGGTATCAAGGTTTCGCCTTCCCCAGCGCGCCTTGGCAAGACGCTGGTCGAAGTCCTCAAGGGCTGAGACTGAAACAGATCTGGCGGCGGGCAGGGGTCGGAAACGGCAGCCTGCCCGAAGCCGCAAGAAGAACGGTTGGTGCTTTCGCATCGAAAACCAAAGCGGCAGACCGGCGACGGTCATCAACGGGATTGAGGAGGCGGACGAATACGTCCGCGAAAACACCATGGCAAGGCAAGAAGCCAACGAGCAGTTTCAGATCACGTCGTTTCTAGACGGCGCGAATGCAGCCTATATCGAGCAGCTCTACGCCCGGTACGAGGAGGATCCGTCTTCCGTATCTCCCGAATGGCAGAGCTTCTTCAAGGGGCTTTCCGACAATCTCGATGACGTGAAAGCAGCGGCCAAGGGTGCTTCCTGGAAGCGCTCCAACTGGCCGATCGCTGCCAACGGCGATCTGATTTCAGCGCTGGACGGCAATTGGGCCACCGTCGAAAAAGCCATCGAAAAGAAGGTTCAGGCCAAGGCCGAAGCCAAGGGTGCCGAGACCGGCAAGACCGTCAGCGAGGCAGAGGTTCTTCGTGCGACGCGCGACAGCGTGCGCGCCATCATGATGATCCGCGCCTACCGGATGCGTGGTCATCTGCATGCCAAGCTCGACCCTCTCGGTATCGCGAGCGCCGTCGAGGACTATGATGAATTGTCGCCGAAGTCCTATGGCTTCGAGGAAAGCGATTATGATCGCAAGATTTTCATCGATAATGTGCTGGGTCTCGAATACGCCTCCGTCCGCGAGATGATCGAGATTCTTGAGCGCACCTATTGCTCGACGCTTGGTGTTGAGTTCATGCACATGTCGAGCCCCGAAGAAAAGGGCTGGATCCAGGAACGCATCGAAGGCCCGGACAAGGGCGTCGCGTTCACCGCCGAAGGCAAGAGGGCGATCCTCTCCAAGTTGATCGAAGGCGAAGGCTACGAACAGTTCCTCGACGTTCGTTTCAAGGGCACCAAGCGATTCGGTCTGGATGGTAGCGAATCGCTCATTCCGGCGCTGGAACAGATCATCAAGCGTGGCGGACAGGAAGGCCTAGAAGAAGTCGTTCTCGGCATGGCACACCGTGGCCGTCTGAACGTTCTGACCAATGTTATGGGCAAGCCGCATCGCGCCGTTTTCCACGAGTTCAAGGGCGGTTCGTTCAAGCCTGACGACGTCGAAGGTTCTGGCGACGTGAAGTATCACCTTGGTGCATCCTCGGACCGCGAGTTCGATGGCAACAAGGTTCACCTGTCGTTGACAGCCAATCCGTCGCACCTTGAAATCGTCAACCCTGTCGTCATGGGCAAGGCCCGCGCCAAGCAGGACCAGCTTGCCAAGGCTTGGGACGGCGATACCATTCCCTTGTCCGAACGCGCCAAGGTTCTGCCATTGCTGTTGCACGGCGATGCGGCCTTTGCGGGTCAGGGCGTGGTTGCGGAAATCCTCGGCCTTTCCGGTCTGCGCGGCCATCGCGTTGCCGGGACCATGCATGTCATCATCAACAACCAGATCGGATTTACGACGAACCCCGGCTTCTCGCGGTCTTCGCCGTATCCGTCAGACGTTGCCAAGATGATCGAAGCGCCGATTTTCCACGTCAATGGTGACGATCCCGAAGCTGTGGTTTACGCAGCCAAGGTCGCGACCGAATACCGCATGAAGTTCCATAAGCCTGTCGTCATCGACATGTTCTGCTACCGGCGCTTCGGCCATAACGAGGGCGATGAGCCTTCGTTCACGCAGCCGAAGATGTACAAGGTCATCCGTGCGCACAAGACCGTCGCCAACATCTATGCCGAGCGTCTGATCTCCGAAGGTCTTCTGACCGAAGGCGAGTTCGAAAAGATGAAGGCCGATTGGCGCGCACATTTGGAGCAGGAATTCGAAGCTGGCCAGAGCTACAAGCCCAACAAGGCTGACTGGCTGGACGGTCAGTGGTCCGGCCTGCGTGCCGCCGACAATGCCGATGAGCAGCGTCGTGGCAAAACCGGCGCGCCAATGAAGCAGCTCAAGGAAATCGGCCGCAAGCTGTCGACCATCCCGGAGGGCTTCAAGGCACACAAGACCATTCAGCGTTTTATGGAAAACCGCGCCCAGATGATCGAGACCGGTGAAGGTCTGGATTGGGCGATGGCGGAAGCCATGGCGTTCGGCTCGCTGGTCGTCGACGGGCACAAGATCCGTTTGTCAGGTCAGGATTGCGAGCGCGGAACGTTTTCGCAGCGTCATTCCGTCCTCTACGATCAGGAGAGCGAAGAGCGTTACATTCCGCTGGCGAACCTTGCGCCGACGCAAGCTCGCTACGAAGTCATCAACTCGATGCTTTCGGAAGAGGCGGTACTTGGTTTCGAATACGGTTACTCGCTGGCGCGCCCGAATGCGCTGACACTCTGGGAAGCCCAGTTCGGTGACTTCGCCAATGGTGCGCAGGTGGTCTTCGACCAGTTCATCTCCTCCGGTGAGCGCAAGTGGCTTCGCATGTCCGGTCTCGTCTGCCTCCTGCCGCACGGCTATGAAGGTCAGGGTCCCGAACACTCGTCTGCCCGTCTGGAACGCTGGTTGCAGATGTGCGCCGAAGACAACATGCAGGTCGCGAATGTCACGACGCCATCGAACTACTTCCATATTCTGCGCCGCCAGGTAAAGCGAGACTTCCGCAAGCCGCTCATTCTGATGACGCCGAAGTCCCTGCTTCGCCACAAGCGCGCGACGTCGTCGCTGACGGAACTCGCCGGTGAATCTTCGTTCCACCGTCTGTTGTGGGACGACGCAGAGGTCATCAAGGACGGTCCGATCAAGCTCCAGAAGGATGCAAAGATCCGTCGCGTCGTGCTTTGCACTGGCAAGGTCTACTACGATCTTCTCGAAGAGCGCGAAAAGCGTGGTATCGACGATATCTATCTGCTGCGTATCGAACAGCTCTATCCTTTCCCGGCCAAGGCGCTCATCAACGAGCTGTCTCGTTTCCGCAACGCCGAAATGGTCTGGTGCCAGGAAGAGCCGAAGAACATGGGTGCGTGGTCGTTCATCGATCCTTACCTGGAATGGGTTCTGGCGCATATCGATGCCAAGTACCAGAAGGTCCGCTACACGGGTCGTCCGGCCGCTGCATCGCCCGCAACGGGCCTGATGTCCAAGCACCTCGCCCAGCTCGCAGCATTCCTGGAAGACGCGCTGGGAGAGTGATCACTCTCCCACACGCACCCTCGCAAATCAGATATTTGATGAAACGGAACTAGATCATGGCCACTGAAATCCGCGTACCAACCCTCGGCGAGTCCGTCAGCGAAGCAACTGTCGGAACATGGTTCAAAAAGGTTGGCGACTTCGTCAAGGCTGACGAACCGCTGGTCGAGCTGGAAACCGACAAGGTGACAGTCGAAGTGCCTTCGCCAAAGTCGGGCGTGTTGACTGAGATCGTTGCGCAGAATGGTGAAACGGTTGGTCTGGATGCCCTTCTCGGCCAGATCGCAGAAGGCGAAGCTGGTGCTGCTCCGTCCGCACCGGCTGCAAAGGCTCCCGAGCCTGCGGCTGCCCCTGCTTCACCCGCAGCTGTTTCGGCGCCTGCGCCAAGCACAATGCCGCCTGCCCCGGCTGCTGGTAAGCTTCTCGCTGAAAACAATCTGTCTGCCGATCAGGTCGATGGTTCTGGCAAGCGTGGACAGGTTCTAAAGGGTGATGTTCTGGCTGCTGTTGCCAAGGGTACGTCGGCACCTGCCGCTGCCCCGGCAGCCGTTTCCGCACCACGCCCGGTTTCCGCAGAAGGCGACGCCGTTCGCGAAGAGCGCGTGAAGATGACGCGCCTGCGCCAGACCATCGCACGCCGCCTCAAGGATGCGCAGAACACTGCCGCCATGCTGACCACTTACAATGAAGTGGACATGAAGGCGGTCATGGACCTTCGCACCAAATACAAGGACGTGTTTGAGAAGAAGCATGGCGTCAAGCTTGGCTTCATGGGCTTCTTCACCAAGGCCATCACCCATGCCTTGAAGGAACTGCCTGCCGTTAACGCAGAAATCGACGGCACGGACATCATCTACAAAAACTATTGTCACGTCGGCATGGCTGTCGGCACTGACAAGGGTCTCGTTGTTCCGGTCATCCGTGATGCCGACAAGATGTCCATTGCCGAAGTCGAGAAGGAGCTGGCACGTCTTGCCAAGGCTGCGCGTGATGGTTCGCTTTCCATGGCAGACATGCAGGGCGGCACCTTCACCATTACCAATGGTGGCGTCTACGGCTCGCTGATGTCTTCGCCGATCCTGAATGCTCCGCAGTCCGGTATTCTCGGCATGCACAAGATCCAAGAGCGTCCCGTTGCCATCGGCGGTCAGGTCGTCATCCGTCCGATGATGTATCTGGCGCTCTCCTACGATCACCGCATCGTTGACGGCAAGGAAGCGGTGACCTTCCTCGTACGCGTCAAGGAAAGCCTCGAAGATCCAGAACGCCTGGTTCTCGATCTCTGATCGAGCCTGCTTTTTCCATCAGCGGGGTTTCAACCGAAATCCCGCTGAAATTGCCCCAGGAGCATTCTGTGCAACCCACCTTCCTCGCCGCCTCACCGTTTCTGCCTCTGGTCGGACTGAGTGTCATCCTGCTGATTGCTCACACCATGCTGCAGGCGATGACGGCGACGAAGGAGTTCGGCCGGGACTGGAATGCAAGCCCTCGCGATGACGGCAGAAAAGTGCAAGGCAAACTTGCTGGTAGAGCCGAACGTGCAGCCGCAAATTTCCGCGAAACCTATCCTGCTTTTATCGCTCTCGCATTCGGTGTCATCATGGCTGGAGACCCGATTGGTCTTGCGCTGATCGGCGCCTGGCTGTGGGTCGTCTGCCGGATCATTTATATTCCGCTTTATCTTGCCGGTATCCCCTATGTCCGCTCGCTGGTTTGGGTCGGCTCGATGATCGGGCTCACGCTCATGCTCTTTGTGTTGCTGTTTTAACGGGAGAGAGACCGATGCACCAGTATCTCATCGAACTCGCATCTCTGATGGCGATTTTTGCCTTCGCGATCGTTTCGCCCGGCGCTGACCTTGCCATGGTCATGCGTCAGGCCATGACGCATGGACGCCGTGAAGCGATCATCACGAGCTTTGGCGTAGGCACGTCCTTGATGTTCCATGTGACCTATACGATCCTAGGCTTGGGACTAATCATTTCGCAGTCCATCTATCTCTTCAACATCGTAAAATGGCTCGGCGTCGCCTATTTGATTTATATCGGTGTCAAAGCCTTGCGGGCTGGTAAGATGGAAATGCCGGAGGTGGGTGGCGCTGAGATCATTCAGAAGAAGCGGCAGTCGGGCTTTAAAGCCTTCACACTCGGTTTTGCGGCGAACGCACTCAACCCGAAACCGGTCTTTTTCTTCCTCTCAATTTTCTCGACGGTTGTGCATGCGCACACGCCGGTTCCGATCAAATTCGGTTACGGTTTCGTCATGGCGAGCTGCCTCATCCTCTGGTTCGTCGGCGTCAGCATGTTCATGACGACGCCGCGTATGCGCGCAGCCTTTGCCCGCGCGAGCCAATGGATCGATCGTACCAGCGGCGTGGTTTTCATCGCGCTCGGTATCAAACTTGCAACGGAAAAGTCGGCCTGAGTTTTCAGGTCAAACGAAAGTAGGGTGGACCACCGTGCCGCCTCCAATCTATCAGGAACGAACACATGGCTTATGATGTAGTTGTTATCGGTACCGGCCCCGGCGGATATGTTTGCGCAGTCAAGGCTGCCCAGCTTGGACTGAAGGTCGCCGTCATCGAAAAGCGCGCGACCTATGGCGGTACGTGCCTCAATGTCGGCTGCATTCCATCCAAGGCGCTGCTGCACGCATCGGAAGTTTTCGCACATGTTGCCCATGGTGTGGATAGCCTCGGTATTGAGGTTGCTGCGCCAACGCTCAATCTCGAGAAGATGATGGGTCACAAGGACGGCGTGGTGAAGGCCAATGTCGACGGCGTCGCCTTCCTGTTCAAGAAAAACAAGATCGACACGTTCCAGGGTCTCGGCAAGATCGCTGGTGCCGGCAGGGTTTCGGTGACGAATGACGCAGGCGAAGTTCAGGAAATCGAAGCCAAGAATATCGTCATCGCAACCGGCTCGGATATTGCCGGTATTCCGGGCGTTCAGGTCGATATCGATGAGCAGGTCATCGTGTCCTCCACGGGCGGTATTGCCTTGTCCAAGGTTCCTGAAAAGATGATCGTCGTGGGTGGCGGTGTCATCGGGCTTGAGCTCGGCTCGGTCTGGTCACGTCTCGGCGCCAAGGTCACGGTGGTTGAATATCTCGATAACATTCTCGCTGGTATGGACGGCGAATTGTCCAAGCAGGCGCAGCGCCTATTTGCCAAGCAGGGCATCGACTTCAAACTTGGTGCGAAGGTGACTGCCGTCGAAAAGTCTGGCGAAGGCGCCAAGGTGGTGTTCGAGCCCGTCAAGGGCGGCGCGGCTGAAACGCTTGATGCCGACGTCGTGCTGATTTCGACAGGCCGAAAGCCTTTCACAGAAGGTCTTGGTCTGGCGGAAGCCGGTGTGGTTCTCGACAGCCGTGGCCGTGTCGAAATAGACGGCCATTACAAGACCAACGTCGAGGGCATCTATGCTATCGGTGATGTGGTCAAGGGTCCGATGCTGGCGCACAAGGCCGAAGACGAAGGTGTGGCGCTTGCAGAAATTCTCGCCGGACAGCGCGGTCATGTGAATTACGACGTCATTCCAGGTGTTGTCTACACACAGCCGGAAGTCGCTTCCGTCGGCAAGACTGAAGAGGAGTTGAAGGCCGCTGGTATCGCCTACAAGGTTGGCAAGTTTCCCTTTACTGCCAATGGTCGCGCCCGCGCCATGCAGGTGACCGACGGTTTCGTCAAAATTCTGGCCGACAAGGAAACGGACCGTGTTCTCGGGGGCCATATTCTTGGCTTCGGTGCTGGCGAGTTGATCCAGGAAATCTCCGTGCTGATGGAATTTGGTGGTTCTTCCGAAGATCTCGGACGCACCTGCCACGCACATCCGACCATGTCGGAAGCGGTGAAGGAAGCGGCGCTCGCCACCTTCTTCAAGCCAATTCACATGTAAGCGTTCGAGCTCAACGAAAAGGCCGCCGTCCTTTCTGGACTGCGGCCTTTTTTGTGTCTGGGTCGGCGCCTGCTGTCAGGTGCGGATGGCGTGAAGATACTGGAAGTGCCTGTCATATTGCAAAAGCACGTCCTGAATGAGCTCTTCTTTCGTGAAGCCCATCAGGTCGTAGTCCTGCCCGCCATCCGACAGGAAGACTTCAGCACGATAATAGTACTCGGCCTTCTTGCGGCTGGATTGGCTTTCGAAGAAGCTGTAGCCAGGCGTTTCATAACGGCGCATTCGAATGCCGTAGATGAACTCCTCGGCTTCTCCCGGCGTCACGATCAGCTTCACTCTGTCGGCCTCGCTCTCCATTTTCGAGACGAGCGCGCGTTTCTCAAGCTCAAGTGCTACGGCTTCCAGAGCTGGGGTTGCTGTTTCCTTCAAGAAGCGCTCTGTCTCCGCCTTGTCGGGATGGTTGAGAATACCTTGAAGCTGTCGTTGCCAGCTTGCCGATTGGCGTGGCCGCAGGCTCTGCACCAACGCATTCTGGCGCAGGCCTTCTTTTTGCAGCCCCTTCCAAAGGCCCCAGCACATCAACAACATGACGAAGGTGAAAGGAAGTGCCCCGGCGATGGAGGCGGTTTGAAGTGCGTCCAGACCACCTGTCGATAGAAGGATCGCGCCGATGATACCGGAGACGATAGCCCAGAAGACGCGTCTTGCCGTCGGTCCATCCTCGCGTCCGCCGGATGTGAGCGTATCGATGACGAGGGCTGAGGAATCCGCACCGGTGACAAAGAAGAACACGATCAACGCCATGGCAAACCATGAGACGTAAACGCCGAACGGAAACTGCTCGAGGAAGACGAAAAGAGCCAGCGTCACGTCATTTGCGACCGCGTCAGACACGGCGGTCGTGGCTCCGGTCAAATGCATGGAAAGCGCCGTATCCCCAAACACCGTCATCCAAGCAAAACTGAAGCCGGTGGGAACCAGCAGGACACCTGCGATGAATTCTCGGATTGTGCGTCCGCGTGAAATACGGGCAATGAACATGCCCACAAAAGGCGACCAGGCGATCCACCAGCCCCAGTAAAACAGGGTCCAGTCACCCAGCCAGTCGCTCGGCCCCTTATCGGGCGCGTATGCATACATGTAGAAGGTGCGCAGTACGAATTGGTCGAGATAGGTACCGAGATTTTGTACGAAAGCGCGCAACAGGAACGTCGTTGGCCCCATGACGAAGACGAACAGCATCAGGGCGACTGCCATCAGCATGTTCATGTTGGACAGAAACTTGATGCCCTTGTCGAGGCCGGTTGCGACGGAGACGGTTGCCATGCCGGTAATGACGACAATCAATGGCAATTGAATCCAGAAACTGATCGGCCAGCCCAGAACGTGGTTGAAACCTGCATTGACTTGGAGAACGCCGAGGCCAAGAGATGTGGCGACACCGAACAGTGTTCCGATCACCGCGAATACGTCGACGGCATTGCCGATCGGTCCGTAGATACGGTCGCCGATCAGCGGATAAAGCGCTGAGCGCATGGTCAGCGGCAGGCCGTGGCGGAACGAGAAGTAGGCGAGCGACAGACCGATCACGGCGTAGACCGCCCATGCATGCAAGCCCCAATGGAAATAGCTGATTTCCATGGCGGTACGGGCTGCTTCCACTGTGGCGGGATCGCCAGTTGGCGGTGCGGTGAAATGTTTCACCGGCTCCGCTACGCCAAAGAAGACGAGGCCGATGCCCATGCCAGCCGCAAACAGCATGGAAAACCATGCGCCATAGCTGTAATCCGGCTCGGAATGATTGGGGCCGAGCTTGATTTTACCATGACTGGAGAAACCCAGATAAAGCATGAAGATCAGAAATATGGCGACGGATAGAAGGTAGATCCAGCCAAGTTCCGTAACGATCCAGGACTGCACCGAACTGAAGACGGCAGCGGATCCTTCCGGTGTGATCACCCCGGCAATGACGAATGCCAGAGTCAGCGCAGCAGACCAAATGAAAACCGGCTTGTTGACGCCCTCTGTCAATCCTACGCGTCTTTGGACAGGTGGTTGCTCCTCAGCCATATCTGTTCCCCTCGTAAAATAGGTGTCTCCGACAACGCGTGACGCTGCACCAATGGGGAATGAATTGCGCGCGAGAAAGTTGCATACCGCATAGATATTTAGTTTTAGAATTTCCTAATTTTACAAGGGGTTAGGCTATGCGTGCGGGTTAGTTGATGGCGGTCAGTGTGAAGCCCTTGGTGCGCAACAGTTCGATAACGCCTTCCTTGCCGGTTAAGTGCAGGGCACCGACGGCCATGAAGACGTTGCCTTTTTCCAGATGCTGTGCCGCACCATCAGCCATGACGTGGTTGCGATCAGTGATGATGCGTTGCTCGAAGGCGTCGTATCCATCCTGCCGTTCACCCAGATTGGCGTCGATGCTTTTCATCATCGGCATGATCATGCCGACCTCGCCCTTCAGGTAAAGGTCGATCATGGTCGCCATGACGTCTTCCATACGGTCGCCCAGTTGCAGCATGTCGATCAGGGACTGAACGTGGAAGGACATGGGCAAATCGGACAGTGCCTTCATCTGTTCCAGAACGGTTTCCAGACCTACCAGTTGCTTGCCATCAGCCAAAGCATCATTGGCAAGCTTCATGTCCAGAAAGCTGGCGCCGCGCGCCTTGCGGGCAAATTCGCATGCGGGCAGTGCAACGAAGCTCGACAATATCCACGGTTTCATTTTCAGTACGGCGTTGAGCGGAATACCGCGTTCTTTCAGACCGGTTTCGAGTTTCACGATTTGCTCTTTCGACAGCATGTCGGTGATGGATTTCTCATCAGTGAACATCGTCAATTCCGGCTCTGCAAGCAGCTTCACGGTTGCCTGCTGCTGACTGGTGATTTCATCCGATTCAACGATGACGGTTGCCGCTTTGTCGAAGGCTGCCTTCGCGCCATCCGGCATGGCCAGAACGCGCGGGTCGGAAATATGCATGGTGCCGAGCAACCAGGAAGGTTCTGAGCCAGCTCTTTCGATTTTCCAGAACGTGCCCTTGCCATTTGGAACCATCTTGGCCTCGGCAACGATCGCGTCGTAGCGCGTGGTGTCGTTCTCTTGCATATCGACAAGGATGTCTTTGCCTGCACACGCAGTGGCTGGCTCGGCGGCCTGCACTTCGGAAAGCGAGAACAATGTCAGTACGAGAACAGCTAAGGCAATGAGATGCACGGACGCAAACAGCCATAACAACGCATCGCCGATGCGGCCCATCAGGAGGGATGTCATGTTTTGCGGTCTGGAAAGAACAATCATCGAATCACCCCCGTTTCATGCCATCGCTTATAAGAGCGGGGTTTTGCATGGACGGTTAACGTTCGTGGTTAATAAATCGTTACGGCTTGGTTCTTTTTAATCATCGCTCGAAAGCATAGGTTGTCACGCGCGTGGATGGGCGTTGTCGTAGATTTCCAGCAGTCGTGCTGTATCGACCCCTGTGTAGATTTGTGTTGTCGAGAGGCTGGCATGTCCCAGCAATTCCTGAATGGTGCGAAGGTCACCGCCACCTGCCAACAGGTGCGTGGCGAAGGAGTGGCGGAGTGCGTGGGGTGTGGCATTCTCCGGCAGGCCGAATGCGCCCCTTAATTTCTGCATCTCCCGCTGGACGATGGCTGGCTGGAGTTTGCCGCCGCGTGCACCGAGAAACAGAGGTTCATCTGGTGCCAGATGATAGGGGCAAAGCTTGCGGTAGGCGTCGACGGCTTCGAGAACCACTGGAAGGAGCGGGACGATCCGCATCTTGTTGCCTTTGCCGGTGACCCGCAGGCTGCGGGTTCCCGCAGTCAAATCGGACGCCGTCAGATCGAGGGCTTCGGATATCCGCAGACCGCAGCCGTAAAGCAGCGCGAGGACTGCGGAATTGCGTGCGGCAATCCACGGCTCGTCGGACAGTTGGCCATCCGCGGTGGTGATTTTCAACGCCTGGCGATCCGTCAACGGCTTGGGCAGCGATTTGGGTTGTTTCGGTGAACGCATCGCGGTGGCACCTGCGGCATTGACCAACCCTTTTTTCTCCAGATGACGGAGAAAAGAGCGAAGACCGGCAAGATGGCGACCAAGCGAACGGGCGCCATCGCCCTGCTTGCGACGGGCGGCGAGAAAGGCTCTCAGATCGACGGGACGCAGATTGCTGACATCCTTGATGCGTGTCGGATGGCCGAGGTAACCCGTCATGAACATGAGATATTGTCTGGTATCGCGCTCATAGGCTTCCAGCGTGTTGTCAGCCAGCCGCCGCTCGCCTTCAAGCGAGGATAGCCAGAGTTGACGCTCCTTCAAAAGCTCCTGATCGGCAAAAATAAGAATGTCATCCAAGGCGATTATCCTGTTGTTTCCGGGTGATCCTAAAACATGTGCCATCTGTATTTGGTTAAAATGCAGATGACATTGCGGGCTGCTGTCCGCTAAAGGTTCCCTTTCCCGTTTCCAGAGGGCATTGTCGCCAGCGTCATGGCAAAAGATTCGACCGATCTGTTCGGGGCGTTGTTTGATCAGCGCAAGCCCGCTTCGTCCGACCCTGTTTCGGCCGTACCCGTTCTGGTGCCCTTGCCGGCGCCGGGGCCATATAGCTATGCGGTTCCGGCAGATATGGTGGTCGAGCCGGGTTCGGTGGTGCAGGTGCCCCTGGGCCCGCGACAGGTCATTGGCGTGGTCTGGGATAAAAGCGACGGTACGACCGTCGATCCAAAGAAACTTCGTCCGATTACGAAAACATTCGATTGCCCGTCGATGCGCGAGGAAATGCGCCGCTTCATCGATTGGGTTGCGGCCTACACGCTGTCACCGCCCGGCCTGGTGGCGCGTATGGCATTGCGGGCGCCAGCAGCGTTCGATCCCGAACCGATGATCGAAGGTTTGCGGCTGACGGATGCGCGGCCGGAACGATTGACGCCAGCGCGTGAGCGGGTGCTGGAACTTGCCGCAGAGGGGCAGGCCTGGACCAAAAGCGGCCTTGCCAACGCGGCCGGTGTGTCTGCTAGCGTCATCGACGGTCTTGCCAAGCAGGGCATTTTCGAAACCATATTCCTGCCAGCGCCCTCCGTCGTGGCAGAGCCGGACCCGGATTATACCGAGGCCCGTCTCGAAGGCCCGCAAAAGCAGGCAGCCTCTGAAATTCTGGAGGATGTCAAAAATGGTGGATTTGCCGTTTCGTTGATCGACGGCGTGACGGGCTCCGGCAAGACCGAGGTCTATTTCGAGGCGGTGGCCGAGACGCTGCGACAGGGCAAACAGGTTTTGATCCTGCTGCCGGAAATCGCGCTGACAGCCTCGTTTCTTGAGCGCTTTCAAGACCGCTTCGGCGCCAAGCCTGCCGAGTGGCATTCCGATCTTTCGCCGCGCATGCGTGAGAAGGTTTGGCGGCAGACTGTGACGGGCGAGGTGCGGGTGGTCGCCGGAGCACGTTCAGCGCTCTTCCTGCCCTTCGACAATCTTGGTCTCATCATCGTCGATGAGGAGCATGACCCGGCCTACAAGCAGGAAGATCGCGTCTACTATAATGCGCGTGACATGGCGGTGGTGCGGGCGCGGATCGCCGACTTTCCGGTGGTACTCGTGTCTGCGACACCATCTGTCGAAAGTCAGGTCAACGGCACCTCCGGTCGTTACAACACCATTCATCTGCACACGCGCTTTGGCAACGCAGCCATGCCGGACCTGCATCTGGTCGACATGCGTCGTCATCCCCCGGAAAGAGGTGGATTCCTGTCGCCGGTGCTGTTGCGGGGCATCGCCAAAACCATGGAGAAGGGTGAGCAATCGCTGCTGTTTCTGAACAGGCGTGGTTATGCACCGCTGACGCTTTGCAGAGTCTGCGGGCATCGTTTCCAGTGCCCGCAATGTTCGAGCTGGCTTGTCGAACATCGGTTCCGCAGCCAATTGCAGTGTCACCAGTGCGGCCATAATCAACCGACGCCGGATCATTGCCCCGAATGCGGCACCTTCGATCACCTGGCCGCTTGCGGCCCCGGTGTGGAGCGCATTGCCGAGGAGGTGGAGAAACACTTCCCCGAGGCGCGCACCATCGTGCTGTCTTCAGACCTGATGGGCGTCAAGCGGTTGCGGCTGGAGCTGGAGGCCATCGTCAAAGGCGAGGCGGACATCGTCATCGGCACCCAACTGGTGGCCAAGGGGCATAACTTCCCGCTCATGACGCTCGTTGGCATCGTGGATGCGGATATCGGTCTTGCCAATGGCGACCCCCGCGCAGCGGAGCGCACGTTCCAGCTTTTGTCACAGGTGACGGGCCGCGCCGGTCGTACAGGCCTCAAAAGTCATGGCTTGTTGCAGACCTACCAACCGCAGCACCCGGTCATGCAGGCCATCGTCTCCGGCGACGCTGCAGCCTTTTACGAGCGGGAAGTGATCGAGCGGGAAAAAGCCCTGCTGCCACCCTTCGGACGGCTGGCGTCCATCATCATCTCTGCCGATACGCGTGGCGAGGCAGAAACGCATGCCCGGGGTTTGCGGGCGTCAGCGCCTCCAGCGTCCGGCATCATGCTGCTGGGCCCCGCAGAAGCGCCGTTGGCCCTGATCCGTGGGCGTTACCGGTTCCGCCTGCTCGTGCATGGAAAACGAAATTCGGACATGCAATCCTTCATGCGTGCGATGTTGGGCAGCGGTCCCAAGGAGCGCGGTTCGATCCATGTACAGGTCGATATCGATCCACAAAGTTTTCTCTGACCTTCTTTCGATGATCCCGCGACCATGCCATAAGGCGGCAGGGGAACACTGATTTGGGGACATCCTATGGAATTTTATTTTCCGACAGAATTTGGCGAACAACTGGCTTTCTCGGCCGCCGCCGTATCGGCGATCATCGGCCTCGTCATCATGTTTGCACCGGGGGTGACGTTCCGGCTATTCGGCCTGCAACATCTGACCGAGCGCCGTGACGGTCTCGTGCTGTTGCGCTCTTCGCTTGCGGGTTTCTATCTGGGCTTTGGTGCAAGCGCTTTGCTTTTGGCGCAGCCAATGGTCTACCTGGCGTTCGGGATATCTTTCGCGATAGCTGTCTTCGGTGCTGTGCTCTCTATCCTGTCCGATGGAGGCGCAACTGTGCGAAATTGCTTACTTCTGGTTGTGCATTCGGCGCTTGCGATATTACCGCTTATGTATGTTTTTGGGTGGGTTTGAGAACCGATCAAGGAAGATCGCTCTTTCCTCATCCTGTTTCTGGGCTGATGTCGGAAAATTTAACGCTATCCCTCTTGCCCAAAAGACAGTTTCCGTTACTACGCGTGTTGCGAGTCCCGGCGTCCTATGGTAGACGGACCGCGAAATCGAGATAAGGCAGGGGGGAATTCCGGCCTTATTCGGGGAAATTGAAACGATTTCAAGAATTTGGAAAGCTTAACAGGCGGCCCGGTCTTCTTGAACGATTAGCAGGGAAAAAGTGCCCGTGGCAGATACCTCCCATGGAACATCCGGTGTAGCGGAAAGGTACGCGTTGTCGCTTTTCGAGCTTGCCTTGGAAGCGGGTGTCGTTGACGCGGTTGGTGCCGACCTCGACAAGTTTCAGGGCTTGCTTAACGAAAGCGCAGATCTGAAGCGTCTGGTTGCGAGCCCGGTCTTCTCGGCGAAAGAACAGTCAAGCGCTATTTCCGCCATTGCGGAAAAGGCGGGCATCACTGGATTGACTGCAAACTTCCTCAAGGTTGTTGCCAGCAATCGTCGTTTGTTCGCGGTTCCTGGGATGGTCGTTGCCTATCGTGAATTCGTTGCCGCTCATCGCGGTGAGATTACCGCCGAGGTTACCTCGGCCCATGCGCTGGATGAAGCGCAGGAAACTGAACTGAAAGCGGCGCTGAAGAGCGTTACTGGTAAGGATGTGAAGGTCGCTCTGACCATCGATCCATCCATTCTTGGCGGCCTCATCGTCAAGGTTGGCTCGCGCCAGACAGATACGTCTCTTCGCACCAAACTTTCCACCCTTAAGCTTGCACTGAAAGAGGTTGGCTGATGGATATCCGCGCCGCGGAAATTTCCGCAATTCTAAAAGACCAGATCAAAAATTTCGGCAACGAGGCGGAAGTCTCGGAAGTCGGCCAGGTGCTTTCCGTCGGTGATGGTATTGCCCGCGTTTACGGCCTCGACAATGTTCAGGCCGGTGAAATGGTCGAGTTCCCAGGCGGCATTCGCGGCATGGCGCTCAACCTTGAAAACGACAACGTCGGCGTTGTTATTTTCGGTTCTGACCGTGACATCAAGGAAGGCGACACCGTCAAGCGGACCGGCGCTATCGTTGACGTTCCTGTTGGTCCAGAGCTTCTCGGCCGCGTGGTCGATGCTCTCGGCAATCCGATCGACGGCAAGGGCCCGATCAGCGCAACGCGTCGTTCACGTGTTGACGTCAAGGCTCCCGGTATCATTCCACGCAAGTCCGTTCACGAGCCTATGTCGACAGGCCTCAAGGCCATCGATGCCCTGATCCCGGTTGGTCGTGGCCAGCGCGAGCTTGTTATCGGTGACCGCCAGACAGGCAAGACCGCGATCATTCTCGATACGATCCTGAACCAGAAGGCTATTCATGACAGTGGCCCAGACAGCGAAAAGCTGTATTGCGTCTACGTCGCTATCGGCCAGAAGCGTTCGACGGTTGCCCAGTTCGTGAAGGTTCTGGAAGAGCGTGGCGCTCTGCAGTACTCCATCATCGTTGCTGCAACGGCTTCCGATCCTGCTCCAATGCAGTATCTGGCACCGTTTGCCGGTTGCGCCATGGGCGAATACTTCCGCGATAACGGCATGCATGCGCTGATCGGTTACGATGACCTTTCCAAGCAGGCCGTTGCCTACCGTCAGATGTCGCTTCTTCTGCGCCGTCCTCCAGGCCGCGAAGCTTATCCTGGCGACGTCTTCTATCTGCACTCGCGTCTTCTCGAGCGCGCCGCCAAGATGGGCGACGATGCTGGGAACGGTTCGCTGACGGCTCTGCCTGTCATCGAAACGCAGGGTAACGACGTTTCGGCGTTCATTCCGACCAATGTGATCTCGATCACAGACGGCCAGATCTTCCTCGAGACAGACCTGTTCTATCAGGGTATCCGTCCGGCTGTTAACGTTGGTCTGTCGGTCTCGCGCGTTGGTTCTGCCGCTCAGATCAAGGCCATGAAGCAGGTTGCCGGTTCGATCAAGGGTGAGCTTGCCCAGTATCGTGAAATGGCAGCGTTTGCTCAGTTTGGTTCCGACCTCGATGCTTCTACGCAGCGCCTGCTGAACCGTGGTGCACGTCTGACCGAATTGCTCAAGCAGCCGCAGTTCTCTCCACTCAAGACGGAAGAACAGGTTGCAGTGATCTTCGCTGGTGTGAACGGTTACCTGGATAAGGTCGCTGTTGCAGATATCGGCAAGTTCGAGCAGGGTCTGCTTTCTTACCTCCGCTCGGAAGGCAAGGCCATTCTCGACACCATCCGCACGGAAAAGGCTGTTAGCGACGACACCAAGGGAAAGTTGAAGACTGCCCTTGAGAACTTCGCCAAGTCTTTCTCCTGATTAGCCTCGTGACTGGGACGGATAACGGATGCCTTCACTAAAGGATCTGAAAAACCGCATTGCCTCCGTAAAGGCGACGCAGAAGATTACCAAGGCGATGAAAATGGTCGCCGCGGCGAAGCTTCGGCGCGCCCAGGAAGCTGCGGAGGCCGCCCGGCCTTACTCGCAGCGCATGGGCGCCGTTCTTGCAAATATCGCCCAGGCGGTCGAGGCAGACGTTGCTCCGCTTCTGATGACCGGTACCGGCAAGGACGACGTGCATCTGCTCGTCGTCTGCACGGCTGATCGTGGCCTTTGCGGTGGTTTCAATGCACAGATTTCCCGTTTTGCTCGTGATCGTGCCCGCAGGCTGATCGCAGAAGGCAAGACGGTCAAGATCATGACTGTCGGCAAAAAAGGCTATGATAGTCTGCGTCGTGAGTTCTCGTCCAACATCATCGAACGCATTGAACTGCGTGACGTGAAGCGGGTGGGTTTCGAGAACGCCGACGGTATCGCAAAGAAGATCATCGCGCGTTTCAACGCCGGTGAGTTCGATGTCTGCACGCTGATCTACTCCGAGTTCAAGTCGGTCATCAGCCAAATTCCGACAGGTCTGCAGCTTATTCCTGCTGCCGCCCCTGCGGTCGATGTTGAGCAGTCTGCAACGACGGCGATTTATGAATACGAGCCGGATGCGGCTTCCATTCTGGAAGACCTTATTCCGCGCAACATTTCTGTTCAGGTTTTCCGGGCTTTGCTCGAAAACGTGGCTGGCGAAATGGGTGCCAAGATGAGCGCGATGGACAACGCCACGCGCAACGCCGGTGAAATGATCAACAAGCTGACGCTTTCCTATAACCGTCAGCGTCAGGCTCAGATCACCAAGGAACTGATTGAAATCATTTCGGGCGCGGAAGCGCTCTGAGGTTAAGGAAAGAGGGTAAGGATAATGGCTAAGGCAGCTACCCCAAAGAAAACCGCAGCGATTACTGGCGCGACCGGCAAGGTTCAGCAGGTTATCGGCGCTGTTGTCGACGTGGCGTTCGAAGGCGATCTGCCTGCGATCCTCAACGCGATTGAAACTGACAATAACGGCAACCGTCTGGTTCTCGAAGTTGCGCAGCACCTCGGCGAAAACGTCGTGCGTACCATCGCCATGGACTCGACAGAAGGTCTGGTTCGCGGTCAGTCCGTCCGTGATACGGGCGCTCCGATCACCGTTCCCGTTGGTCCTGAGACGCTCGGCCGAATCATGAACGTCATCGGCGAGCCAGTTGACGAAGCCGGTCCTCTGGTCACCTCGGGCACGCGTGCCATTCACCAGGAAGCACCATCCTACGTTGAACAGTCGACAGATGGCCAAATCCTGGTCACGGGCATCAAGGTCGTTGACCTCCTGGCGCCATACGCAAAGGGCGGCAAGATCGGTCTGTTCGGCGGCGCTGGCGTTGGCAAGACCGTTCTGATCATGGAACTGATCAACAACGTGGCCAAGGCGCACGGCGGTTACTCGGTCTTCGCTGGCGTGGGTGAACGTACCCGCGAAGGCAATGACCTTTACCACGAAATGATCGAATCCGGCGTTAACAAGCACGGCGGCGGCGAAGGCTCCAAGGCTGCGCTCGTGTACGGCCAGATGAACGAACCACCAGGCGCGCGTGCTCGTGTTGCTCTAACGGGTCTGACGATTGCGGAAGACTTCCGCGACAAGGGCCAGGACGTTCTGTTCTTCGTGGACAACATCTTCCGCTTTACGCAGGCTGGTTCCGAAGTTTCGGCTCTCTTGGGCCGTATTCCTTCCGCTGTGGGTTATCAGCCAACGCTGGCAACCGACATGGGCCAGATGCAAGAACGCATCACGACGACGACCAAGGGTTCGATTACCTCGGTTCAGGCTATTTACGTTCCCGCCGACGATTTGACCGACCCTGCACCAGCAACCTCGTTCGCCCACTTGGACGCAACGACGGTTCTGTCACGTTCGATCGCTGAAAAGGGTATTTACCCGGCTGTGGACCCGCTCGACTCGACGTCGCGCATGCTCGACCCGCTGATCGTTGGCGAAGAGCACTACGAAGTTGCCCGTAAGGTCCAGATGACCTTGCAGCGCTACAAGGCTCTGCAGGACATCATCGCCATCCTCGGCATGGACGAACTGTCTGAAGAAGACCGTCTCGCCGTTGCGCGCGCTCGCAAGATCGAACGCTTCCTGTCGCAGCCATTCTTCGTGGCTGAAATCTTCACGGGCGCTCCCGGCAAGCTGGTTGCTCTTGAAGACACGATCAAGGGCTTCAAGGGTCTGGTCAACGGCGAATACGACCACCTGCCGGAAGCTGCTTTCTATATGGTTGGTTCGATGGAAGAAGCCGTCGAAAAGGCCAAGAAGATGGCTGCTGAAGTCGCTTAATATCGAAAAGAGGGCGCGTGTCTCTTGCACGCGCCTTTGTCCGTCGCGCAACGAAAAAGAAGTGAATAGCCATGGCCGACAGTTTCAAATTCGAACTTGTTTCTCCGGAGCGCCTGCTTGTTTCCGAGACGGTCACTGAAGTCGTCATTCCGGCTACGCTCGGGGAGATGACGATTCTGCCAAACCATGCGCCCGTCATGACCACGATCAAGCCTGGTCTGGTCACGGCGAAGTTCGCATCCGGCGAAACGCATAAATATGTTGTTTTTGGTGGTTTCGCGGATATCGTTCAAAGCGGCTGCACCTTGCTTGCAGAGTCGGCGACATCTGCGGACGACATCAGCTCTGATGATTTGCAAAAGCGTATCGATGCGGCACGTTCGGAAATCGAGGAAGGCAATCATCACCACGAGCACCGGACCAAGCTCGAAAGGCATCTTTACGAATTGACGAACCTGCATGAGGTTCTCGTCGCTGCTTGAAAGCACCGGGCGGGTTCGTAAGAATGACTGCCCACAAAGTGGACACTTGAAGCGGCCTCATCGGCCGCTTTTTGTATTTTGGGGTTTAGAACGTTTCCATTTAACAAGGAAACGCTCTAGGTAGATCGTCTGGTTGGTCTCCCAATCTGTTGAGGTTATATCATGTCGACGACGCAAGCATTTCGGACGGTCAAGCGTATTTCCCGGCGCGACGGGCTTGTGTCAGTCGGCCACCGCGATGTCCCCGAAGAGGTTCCGGTCGCTTTTTCTTATGGTGGCTCAACCCATGCAGTCATGATGGCATCGCCCGTCGATCTCGAGGATTTTGCTGTTGGTTTCAGCTTGACGGAAGGCATCATCCTCGAACCCTCGCAGATAGAGGCCGTTGAGGTCGTGGCGACGGAGCAGGGGTTTGATGTGCAGGTTACGCTGCTTGATGAGCAGGCAGATGCGTTACGTCTTCGCAGGCGTCATATGGCCGGACCTGTGGGTTGCGGTCTGTGTGGCATCGAATCCATAGAACAGGCTGTGCGGCCTGTTCCCGACGTTTCGATGACACAGCTTGCTCTGAACGCCGATGATCTTGTTGTTGCGATGGATGCACTTCATCAGGCGCAACCTCTTTTTCGTCAGACCAGAGGCGTGCATGGCGCCGGATTTTTCAATCCTGCAACCGGTCTGATCACGGCGCGCGAGGATGTCGGGCGGCACAACGCGCTGGACAAGCTTGCGGGGGCCGTGCTTCGCAGCGGGACGCCGGGTGCTGCAGGTGCAATTGTCGTCACCAGCCGCCTCTCGGTAGAAATGGTACAGAAGGCAGCGATCCTCGGAAGTCCAATTCTGGCCGCGGTCTCAGCGCCCACAGCGCTTGCCATCGAAACCGCCGAGAAGGCGGGGATAACATTGGTCGCGCTGGTCCGTGGTGAGGACCTTGAGATATTCACGCGCCCCGATCGCATTACGATAGAGGGCCTTAGAGCATTTCCTTGTTAAATGGAAACGTTCTGCCGGAGCAGATTTTCGTCAGGACAAAGGCGATTGGGCAACGGCATACCCTGAGGTACGGTCGAGCCGATCGCCTTTGTCCTGGCGGAAATATGCCCGGCCCTCCGGGTTGGTTGAAACGGGCCATCTGCCTGCCCGGACGGCTTGGCCGTATGCTAAGGCTACGCCACGCGCCCTCCGGACAAGCAGTCGATCCCGTTTGAACCAACAGAACTGTTTCCATTTAACAAGGAAACGCTCTAAAACCGAATTGTGCTCTTGATGGCATCATTCGTTTTGCTTTCCGTTGCAGCTTTGATATTCGTCCATACACCATTGCCCTGATGTGGCGCGGTCGGCGACGTCACGCTGCAACGCTGCAATCTCCATGCACACATCTGACGGACCGTTTTGCGATGGCGGCACCCGGAGAGCACTATGCAGCATGACCTGATCTCAAAAACGCGACCGGCGGCGGTGGAAACCGATTTTGGCCCCTGGCTTGCAAAGGCGTCCATTCTCATTGTCGATGATGAACCTGGCATGCGCAACTTTCTGATGAGGACGCTGGAGACCCGTTGCGCCTATGTTGATGAGGCGGGTGATACGGCACAGGCGACGAAGAAGCTGGATGAACGCCACTTCGATATCGTCATCCTCGACAACATCATGCCGAAGAAAACGGGGCTGGAATGGCTGGCCGACCAGCGTGCAATCGGCTTTTACGCGGATGCCATCCTGATGACGGCCTATGCCGATCTTGATACGGCCATTCAGGCGATACGCGCAGGTGCTGCTGATTTCGTCCTGAAGCCGTTTCGGTCCAATCAGATATTGAATGCCATATCGCGGGCGCTCGACCGATCCAATCTGCGGCGAGAAAACTCTGCTTTGAAATATCAGCTGAAAAAGGCTTCAGATCACTTGTTTCTGCGTGACCGCCTGGTGGGTAGCTCAGCAACGATCCAGCAGACACGCGACATGATCAGCCGCGTCGCACCGCTTCCGACCTCCGTTTTGCTGACGGGTGAGTCCGGTACGGGTAAGGAAGTTCTGGCGCATTCCATCCACGAATTGTCGGATCGCGCCGGAAAACCCTTCGTGCCGATCAACTGCGCGGCCATTCCGGCAGATATGCTGGAAACCGAACTGTTCGGCCATGTGAAGGGCGCCTTTACAGGAGCGGAGAGCCGTCGCGAAGGCTTGTTCCTGCACGCACAGGGCGGAACGCTGTTTCTGGATGAGATCGGTGAGATGCCGGTTGCCTTGCAAAGCAAGTTGCTGCGCGTGATCGAGGACCGGAAGGTGCGCCCGGTGGGTGCAGAGCGGGAGGTGCCCATCGACATCCGGTTCATATTCGCTACCAATGCCGATCTGGCTGCTGATGTGGAAAAGGGGCGTTTCCGCGCCGATCTGTTTTACCGGATCAACGTCATGGAGATCTATCTTGCGCCACTCAGGGACCGTGAGCGCGATGTGGTGGAATTGACGGAGCTTTTCATGCACAAGCTTTCGCAGCAGCTTGGTATGCCGCCGGTCGCCATTGATGATGCCGTACGCACGATGCTGTTGGCTTATCGCTGGCCGGGAAATGTCCGCGAACTTCGAAACTTTGTTGAGCGTAGCCTCATCCTCGGGCGTTTCCCGCTGGATTTGCGCGGAGGTGCTCCGGTCGCAGTCGCTGCTGGCACCTTGGAAGAGGTCGAGAGGCGGCATATTCTGGCGGTTCTGAGTGACGTTTCAGGAAACAGGGACGAGGCATCGCGCCGTCTTGGCATTTCCCGAAAAACGATCGATCGCAAGATGTCGTCCTGGCATGGCTGAGAAATCGGAAAACTCAAGGGTTTTTGGTGCGTTAAAGTCGGTTCGGTTCCGGCTGCTGGCCATCGCGCTGTTGCCGACACTCGTCATTCTGCCCCTACTTTTGGGTGTGACCATGGTGCGGTGGAGCGGTAAGCTGGATGCGCTGCTCATCACCAAGGTGAACAGCGACCTGACCGTTGCGCACCAATATCTCGTGACGATCCTAGAGGATACGGGCGAGCGGTTGGAGGCGATCACGGGTTCCGCGCGGCTTCAGGATATCGTTTTGGCGGGAAATAAAACGGCCCTTGCCGGGCTTCTGGAGGAAAACCGTCAGAAACTTGGTCTCGATTTTCTGTTTCTGGTCGATGGCAACGGTGATCTTCCTGCGAGTGCAGGAACGGATGAGGAAAAGACACGCGTGGATTGGCCAGTTCGGGCCGCTGCGCTGTCTGGCAAAGCATCCTACGCCATGGATGTCTTCTCCGAAGAGGATCTGACGAGGCTTTCACCTCGTCTGGCGGATCGGGCGCGGATCGGAGTCACGCCAGCACCAGACGCAGCGACGGGTCAGATATTCGAAACACGTGGAATGATGATCCATGCCGCAAGCCCTTTGCGTTTGCCGGGTGGTCAGGCCCTGGCACTGGTCGGCGGAAGGTTGCTCAACCAGAACCTCGATTTTATCGATACGATCAATGAGCTTGTCTACCGGCAAGCCAGCCTGCCGGAGGGCAGCCAGGGGACCGCGACACTGTTTCTGGACGACGTGCGCATCAGCACGAATGTGCGTCTGTTCGAGAACCAGCGTGCTTTGGGAACCCGGGTATCTGAGGCGGTGCGGGCGACGGTTCTCGGAGCCGGTAAGGTCTGGCTGGACAGCGCTTTCGTCGTCAATGACTGGTATATCTCGGCCTACGAACCCTTGGTCGATAGTTATGGAAAACGCGTCGGCATGCTTTATGTCGGCTTTCTGGAGGCGCCGTTTGCGCGCGCCAAGTATGAAACGCTCGGTTCCGTCATTGCTGCGTTTTTAGGTATTACGATCCTCAGCATTCCGGTTTTCCTGCGATGGGCCCGCAGTATCTTCAAGCCGCTCGAGCGCATGACCCAGACCATCTCTAGGGTCGATGATGGTGACCTGGGCGCCCGCACAGGCTTGCCACCGACTGGCGATGAGATCGGGCAGGTCGCAGTGCATCTAGACGGGCTGCTGCAACGTCTTCAGCAGCGTGAAGGCGAGTTGCGGGCGTGGAATGAAGAGCTCAATGCACGTGTCGAAGAAAGGACGCAGGAACTTCAACTTGCCAATCTGCGTCTCGAAGCGACAACCAAGCAGCTCGTCATGTCCGAAAAGCTGGCAACGATTGGCGAAATTACCGCTGGCGTAGCCCATGAGATCAACAATCCCATCGCCGTCATTCAGGGGAATTTGGAGGTCGCCCGGAGCATGCTGGGCAAGACTGCGGACGCAGCCAGGACGGAATTCAATCTGATCGACGAACAGGTGGATCGCATCAGCCGGATCGTCGGCAAGCTGCTACAATTTGCAAGGCCGGAAGAGTTTGCTGGCTATATCGAGCGCCAAGACCCCGAAACGGTGATTTCCGATTGCATGCCACTCGTCAAGCATGTGCTGACACGTGCCGGGATCGAGGTTGTCAAAAACAACAAGGCGAATGGACTTCTGGCGATGAACCGAACGGAGTTGCAGCAAGTTCTGGTCAACCTCATCGTCAACGCCGCTCACGCGATGCCGCATGGTGGCACGTTGACGCTTGGAAGCCACGATGAGGAGCGTCACGGATCTCGCGGCGTGGCCATCAGCGTGACCGATACAGGTGTCGGGATTGGCGAGGATGTCGTGGATCGCATTTTCGATCCCTTTTTCACGACCAAGCAGCAAGAGGGTACGGGCCTTGGGCTTTCGGTGAGCCAGATGCTGATCGCGCGACAGGGCGGGGAGATCACAGTGAGGAGCACTGTTGGTTCCGGGACCGTGTTTACGATCTGGTTGCCGCAGGCACTTGACGTTCGGTAGCTTGTGCTTTCAACGCTCCGAAATTACGGCGAAAATCAAGCAGAAATATGGACATTTTGTCGCGATGTCCCGGACAAATTGTCTCATGTAATCGTGCCGTATTGTGCATCCTGTTGATAAGAAACAATTTATTTTTGGCACGCAAATTGCTGAGCAAGTGTGGCAACACATCAGGCCAGTTGCGTGTGAGCGTCCCGAAGAAGGAGCCGCCCGCGCAGTTGGGTCCGTGGGCTTGGGACATTGTTTCGGATGGAACGTTGCGGGACTTGCATTTGCTTGCAGGTCACGCAACGGACCCCGAGGCGAACAGCAACATCCAAATTCATGACGCCTCGCGTGGTGAATGGAGGGACACACAATGACTGCGACGAACGAGACATTCGCGCCGGGGGCTGCGGGTGCAGGTCTTCTGGACCGCGAAAGAATTATCGCAAAACCTGGATTCAATCGCTGGCTGGTTCCACCGGCAGCGCTCGCGATCCATCTTTGCATCGGCATGGCATACGGCTTCTCGGTGTTCTGGCTGCCACTCACGAAGGCAATCGGCATCACCTCGACAGTTGCCTGCCCTGATCTCAACCTTGCTTCGGCATTGTTCACCACCACCTGCGACTGGCGCGTCAGCGACCTTGGCTGGATCTACACACTCTTCTTCGTTCTTCTCGGTTGCTCTGCTGCCATCTGGGGTGGCTGGCTGGAACGGGCGGGCCCGCGCAAGGCCGGTTTCGTTTCCGCAATCTGCTGGTGCGGCGGTATGGCGATTGCTGCCATCGGCATCATGACGCACCAATTGTGGCTGATGTGGTTCGGCGCTGGCGTCATTGGGGGTATCGGCCTTGGCCTTGGCTATATTTCTCCGGTGTCCACCCTGATCAAGTGGTTCCCTGACCGTCGTGGCATGGCAACCGGCATGGCCATCATGGGCTTTGGCGGCGGCGCAATGATCGGTGCTCCGCTTGCGGATGCGCTGATGCGCCACTTCCGAACCGAAGCGTCCATCGGCGTTTGGGAAACCTTCCTTGTCATGGCGGCGATCTATTTCGTCTTCATGATGGCTGGCGCGTTCGGATACCGAATCCCACCCGCAGGCTGGAAGCCTGAAGGCTGGACGGCACCTGCTGCCAAGAACTCGATGATCACAACCCGCCACGTGCACCTCAAGAATGCTCACAAGACCAAGCAGTTCTGGATGATCTGGCTGGTGCTGTGCCTCAACGTATCGGCTGGTATCGGCGTCCTGGGTATGGCGTCGCCCATGCTACAGGAAATCTTTGCCGGTTCGCTGATCGGTCTTCCTGACGTGAAGTTTGCTGATCTGACACCTGAGCAACTGGCTCAGATCGCGGCGATTGCTGCTGGCTTCACCGGTCTGCTGTCCGTGTTCAACATTGCGGGTCGCTTCTTCTGGGCATCGTTGTCTGACCGCATCGGGCGCAAGGCAACCTACTTCACGTTCTTTGCGCTCGGTATCGTGCTTTACGCTTCGTCGCCTTGGGCGGCTGGCCTCGGCAATAAGGCGCTTTTCGTCGGCATGCTCTGCATCATCGTCTCGATGTATGGCGGTGGCTTTGCGACCATCCCGGCTTACCTCGCCGATATCTTCGGCACCCAGTTCGTTGGCGCGATCCATGGTCGTCTTCTGACGGCATGGGCAACGGCTGGCATTATTGGTCCTGTCGTCGTCAACTACATCCGTGAAGCACAGATCGCTGCGGGCATTCCGCGCGCGCAGGTCTATGACTTTACGATGTATATCTTGGCCGGCATGCTGGTATTGGGCCTGATTGCCAACCTCATGGTCAAGCCGCTCGAAGACAAATGGTATATGTCGGATAACGAAGTGGCGGCACTTCAAGCCAAAACGACGGCTGCGACCAGTGGCCCAACAGGTTCCTTCGGCATAGGCAAGGGTGGCTTCGACGCCAAGGCGGCCATCGCCTGGGCGGTCGTTGGTATTCCGATTGTCTGGGGTATCTGGATCACCTTGCAGAAGACGTTCGTTCTGTTCACCTGATTGACTGTTTTGCCAAATGGAAAAGAAAAAGGCGGCACCTGTGCCGCCTTTTTCAATTCGCTAGAGACGTCTTTTATCCTTTGATCTCGTGGATGGCCTAACGGCCGGCCGATGCGGTCCTTGGCAGTGTCGGTGCGTCGTGATCTTGCGAATATCTGGGCTGTGACGTCAACGAAACCGCTCCGTCGTTCACCTGAAACTGTGTCAGCAATTCTCGCAGGCTTTCGGCCTCGCGTGCCAGTCCATGGCTTGCCGCGGTGGTTTCTTCGACCATCGCCGCGTTCTTCTGGGTCGCCTGATCCATCAGGTTTACAGCGTCATTAATTTCGGCCAAACCGTTGGCCTGTTCGCGTGATGCCTCGACGATTGCAACCACGTTCAGGTCGATTTGCCCAACCTGCTCAGCAATCTGCTTCAGCGCGTCGCCCGTTTGTCCAACGAGATCGACACCGTTCGAGACGTGCTGGCGCGACTTGCTGATGAGTTCCTTGATCGCTTTTGCGGCGCTTGCAGAGCGCTGAGCCAGTTCGCGCACTTCCTGGGCCACCACAGCAAAGCCTTTGCCCGCTTCGCCTGCTCTGGCAGCCTCTACGCCAGCGTTTAATGCCAGAAGGTTGGTCTGGAACGCGATCTCGTCAATCACGCTGATGATGCTCGTGATCTCGCCCGATGACTGAGATATCTCATCCATGGCCTCGATGGCACGGTGGACGATTTCACCGGAGCGTTCGGCACTCTTTCGGGTGGAAGCAACAAGCCTTCCGGCCTCGCTGGCGCGGCTGCTGGAATCCTTGACCGTGGTGGTGATTTCTTCCAGCGCGGCGGCGCTTTCCTCCAGCGATGCAGCCTGTTGTTCGGTGCGGCGCGCGAGTTGATCAGCCGCCACGCGGATTTCAGCCGAGCCGGACGCAATGGTGGCCGAGTTGTGCGCGACCGTCTGCATGGTGGAGCGAAGTGTCTTCATCACCTCATTGAAATCGGCACGAAGCTTTTCCATGCTGGGTACGAAAGGGGTATTCAGGCTCTGGCGGAGTTCGCCGCTGGCCAGTAGGCGAAGGGCGGAGCCCAGCGTGCTGATGGCGCTCATGCGCGGCGTCACATCCGTCGCGAATTTTACGACTTTGACAACATGACCCTTGCCATCGACGATCGGATTATAGGCGGCCTGTATCCAGACTTCCTTCCCGTTCTTGCCGAAGCGGACAAACTCGTCTGATATAAACTCCCCCGCCGCCAGACGCTTCCAGAAATTCGCATAATCGGCAGAGGCTGCATAGGTCGGCTCGCAGAATAGACGATGGTGCTTGCCAACGATGTCACTCAGGCCATAACCCAGCGTGGCACAGAAATTGTCGTTGGCGGTAATGATTTCACCGTGTGGTGTGAACTCAATAACCGCCTGAGAACGCGAGATCGCTTGCAGCTTGTTGTCGTCTTCTTCGGCTTTGAGTTTTTTTGCCGTGATATCGGTTGCAATCTTTACGACCTTGTAAGGCTTACCGCCTCGGCAGACCGGATTATAAGATGCTTCGATCCAGATTTCGCTTCCATCCTTGCGCAGGCGTTTGTATTCCCGCGCATCGTACTTTCCAGCGCCAAGGCTTGCCCAGAAATCCGAATAGGCTTTCGAGTTCGTATAACTCGGATCGCAGAAAACTCGATGATGTTTTCCGATGATTTCGGCAAGATCATATCCCAACACGGCGCAAAAATTCTTGTTTGCTGTCAGAATATTACCTTTGAGATCGAATTCAATCACCGCTTGCGAAGCAGACAAGGCGTCCAGAACACTTTTATTGTCAGCATTTTTCCCCAGCCAAAGCATGCTATCTCCAAGTAAACTGAAAATGTCGCAGCAATGGACGATGTCATTGTCGCGCGCGTTTTTGTTGCAGGACGAGTCGATTCGATATTTTTCGTTCTATAATTGAATTAGGCATTAATAATATTAATACTAAGTTGACGGGATGTCGGACCGAAGTGTAATTTGTGAAGTGATTAAGTTTAAAACGCTATCTCGCAGCATTGATGATGGTTCTGTTCTTGATCGTTTTATGGATGACGCTTTTTTAAATGGTTTCTTCGAAGTTTATGATGGAGGCCAAACGAAAACACGCTGCCGGCTATCCGGGCAGCGTGTTAAAAAAATCAATCGGATGTCGCGTGCGTCGAGTGGCCTTAGGCTGCCAAATCTTCAAGGTCTGCACCCTTGAACATCTTGGCGAGGTTCAGGAAGCAGATCATGCCGTGTTCGTTGGCAATGATACCTTCGGAGAAGGATTTGTCGAAAGATGCCGAGACTTCTGGAACAGGTTGTACCTGGATTGCAGGGATCGTCAGAATGTCTGAAACGCGGTCCACCAGCATGCCGATGACCATGTTGTGAACTTCTGCAACGACGATGGCGCTGCGCTCATTGGCAACGGTGCTCTTCATGCCAAGCTTGTAGGCGAGGTCGATGATCGGAATAACCGAGCCGCGCAGGTTCATCACACCGATGACGTCTTTCGGAGCATGCGGGAGTGGAGTGGATGGGGCCCAGCCGCGAATTTCTCGGATGGTGGTTGTTTTGACGCAAAACTCCTGATCATGCAGACGAAACGCGATGATCTCGAGGGTATCGCCACCGAAGTTCGTAGAATTAATCGTAACCATCAGAATTCTTCCCAATCCTTGTTCTGGGCTAGTGCAAGCGCACCGACGCTCGCGTATCCGGATTTTGGCATCCTGCCTGGTGTACGAACAACCGGAGTGTTTTCTTCCGGCTTCATTTTATGATTCGTAGCAGAATATTGTTTCCCAAATCTAAATTGTGTTAATAAATCTCGCAAAACATGGGCTTCATGTGCAAGGCTATGACTTGCCGCCGTCGTTTCTTCCACCATCGCTGCATTTTGCTGCGTATTGCTGTCCATTGCTTCAACAGCCTGATTGATTTCCTTGAGACCGCTTGCCTGTTGTCGGGCGGTCTCGACAATGGCCGACACATTGACGTTGATTTCGCCAACCTGCGTCACGATGGCGTCGAGTGCCTTTCCGGTCTCTCCAACCAGATCGACACCTTCCTTGACCTGTTCGGACGAGGTGTTGATCAGTGTCTTGATTTCCTTGGCGGCCTGAGCGGATCGTTGGGCAAGTTCGCGTACTTCCTGTGCAACGACTGCAAAGCCTTTGCCAGCTTCGCCCGCACGTGCGGCTTCTACACCGGCATTCAATGCCAAAAGGTTGGTCTGAAACGCGATGTCATCGATAACACTGATGATGTTGCCAATCTCATTCGATGATTGCGAAATCCGGCCCATGGCCTGGATCGCCTTGGTGACCACCGCGCCGGAGTGCTCCGCTCCCGCCTTGGTCTTTGCGACAAGCTCTCCCGACTGTTCGGCGCGCGTCGTGTTTTGTGCGACCGTGCGGGTGATTTCGTTCAACGCGGCTGACGTCTGCTCGACGGCTGCTGCTTGTTGCTCCGTTCGCTTGGCCAGATTGTCGGAGGCTTCGCTGACTTCGCGCGAACCGGTAGCGATGCTTGACGCGCTTTCCGAGACGTTGCGCATCGCATCCTGCAATTTCGAAAGCGAACTGTTCAGGTCCTTTCGAACCCGTTCCAGCGTGGGAATGAAGGGTTTGTCGATGACCGCAGTGAGATCGCCGTGTGCAAGGGCCGTCAGGCTATCGGCTAGACTGTCGACGGCGCGGACCCGCTCCGTGACATCGGTGGCAAATTTGACGACTTTGAACACGTGTCCATTCTGATCGACGATCGGATTGTAGGACGCCTGGATCCAGACGATTTTCCCGCCCTTGCCGATACGCTTGAACTCGGCGGCGATAAATTCGCCAGCCGCCAGCTTATGCCAGAAGCCTGCATATTCAGTGCTATTGCGAAAGCCTTCCTCGCAAAACATCCGGTGATGTTGGCCGACAATCTCATCCAGGCTGTAGCCCAGGCAGTTCAAGAAGTTGGTATTGGCGGTGATGATCTCGCCCGACGTGGTGAATTCGATAACGGCCTGCGCCCGCGAGATCGCGTCGATCTTCCCGGAATCCTCGGCAGCTTTTATCTTTTCTTCGGTGATGACGGTGGCAAGTTTGAGAATGCTCTTGACCTTGTCACCGACCATCAGGGGATTGTAAGATGCCTGGATCCAGACTTCCTTGCCACCATTAGCGAGACGCTTGTACTGGCGAGCATCGTATTTGCCTGCACCAAGGTCCTTCCAGAAGGTCTTATATTCTGCGCTCTTCGCGTAAGCGGGTTCGCAAAATATGCTGTGGTGTCTGCCAACGATCTGTTCTTTGCTATAGCCCATGGCACGGCAGAAGTTTTCATTGGCGGATAGTATTTTTCCGCTGGTATCGAATTCGATCATCGCTTGCGAGCGACCCAGAGCAGCCAGAATAGATTTCGCATGCGTTCCAGGAAAAGATAGCACGTAGATGAAACTCCAAGCATGAACACGTAGGGTTCAATGCAGCCTCTTGCCGTTGCGCGCGGACCTGTCAGGTAAAAACCGTTCAATGCAACAAAAAGTTATCTACGACATCTGATTTAAAAATATCTGAATGCGCACATGAAATCTGGACAATGGGCTAGGATGACGATCCTTGCTACCTTCCTTTTCGGCGTCTAATACTCCTTCTCGTAAAAAATACCGGCCGAACCTGCTCCGTCTGCGCCCGCCGCGCCCCTTAGCTTCACGCCTTTGCCCACATCCAGATTGATGATGGCTTTGGCGCCTTCGCTGCCGCTCTGTTCCAACTCCAGATAGGTCTTGTCGTTGATGTATTTTCCAGCGGAGACACGCGCCTGACCTTCAGAGTCTGTGGAAATATCAAGATCGTCAATACCAAGATTGCTGCGCAGACTATCGAAAAGCGAGGTCGAGCGTCCGCCTGCCAATTGGCCTGCGGCATCTGCCAGTCGTGCAATTTGCAGTGCTGAAAGCTTGGACATGGATTGCCCGAAAATCAACTGCGCCATGACTTCGTCCTGGGGCAAGGCAGGGGAGGATGTAAAACCAAAGGACGGATCGTTTGCGTTCCCCGTGACGGTGACGGTAACCGTAGCGGAACCAGCTGCTGATTCCGCCGCCATGTTGAGGACGGGAACAAGACCGCCGCCGAAGGTTATATCACCATTCGTGAAATCCAGGCGCCGTGTGAGAATTTCAAGCCTGCCACGGCGCATCTGGAAGCCGCCTGAAACCGCAGGGTTTGCAGCGGTGCCGCGCACCGTCAGGCTACCCGTCAGTTCCGCGTCGATGCCGCGGCCGCGAACAAAGATACCGCTCGGCGCGTTCACCTGAAGGTCGAGGGCGATGTCGGAAGAACTCCCACTTCCACCCTTGTCCGCATTGAGTTTCCGGTCTTGCATACGCACCGCCGCAGGCGCGTTCTTGTGTTTGATGTCCATCTGCGACAGGGATGCCGGCAAGCGCTCCGGGATCGTTATGGCGCTTTTTTCAAGCGTGACAGTGCCGCCGAGAACCGGAGAATTCAACACCGGCCCCTTCAAGGTAAGCGTTCCGCTTGCGATGGTGGTGAACAGGGTGCCGTCATTATAAGCGGCACGATTGAGGGTGATCGTCAGATCAGCCGGGAAGCCAGAGCCGGGCGTTATGCCGACGCTTCCGGTGCCAGACACCGTGCCACCGCCAGCCAGTCTGCCGGTCAATCGCGAGATCGTCGCCCGGTCGCGTTCGAGATTGATGGTCGCGGCCAGATTGTTGATGGTCAGGTTGCGGCGAACATCGGTGACGCGTGTGCCATCGGTTGTGATACTGCCTGTGACGATGGGCGCTGTGGCGGTCCCTTCGATCTTTACGTCGAGGGCCGCTTTGCCGCTGACATCGAAGCCCTGTGCTGCCGTTTGGGCGGCGACAGCACCGAAGGGCAGGGAACCCTTGAAGGCCATCGAAATGGGTCTGTTACCCGCGATACCGAAAGTACCGCCACCGGACAGCGATAGCCCACCCTGACCGGTTGCCGTGGTATCCAGACGCAAAGTGCCGCCGGCAAATCGACCATTGGCCTTTATGCCGAGCGAACCCAGTCCGGCGGAGCGGGTCTGGCTGACCGCCGCATCGGCCCAGGTGAGATCGTAGTCGACGGCTGGATCGGACGCTGTGCCTTTTGCCGTCACTGTGCCGGAGATCGTCCCGGCGGCGTCGAGTGCTGGTGAGAATGCATTGGCGAGGTTGGCAGGCAGCGCACGGATCGTTGCGTTGAGATCGAGTGTCTGTCCCGCTCTGCCATTGACCTCGATGCGACCGTTGCCCGTCTGAATGACAAGACCGGAAATACGTGCCATGCCCGTATCAATGGTGACTGTCGTCGGCTGAGCCAGTTTCACCGGAATGCCGCTGGGTGTCGCCGTGAACGTATCGAGGGTCACGGTCATGGGGGAGGCGGCGGTGTTGGCGGTTCCCTTGAAGGCGAGAGGCGCATCGTCGTAACGGCCAGTCAGATCGAATGCGGTGCCAGAATCGGAGTGATCGATATCCAGAGTGAGGCCGGAAATGTCGGCCGCACCGGCCATGATTTTGCCCGCCGTCACCTGGCCGTTGATGGCTAGTGCTGTGAGATCATCGACCTTCAGATCGGCAGCGAGCTTGGAGATCGTGGTCGTCCCTTGGCGGATGGTGCTGCTCGAGGCTTTGATCGTTGCAGCGATTTTTCCGTCCGTGTTGGATACGACAACGTCACCTTTCACGTCACCTTCGGCCTGTTGTGCGGCCAGCGCGGCCAGCAACGACAGGTCGGGGAAGTCGAAGGAGAGATTTCCTGTCGGCAGAAATTGTGGGTTAAACTGAAGGTTTCCGGTCAGCACGTTGCGACCCACGGTGACGTTCAGCTTTGGGATCGCCGTTCCGTTTTCGCCTTGCAAGAGTTCACCGGACGCGTCGATGATCTGTCCATCGAGTGTACCGCTTGCCTGAAGCTGGGCCTGCGGCGCGTTCAGATCCGCTTTTCCCTTGGCTGAAACCTTGAGCGCCTCGAGGGCGCGACCCGCCAGGGTCGCTCTGGCGGAATTCAGGCTGATCTGAAAATCGGCGGCGTTGAGCGGACCGCTAGCCTCAAGTGAAAATCCGAGTGATCCTGCTGCTTGCGGCGTTACCTTTTCCAGCGCGGGCAGACGGCCGCCCAGCTTGGCAGACACATTGCCATTATCCAGCGCGATATCGCCATTGGCCTCGACAGTTCCGGATTTGACAACGAGGTTTTCGACACTGGTTGCACCGCCAATCGTACTCTTGAGATAAGCATCGATGGCAATGGTCGTATCGAATTTTTCGGCAAGAGCCGGTGGCAGGACCGCCGGGAGAACAAAGAGGCGAAGATTGGTGGCGATGGTACCTGCCGACAGATCATAGGTTCCGCTACTGGTGCCGCCGACGCTGGCGCTTTCCAGCGTCGCACCTTCGAAGGCAATCGTCTGTGGGGAAATTCGCAAGGGCGCATTGAGCGTCAAGGGTGCCTTGATGGCTCGTTCCAGATCCGGCGCGGTCATGGCGGATTGTGCGATGCTGAGACTGGTTTTCACAGTGCCGGTCTGGTTTGCCAGATTGAGATCGTCGCTGTTAGCCAGCAGCTTCACGTCTTCGAAACGCCCCTGCGGCAAGACAAGCGACCGCAGCGACGCGCTGATGTTCAAACCGGCCGCGTCGGCATTGCCGCGCAACGCGAGATCGACCCCATTCACCAGAGCGGAGAGCTCTCCGTCTCCAAGCGGCAGGCGGATATCGACTGGACCATTGGTGCCGATCAAATTGGCGGAAAGATCATTCTGCCCCTGCGGATCCATGGCACCGGATGCTGTCAGCAACAGTTTTCCGGTTTCCAGATTGCCGCTTTCGACACTGATCCGACCTTCCGGCGCAATGCTGGCCGCCAGGTCGAGCGCGGTTTGACCGGCAAAGAGCTGGCGCATCATTGGCGGCAACAACATATCGGGCTGACCGCCACCATGAAGCTCTACCCGGCGCGTGCCATCGGTTGCGAGTTGGTGGCGACCGGTCAGATCGAGAACCGGATTGCCAGCGACAGCCCCCGTAAGCTGTCCCGACCAATCGGACAGGGCGCCGTCGCCTCTGAGAGTGAGAGCCACTGCAGGCGCATCGGGCAAGCGTAGAAGTGTTGCCAGAAGTCCACCCTGTGGTTCTTTCACGGTCGCGTTGAGCTTCAGCATATTCTCGTTGGGAACGAAGGCGATATCGGCGTTCACCAATGCTTCAGGCTCGTCCTTGCGATTTGCCGAAAGGGCAAGCGTAATGGCGTTGGTGGTGGCGGTACCGCGGCCGTTGGCTGAAAGCGCGTAAGTGCGACCTGCCAGCTTCTCACCTAGTGTGATATCGGGAAGAGCCAGATCATCGATGGTGATGTCGACGGGAAGCAAAAAGCCGGTCGAGGTTTCCGAAGAGGGCTCCGTGGACGGCAGGGGCGCTCGGTCGATATCGACCTGTGCCACCTCTATCCGTTCAGCGCGAAATGTCTTTCTCAAAAGCGCAAATGGCGACCAGTCGACCTCGACGCCTGCCAACCGGGCGTAGGGACCGTCTCGGTCAGAAATCGTCACGCTATCCAGACGGAGGTTTCCCGTCAGCAGGCCTTTGGGCGGTGATATCTCGATCGTCTGGTCGGGGCTGGAGATCAGGGATGAGACCTGTCGCGCGACAAGTTGCGTGCCGGGCGACGTGTAACCAAGGAAGATAACGGCCACGACAAGCAGTGCGACAGTGCCCAGAGCAATGTAGCCGATCCCTATCAACAATCGAGTCAGTACGGTCATCAAACGTAATCTACACTTTTCTTGTTCTTGTGTGAAATGACGCTCGTTCAGAACGCCTGTCCGATGCCGGCATAAATGCCGAAGCTGCTTCCATTTTCATATTTTTTCAGGGGCGTGGCCACGTCGAGACGCAAGGGGCCGAACGGTGTCGCGTAACGTAGTCCGATACCGGCGCCCGCGCGAATATCGGAAAAGTCGGGCGCAAGGTCGGACGATACGACGCCTGCGTCAACGAAGGGAACGAGCCCGATCGTTTCTGTCACCTTGAAACGTGCTTCCACCGACGAGACGACATAAGAACGCCCGCCCGTCGCATCCCCTGCCGCATTGTACGGCGAAATTTCCTGATAGCTGTAACCTCGCACCGATCCGCCGCCGCCTTCATAAAAACGCCGGGTCGCGGGAACGTCTTCCAAGGAACTCGCCCCGACGAGCAGACCACCTGCGATCTTGCCGGCCAGCACGACCTGATCGTCGGACCCAAGGCCTTTATAGGCTGTCGTCGAACCCTCGAATGATGTGAAGAACGTACCATTCAAAGCTTCGAAACTTGGCTGCGCGGAGATCGAGGCTCTGAAGCCTTCAGTTGGGTTCAGCTTGTCGTCACGTCTGTCGCGCACGAATTCCAGCGGCACGGAGGTGGTCAGATACTGGTTGTTGCCGAATGCATCATCGGCATCCGTCCACTCGACTTCCAGACCGGCAGAGGCCGTATCGTAATCGTTGAACTCATAGGCAAAGCCGCCATAGCCGGTGATCGATCTCGCGTCGTAGCTGTCTGGATGTTCAGTCTTGGCTTTCAGACTGGCGGTAAACGTCGTCTCCGGATTGAAGATGCCGGGCTTGGTAAAGATGATCCCGGCCGAGTAATCCATGTCCTGCACATTCGACGCTTCACCCAGCCGCGAAACAGCACCTTCGATGCGCAGCGATTCGGCTTTGCCGAACAGATTGCGATGGCCCCAGTAGCCTTGCAGCCCAATGCCCTCGGTGGTGGAATATTGCGCACCAAGTCCAAGATAGCGATGTTTGCCTTCCGAGACCTCGATGGTGAGTGGAATGCTGCCATTGCGGGACAGTGTATTCGCTTCCTTGATGGTGATGCTGGAAAAGACCCCTAGCTTGCGCAACCGGTCGGATGCTTTTCGCAATTTCTCCGGCGAATACGGCTCTCCGCCGTTCAGACGCGAATAGCGCCGGATGAAGTCGCCATCGACCGTCTTCTCGCCCTTCACAGCGACGTCGCCTAAAGGCGCTATCGGACCGCCTTCGGCAGATAAAGTCAGATCAACGGTGTTGGTTGCGTGGTTTGCAACCGCTTCGCGCTTGGTGAGCTTCGCGAGCGGACGCCCTTCCGCCTTCAGGGCTTCTATCAGCTTGTTGCCGCCACGGATGATGGCAAGCGATCCCGCGTCTCCACCCGTTACAAGGCCGTACTCAGAGAGATCGCGACCCGCGACATCGCCTTCAAGCTTGATGGTGCCGAGCGTGAAAGCCGGCCCGGACGTGACATCGATGACCACAGGGACAGGACCTGTGCGGTTGAACGAAGGATTTGGTGGGATGGCGTCGATATCCTGGCCCGCAACCGTGATTTTAACGGTGCCGCCGTATCGGGCGTTTTCGTAGAGCGCAGCCACCAATCGCTCACGGTCGTCGCGCGCTCTGATCAAGAGGCCCAGATCGCCCGATGCAGGCTTTTCCGGCTCTGCGACCAGAAGCGAGCTGTTTTCGAGGCTCTTGCGCAGCTTGTCGTCCGCATCCGCGGCATTCAGCGTGACGGTGAAAGAAACCGGGTCGAGGACCTCCTCTTCCTTGTCGTCCGAACCGAAAATAGTGATGCCGAAGATTTCCAGCGCAAACGCATCCCGCACGAACCCGGGAGATAGCATCACGGATGCAGCCACGACCAATGCAGTGCCGGCCTTCCAGAACGCAATACTCTTCTTTGGGTCAGTGTGTCGGTTTGACATACGCTACTTTTATGGTTGAGGATTTATTATCGGCCCCACCGGTTTCCCGTCCGTTAACAGGGCAGTTTAATCACAAAAAGGGAGGTTGGCACCCGAAAAAGCGTATTCTTCCGACACAAATGCAAAAGCCCCGGGGAAACCGGGGCCTTCGTTTCTTAATCCTTGGTGATATTAGCGGCAACGAGCCGTGTAACGCTGACCGTACTGATCGCGATAGTAGCAGTAGCCTGGCTCAGAAGCGTTACCGATCAGTGCGCCACCAACGCCGCCGATGGCTGCGCCAACAGCTGCGCCGCGGACGTTGCCTGTTACAGCGCCACCGATAACAGCGCCAGAAACGGCGCCAATGGACGCGCCCTTTTCAGTCTGCGTGCAGCCTGCAAGCGCCAAACCGATTGCCGCAAAAATAATGGCTTTTTTCATGAAGTCTCTCCAACGTTTCAATGAGCTCTTTGGCTCTTTGGTAGGCGTCCCATAATACATCTGCGGCGACTGCTACCTCCGACCGCTACAGATGTTTACCAACTCGAGTGTGTTTATGGAAGCGTCCTTCGCAGGCTGCATCCCGGCCCCAATCGACTGTGCCCAACTGAACGGACAGATAACGGAAAAGTTCCAATATTTATGCGTCTTGGATGTGAATCAATTTTGCGGTTTGAAAAATCTCTTATAAGAGTTTTTGGAATGGTTCAAAAGTGAGGGCGAATTGACGCAGTTTCGTGCAAACGGCGTCGAGGGGGTTGACGGTTCATGGAGGTGGGCCGACAACGACGACAAGAATTCTGGAGCATGGAATGGACTTCGAGGCATACTTTAAGACCGAGCTGGATGGTTTGCATTCAGAAGGCCGTTATCGCGTCTTCGCCGACTTAGAACGGCAGCAGGGCAATTTCCCGCGCGCGACACGATACAATGCGGACGGCGAGAAGAAAGACGTAACGGTCTGGTGCTCTAACGACTATCTCGGCATGGGACAGAATCCCAAGGTCATCGAGGCCATGAAGGCGGCCATAGATCACTGTGGCGCGGGTGCGGGAGGCACCCGGAATATTTCTGGCACCAACCATTATCACGTCAAACTCGAGCAGGAACTTGCCGATCTCCATGGCAAGGAATCAGCGCTGATTTTCACATCCGGCTACATTTCGAACTGGGCAACGCTTGGAACACTCGGCCAGAAGATTCCCGGCCTGATCATTTTCTCCGATGCCTTTAACCACGCCTCTATGATCGAGGGCATTCGTTACGGTCGCTGCGATAAGGTTATTTGGAAACACAATGACCTTGAGGATCTCGAAGCGAAGTTGAAGGCTGCTGACCCGTCTGCGCCGAAGATGATCGCGTTCGAATCCGTTTACTCGATGGACGGCGATATCTCTCCGATCAAGGAAATCTGCGATCTTGCCGACAAATACGGCGCGATGACCTATCTCGACGAGGTTCATGCCGTCGGCATGTACGGTCCGCGCGGTGGTGGCATTGCCGAACGGGAAGGCCTGATGGATCGCCTGACGATCATCGAGGGAACGCTTGGCAAGGCATTTGGCGTGATGGGCGGCTACATTGCTGCGTCCGAAGCGCTGTGCGACTTCATCCGCTCCTTCGCGTCCGGCTTCATTTTTACCACGGCATTGCCGCCATCCCTGGCTGCTGGCGCGGTTGCATCCATCCAGCATCTGAAGGTCAGCCCTTTTGAACGTGCACGTCATCAGGAGCGCGTGCGCACGCTCCGTGCCATGCTGGATAGGAGTGGCATTCCGCACATGCCGAACCCCAGCCATATCGTGCCCGTCATGGTTGGCGACGCAGCCAAGTGCAAGTGGATATCGGATATCCTGCTCGATGATCATGGCATTTATGTGCAGCCGATCAACTATCCGACCGTACCGCGCAAGACCGAACGACTTCGTCTCACGCCGACGCCGTTGCACACAGATGCCGACCTCGAGCAACTGGTTGCACCGCTTCACCAGCTATGGGCGCGTTGCGCTCTGGCAAGAGCAGTCGCCTGACGTTGTAATCGATCGCTTTTCAGATGAAATGTCATTGAAGGTCGCGGCTCCATGAGCCGCGACCTTTTTTAATCGGAATGCGCCGTCATGTCAGTGTTCTAGCATCTCATGCACGATTTGCTTGGCGTCGAGCGAGGCTGGATAATATGTCGGCCAGTTGCTGAGCTCTGCCAGCACGGCTTTTCGATCGTTCCCCCAGAAAAGGTGGTAGTGACCGGCTTTTGTCGGCGTTATCGTGTGATCGCTGAACTGGATGAATTGAGGCGCAGCCTCGTCCCCACCGACCTTTTTAAAGATGTAGCGGACGCCGCGATTGCCCTTCTTGTAGGTCAGCACCTCATATCCATCCGAGACATATGTCGCTTTGCTGTCGGCGTCCTTTCGCTGAAACATCACTGTGTCACCCTGGATCACGATGCGATCAACGTCGGTTTTATACCCCGTAGCGTATTCGTCACGATAATCCTTGGCTGTCTTGTCACCATGCTCCGCCTTATGCGTCATGACGGCATCAAGGGAGCCGTCCATAAGGTAAGGATAAACTGACTGCCATTCGCCTTCCCAGTCTGACAGCGGGCGCGGCCTGATCTGGCTATCTTCGAAGTAACCCTTGGAAATCTGTTCGGATGCTTCGGAGTGGCTGTGCGAATGTGCCTTCGAGGATGCTGCCGCATCGTCTGCCATGGTCGTTGTAAACGACAGGAGAAGAGCGCCGATGGCAACGGGGAGGGCGTAGCGTATACTCATATGTAAGTCCTCATTTCGTCATGTAATAACATTACAAAAATGGGCTAACCTATTTTTATATTGCTGGCAACCCCACTATGCCGGGTCTCGAAAGTTCACAGCTTCCTGGACCGTTGGTTATCCACCGGCGTCGAACTCTATCGATTTATGAGGGATGCGTTGAAACGGCGTCAGGCCGCTGTCTGTCTTTTTGAAATGGCATCGTTTGCATAGGCTCGTGCTTGTGCGTCCACCGCCAATACATCTTCCACCGTTTCTGCAGCGTGTCCGTTGTTCATCCGGTCCATGACGGTCTCGACGATATCCGCCATATCCAGAAAGCCGATCTTGCCGGCCACGAAGGCGTGAAATGCGGTTTCGTCGGCGGCACTCAACACGGCGCCCTGCGCCCCGCCGCGCTCCAGCGCGGTTCTTGCCAGACGCAATGCAGGAAACCTGATCTCGTCAGGAGCTTCGAAATCCAGTCTTGCGAGCCTGGTAAAATCCAGACGCTCGACGTCGATTTCGCCCCGGGCCGGATAGGTCAGGGCATAGGCAATGGCCGTTCGCATGTCCGGGCAGCCCAGCTGGGCAATGACCGATCCGTCCGTATAGGCCACCATGGAATGGATAATCGATTGCGGATGGATGATGACTTCAATCTGGTCGGGGCAAAGATCGAAGAGATATTTTGCTTCGATCATTTCCAGCGCCTTGTTGAACATGGACGCGCTGCCGATCGACACCTTCAGGCCCATCGACCAGTTGGGGTGGGCGCGCGCCGTATCGGCGGTTACGCCAGCCATTTCCTCACGGCTATGGGCACGGAATGGCCCGCCGGATGCGGTCAGCACGATACGTTCGACATTGGCCTTGTTTGCCGGCTCAAGGCATTGAAAAATGGCGCTGTGTTCGCTGTCGACGGGAATGATCTTGCCGCCGCCCTGCGATACGGTGCGAATGAAAACGTCTCCGGCCGAAACCAGACATTCCTTGTTGGCGAGAGCAATGTTGGCGCCGCGCCGCGCCGCCGCGAGAGTCGGCTCCAGACCTGGTGTTCCTGCAATCGCTGCCATGACCCAGTCCGCATCCATGTCGGCTGCTTCCTGCAAGCCTGATCGCCCCGAGGCGACTTTGATATCGGTGCCTGCCAGTGCATCTTTGAGCGCGTCGTAATTATCGTCTTCGGACGTGACGGCCAGTTTGGCGCCTAACGCGCGGGCCTGCTCTGCCAGAAGCGCGATGTTGCCTGCACCCGTCAGTGCCATTACCTCGAACCGGTCACGTCCGCCAAGCTGGTTTATGACATCGACCGTATTTGTGCCGATGGAACCGGTGGATCCCAGTATTGTCAGTTTTTCGGGTAAAGTCGGGCGCTTGGGGTGCGTCATGTCAATCCGGATTTTCTCAACATTGTCATGCAAGCCTCTACAAGCGAAAGGTGAGCATAACAAGGAGGAAAGCCACACTTGTCTTTGTCCTGCACCAACAGCATATTCCAGACTTGGTGTAACGAGGAACAGCATGCGACGCTTTTTTGTTTCCAGTGGCTGGATTTTGGCGGCCACCTTCGTTCTCGTGCTGGTTCTCATCCCTTTCGACCCTGCGATTTCACAACGTGCGCAAGCACTACCCGGTGCCATCGTTGGATTCAACAATGCGATCACGGATTTCGGCACGTTTCGCTGGATGCTCTACAGCACAGGTCTTCTCGCTATTCTTGCCTATATCGCCGCTCGGGTCCTGACGCGTTCTTCCTATGCAGGCCGGGTCAGAACGGCATGGCGGTCGTTGCTCTATTTCTTCCTGACGATCGGTACCGCGAGTATTCTCGTTCATGCGCTGAAGTTCGTCATCGGGCGGGCGAGGCCTGAATTGCTGGTGGAAATGGGCGCTTACAGCCTGACGCCGTTTACGGGTGACAATCTCTATGAGAGTTTTCCGTCAGGCCATTCTGCAGCAGCTGGCGCATTCTTTGGCGCCTTTCTGATGCTCATGCCACGCTTTCGTTTCGTCTTCATCGGCTTGGCCTTGGTCATCGGTGTGTCGCGTGTCATCGTCGGTGCGCATTATCCCAGTGATGTGGCAGCGGGTCTGCTTTTGGGAACCTGGACGGCGATGGCGTTTGCCTTCATCTTCGCCCGTTCCGCGTGGCTGTTCCGTCTGGATGTGAGGGGCTGGCCGCACCCGAAGAATACGGTGAGTTCTGCCGTCTAGGCGGCAAGGGGGACGTGAATGGAAAATGTGGAAACACAGGCGGATCGCTCCATCAGAACAACTGTCGTGATAGCAGGTGGCGGACCGGCTGGCATGATGCTCGGGCTCTTGCTGGCGCGCGCCAATGTCGATGTCACAGTGATCGAAAAACACAGCGATTTTTTTCGTGACTTCCGTGGCGATACTATCCATCCCTCGACACTCGATATCGTCGACCAACTCGGTTTTATCAGGGAGTTTCTGGCGCTGCCGCACACGCGGGCGGAAAAACTGCATGCGGAAATCGGAAGTGAGAAGGTAACGATCGCAGATTTTTCATGGTTGCCGGTCAAGAACCGCTTCATCGCCTTCATGCCGCAGTGGGATTTTCTGAATTTCATCGCCGGTAAGGCAGGACAATTCGAGAATTTTCGGTTGCTGATGAACGCGCCGGTTACGAACCTTGTTCAAGATGGGGGCAAGATTCGCGGGCTCACGGTCGAGACCCCGGAAGGTCTCCTCACAATTGAAGCGGATCTGGTCATCGGCGCGGATGGCCGCAACTCGATTGTCAGGGAAAAAGCCGGTCTGGAGGTCGAGCGTTTCGGGGTGCCTACGGAGGTGGTCTGGATGCGCCTTTCAAAGCAGCCCGGTGACCCGAGCGAAACGATGGGACATGCGGGCCCGCAGCAGGGCTTCGTGCTGATCGACCGTGGCGACTACTGGCAATGCGGTTATGTGGTGCGCAAGGGTTCCTACGCAGAGTTCAAGGAAAAGGGTCTGGACGCCTTTCGAGAGCGCGTCGCAGAGGTCTGCCCGCTGCCGCGTGAACGCCTGTCGGAAATCCGAAGCTGGGATGACGCCTGGTTGCTGACGGTGCGGATAGACCGTTTGAAACAATGGTGGAAACCGGGTCTGATCTGTATTGGAGATGCGGCGCACGCCATGTCGCCAATTGGCGGTGTCGGGGTTAATCTTGCCATCCAGGATGCGGTGGCCGTGGCCAATGTGCTCATTCCGGTCTTGTCGTCCAGAAAGCCGATCACCGATACTCATCTGGCAGCAATCGAGAATCGTCGTTCCTTCCCGACCAAGGCAACGCAGCGTTTGCAACTGATGATGCGCAGCAAGAACAAGAAAGACCAGGCCGATGTCAAAAAGGCGAAAGGTCCGCCCGCCTTCGTGCTTGCGATCATGCGCTTTCCGCTGCTCGCGCATCTGGCAGGCAGGCTGATCGGACTCGGGTTCCGGCGTGAAAAGCTCAGATACTGAGTTTGTCGAATTCCCGTTCGTCGTAAAGGCGGCGCAATATTCTTGCCGTTCCTGCCGCACCATCCAGATCGAGAGCGGTGTCGCCAGGTTCTGGCAGTTGTAGTGATACCTTGATGGCCTCTGCCATGGATTGCGGCGATATGGCGCTTTCCTCCAGCACATGGGCAAGGCCCAGTTTTGCCAGCCGGGATGCGCGCGCACCTTGCTCCGTTTCGCCGTTAGCAGCGAAGGGAATGAGAAGCGAGCGGCATTTCGCCTGCAAGATGTCGCAGACCGTGTTGTATCCCGCTTGCGAAATCGAGAGCTTCGCTCCGGCTAGCAGGCTCGAAAAATCCTTGCGGAAGCGAAACACCGAGATGCGGTCGCCGGCCTCAGCCGATATGGCGTCGAAATCCGCTTTCGGCATGTTGGGGCCGGTGATAAGACACCAGCTTTTCACCTGATCGATCACAGGCGCAGCATCCAGTGCGGCGCGAACCAGCGCTGCCCCGACCGCTCCGCCGCCAGCGGAAACCACGACATCGAAGCGTTCCTGCGGCGGTTCCGGTTTGGATGCCGCGACAAGGCCGGTATAGACGATGCGCTGGCTGATCTGATCGGCCAGAGGGAAGGTTTCCTCCAGTCTTGCGAAATTCGGATCACCATGAACAAGCACGGTGTCGAAATGCTTTTTGACCAGTGCGATGGTTTCTTCGTCGCGACCGGGCTTGGCGCGTTCCTGAAGAATATCACGCAAGGATGTCATGACCAGCGGGCGCTCAATGGTCGTTTCGATGGCATCTAAAAGCGGCAGGAGTTCGAAACGCACCTGCCGGCGGCCGAATGGAAAAGCCTCGATGATAACGATATCCGGCCGCGCACCATGATAGGCTCCCAGGAGCATGCTGGTGCGGTCATCCTTGAACCCATCGTCGACCGGCTTGCCAGTCGCATCCACAAGGCCTGAGAAATTGCCGTCGCTGACCGCAATCGGGGGCAGCTCAATGTGCCTGATACCGTCACCCGGAAACCCGGGCACAGGCGTTCCACCCGTCACCAGCGTCACATCGAAACCGTCCGAAACCAGCGCGCGTGCGACACGGCTAGCGCGTGCTATGTGGCCGATGCCAAGCAAGTGCTGGACGTAAAAGAAAACGCGTGGCGCTGATTTTTTTGCGGTCACAGGTCTTTCTCCCATTCCTGCTCGAACAACGCTTTCAGCTCTGTGATGCTGTTTCGATGGTCGAATGCAGTGCGCACCCGGTTCTCAGCGGCCGCTCCAAGCCGTCCGCGAAGCGCGGGATCGGTCATCGCCTTTTGCAATGCCTGTGAAAAAGCGGTCGCATCGTCCGGCTCGGTCAGCAACCCGTTTTCTCCATCGATGAAAAATTCGGGGATGCCGGAAATATTGGTGGAAATACAGGTAAGGTTCTGGCTCGCGGCTTCCACCAGCACATTGGGCAGTCCATCACGGTCGCCATCGCTGGTGATGCGGCATGCGAGCGCAAAGAGATCGGCTTTTCGATAATGTTCCAGAACCTGCGTCTGGTCCATCGCGCCCATCCACTCGATGCGGTCGGAAACGCCGAGTTCGTCTGCCAGCGTTTTCAGTGCGCTCAGTTCGTCGCCACCGCCAATATGGGTGAAGCGCCAATGCAGGGAAGATGGCAGGGCCGCCAGGGCGTGCAGGAGAATGTCGATCCCCTTCTTCTTGACGGCACGCCCGACGCTCAGAACACGGACCGGCTGCGAGGGGTGTGAACCATCGCGCTCTTCTCGCGGGCCCTCGAAATGCGGAAAGCGTGTGAGATCGAGCCCGTGATAGCTGAGATGAACTTTGCTTTTGTCACTCGAAAGGTTTTGCAAGTGCCTGAAACCACTGGCCGTACAGGTCACAGCCCAGCGTGCGCTATCGAGCTTGTTGGAAAGGTCGTGGTCGCTGGACGTCCAGATGTCCTTGGCGTGAGCCGAGATCGTCCATGGCGTGCCGGTGATCAGGTGGGTGTAGGCGGCAACCGATGCCGGGGTGTGGATGAAATGGACGTGTAGCCATCCCGCATCGACAGGCCATTCATGCGCCAGAACAGCGGCCTGCCCAAAGCGCCGAAAGCGGTTTCGGCTGACATCATGGCGAAGGTCACGAGCAAAGCGGCGTAGCGCTTTTCCAAAACCGGGCTTTGCCCGACACGACCAGAGCGCTTTTAAAACACGAAGCGGCTCTTCATGAAGATATTCCGGCAGGTACGTCACGTTGGCGCGGATTTCGTCGTGCACCGGGTGGCGCTTCTTATCAGTCGGGCGACGCATGGAGACGAGTCCAAGCTCCAGCCCGGCCTTTTCAAGCCCCAAGAGTTCCTGAGCGATGAACGTCTCCGAAAGGCGGGGATATCCTTTCAAGAGAACCATGATTTTTTTTTTGACGGTCACGATGTCAGCGTCTCTTTCTGAAATCAGGCACCGGTAGCCGTGGATTTCGCGTCGTCGTGAGGCTGAAGCCACTCGGCTATTCGTTTGGAAATATTTTCCAGGCCGTCGAGCGTGAGATTTCTGCCGTTGGCTGAAGGCGGCGCGCGTTTGAGCAAGTCTTTCAGTGCCTGGGCCATTTTCTGCGGATTTTCAGCATCTTCTGGGACCAGCATATCGAACAGCCCGAGTTCAGACGCGCGGCTTGCCCGGATCAATTGCTCTTCACGCGGCACGATGCGTGGGACGATGAGGGCGGGCTTGTCGAAGGACAGGATTTCGCACACCGTGTTGTAACCGCCCATGGACACGACAGCCCTGGCGCCCGCGACGATATCTTCCATGCGATTGTCGAACCCGATGATCTCGATATGGGGAATATCGGCCGTGTTCTGCAGAAAGCGGGCGCGCTGGTCACCGGGCATATAAGGACCAAGTACGATCAGCGCTTTCTGCGTGAGCTCGGGATCGGCCTTGTAGGCGTTGATCACATCGTCGATCAACTCGCTGCCATCACCGCCGCCACCGGTCGTGACAAGAATATAATCGCCCTCGGGGCGATGCGAGGTGCTTTCCGATTGCGTTTTAGAGCGTTGCAGGAAACCGACGAAATCCATTTTTTCCCGCACCTTTGGCGGGACATTCAGCCCCATGAGCGGGTCGTGGAAATCCGGCGGGCCATAAACCCAAACGTGATCGTAATAGCGCTCTATCTTGTTCAAAACATCGTTGCGCTTCCATTCGGCTTCCAGCAATTGCGGCGCATCCATCACATCGCGCAGACCAATGACGAGCTTGGTCGCTCTGGCTTTCAGATAAGCGAGCGTGTCCTCCACCTCGCTGCGCAGACCCATAGGCTCCTTGTCAACGATGAAGATATCCGGCTGAAAGCTTTCGGCGGTGTGGTAGATAATCGAGCGCCGCATCTTCAGTGTTTCCTGAAGATCGATGTGCTGGTCAAGCGACGTGTACTCGCCGTTTCTGAGTTTGATGACGCTGGGGATTTTGACGAAATCCACGCGGGCGCGGTAGTCGAACGCACCGGCGATGGTCGCGCCTGATATGATGAGAACGTTGAGGCCACGGTAATCCTCGACCAGCGCGTGTGCAATGGTGCGGCAACGGCGCAGATGCCCGAGGCCGAACGAATCGTGGCTATACATAAGGATACGGGCATCGTTCAAACGCGTGCTCACGGCAGCCACCTCTTGTCCGGGGTCGGATGGCTGGTCTGGTCTGATCGATGGGTCACTGAACGGTCCGTGGTTATTTGAAAGGGTCTGCGGCATCACGTAGTCCATCGCCGAAGAAATTAAAGGCCAAGATAACCAGTACCACCGGTACCGTGGGTAGAAGAAGCCATGGATACAGGGCAATCACGCTCACACTTCTCGCTTCCGTGAGCAGAATACCCCAACTTGTGATCGGCGGACGAAGGCCAAGCCCTAGGAAGCTGAGGGCCGTCTCGCCAAGAATCATGCCCGGTATTGTCAGGGTCGCGGATGCAATCAGGTGGGACATGAAACCGGGAATCAGGTGCCGACCGATGATACGGGGCGTGCTGGCACCCATCAATTGCGCGGCAAGCACATAGTCTTCTTCGCGCAGCGCCAGGAGCTTGGATCGCACGGCCCGCGCGAGGCCGGTCCAGTCCAGCAGGCCCAGAATGAGGGTAATACCGAGATAGACGAGAATCGGGCTCCATGTTACCGGCATGATGGCAGCCAGAGCCAGCCACAGGGGAATGCTGGGGATCGATTGCAGAACCTCGATGATACGCTGGACGATCAGATCGAACACGCCGCCACGGTAACCCGCAAGGCCGCCGATCACGATACCGAGTACGAAGCTCATGGCAACGCCGAGAAGACCGATGGTCAGGGATATCCGTGCGCCGTAGATAATTCGGGACAGAACATCGCGCCCCAGACGGTCGGTTCCGAGCAAATACATCTGCCCACCCTGTGCAGGGCAAACGAGGTGCACGTTGCTGTCGAAGAGGCCCCAGAACTTGTAGCTATCGCTACGGCAGAAGAAACGCAGTTTTTGTATATCCGTTGGCACGTCGGTGTAAACGCGCCGCAGGTTCTCCATGTCGAGGCTCATTCTTCGCCCGTAAACAAAGGGGCCTACAAATTCGCCATCGTTGAAAAGATGGATGGATTGCGGCGGTGCGTAGATGTTTTCGACATTGCGGGTGTGAAGATTATAGGGTGCCAGAAACTCGCAAATGAGAATCGACACGTAGACGACGAGCAGGAACGCACCGGAATAGAGCGCAAGCTTGTGTTGCTTGAACTGCCACCACATCAGCTTGAACTGCGAGGCCTTGCTGAAAGCAGCAAGCCCCGATGTCGTAGGCTCGATCAGATTGGGATCGAACGGTGCGGTCGAGACGTAATGCGGCAATGCTTCGCCGGGCTTGGGAAGGGTCGATGTCATTTGATGTTACCACCCCCAAAGCGGATACGCGGATCGAGAATGGCAAGCGCAATATCGGAAATCAGCACGCCTATCACCGTCAGGAAAGCGAGGAACATCAAGAAGGATCCGGCCAGATACATGTCCTGACTTTGCAGGGCACGGATCAGCATCGGACCTGTTGTTTCCAGCGAGAGGACGATGGCGGTGATTTCCGCCCCCGAGATGATGGCAGGCAGAATTGATCCAATATCCGAGATGAAGAAGTTCAGTGCCATGCGCAGCGGATATTTCGTCAGAACCTTGAAGGGATGCAGGCCCTTGGCACGCGCCGTCACCACATATTGCTTCTGCAACTCGTCCAGCAGGTTTGCGCGCAAGCGGCGGATCATGCCGGCGGTGCCAGCTGTTCCGATAATAAGGACCGGAATCCACAGATGCTCCAGAATGGATTTGAACTTTGCCCAGCTCATGGCCTGGTTCAAGTATTCGCGGTCCATGAGGTGGCCGATGGAGATGCCAAACCAGATGTTGGCAAAATACATCAGGATCAGCGCCAGCATGAAATTGGGGATGGCGATACCCAGAAGTCCAACAAATGTCAGTCCGTAATCGCCCCAGCTATATTTGTGCGTGGCGGAATAGATGCCGATAGGAAAGGCTATGATCCATGTCACGATGATCGTGACGAAGGATACCAGCATCGTCAGCCACAATCGATCGCCCACGACCTCGTTGACGGGAAGCTGGTATTCGAAGGAGAAACCGAAATCTCCTACCAGCATGCCGGTCGCCCATCGGAAGTAGCGGATCGGTGCCGGTTGATCGAAACCGTAGCGGGTGCGCAACTCCTCGATCTCGGCCAGATTGGCGGTCTCGCCCATGGCGCGCATTTCGGCGACATAGCTCTCGAAATAGTCGCCCGGTGGTAGTTCGATGATGGTAAAAACCAGCATCGAGATGAGGATGAGCGTTGGGATCATCACGAGCAGGCGCCCTAGAATATATCTGAGCATGTCATGCGTCTCCGTCGTACCAGAACGCGTCTGGCATATAGACACCGAGATAGGATGTCGGCTCGAATCCGTAGAGCGCTTTTTCCGGGACGTTGCGCATCTTCTTGACGTGAACAATGGGTTGAAGCGCGCTGTTGACGATGCCGATCGAAAAGACCTGCTGCGAATAGATTTCCAGCATTTCAAGCCAAATGGCACGCCGTTCTTCTTCCGTGACGCTAACCCGCCATTTCTTCAAAAGAGCCAGCAGATGAGATGCTTCTGCAAGGTCAGGCGCTGTGCCTTCGCGTCCGCCGGAAAGATAGTGAACACCCCATACCGGCCACTGCAGTTGGTCGTCGCCGGTCGGCGCAAGACCTGCGGGTAACATGTCGGGGGTGGGGACGGCATTGTCCATGCCAAACCAGACAGACATCATGACTTCTCCGCCCATCGCGCGCTTGCGGAAAACATCGCGCTGCGTCGGACGGCTGGACAGGGAGACACCGAGTTTGCGCCAATGGTCGGTCACCAGCTCCAACACATCCGTCTCCAGCGTGCTTTCGCCTGCTGTTTCGACGATGATATGAACGGGACGTCCGTCCGGGAGAAGGCGCACGCCCTTTTCGTTGCGCTTGTCCAACCCCAGTTCGTCCAGCAACGTGTTTGCCATGGCGGGGTTGAAGTCAGCCCATGCGCGCGCGAATTCCGGGCGGTACAGCGAACTTTCCGGCAGCACGGTATCGGCACTTTCCTTGGCGAGCCCGTAGAAGCACACCATGTTGATTTCATGCCTGTCGATACCAACGGATAAGGCGCGGCGCATGCGCACATCCCGGAACAGGTTCCGCCACACCTCATCGCCGCAATTCAGGTTCGGCAACAGGCAGACCCGCGATCCCTGGCTGCGTGTCCACAGGTTGACCTTCAGCGGGAAGCGATCCTCTGCATCTTTGAGATAGGTGTAGTCGTTGAAGTCCAGCCCCATGAATTGCAGATCGCTGTCCCCGGACGCCGTCTTGGCGGCAATGATTTCCGATGAGGTGACGTTCAGCAGAAAGCGATCGAGATAGGGCAGTTGCAGTCCATTTTCGTCGACGCGATGGTAATAGGGGTTACGCTCGAAAATGAACTGTTCGGCCGGCGGATAGGTGATGTTGCGCCAGGCGTCGAGCGTCGGAAGATCGGGATTTTCAGGTCTGACCTGCCGCGACATCTTGATGTGCAGGCTGCTCCAGTCGTCCACCTTGTTCTTTTTTGCCAGCTTGGCGAGGTTTTCCGGCGTCTGATATTTCGCATGAAACTGCTTCATATAAGCCGCTGGAAGACACACACGAGCGGGAGACGCACCGGCCAGTTTGGCCAGAAAGTCCGGGTTGGGACCTTCCCATGTGTACCGTACCGTCACCCGGTCGATGATCTCAACCTTTGGCGGTTTTTCATAAACCAACAGTTCGATGGGCGGGCCGCCCTTGTGTATCTCGCGGTTGAGTGCCACGTCCTCCCAGAAATAGCGGAAGTCCTCCGTGGTAAAATCGCTGCCATCTGACCACTTGTGGCCATCACGCAGCTTGAGCGTGAAGATACGTTCCTCATCGATCGTGTAGCCTTCCAGAATATCGGGCTGGAAGTTGAAGCTTTCGTCAAAACCGACCAGCCGGGCATAGCTGTTGATCGGCATCAGGCGGATATCACGCTGACCACCGATCAGCATGCGTGCGGAGCCGCCGTGTTTGCCCGGCTCACGTCCGAGACTTTTGAGGTTTACGACGCGCGGGTTCTTTGGCAAACGCTGGTCCACGGGCGGCAACTCACCCTTGTCGCGTTTTTCTTTCAGAAATTCCGAATCGGTATAAGCTGCAAAGGCTTTCCATGGCGCAAAGACGGATGCCAGAAGGGCGAGTGTCGTTCTACGCGTGATCAAGAGCGTAACTCCGCAACGTCAACATTTCCATTGGCAAGCACCAGATGGCCACCGCCGAGATCGGCTGTGACAAGACTGGTGTCATCGCTTTCGCGAAACTGCTTGCCCCAATCAAGTTTTCCGGTTGCGCTGATTTTGGCGATGGTGCTGAAATCGAGCGGTCGGTCCAGGTCAGGGAAGGGGACCGCAGCCAAAAGCGATTTCGTATAGGGGTGTACCGGGTTGCGCATCAGCGCCTCGCGCGGTGCAATCTCCACGATTTTCCCCTCGCACATCACAGCGACCCTGTCCGCCATGTAATCCACGACGGCCAGATTGTGCGAAATAAACAGGTAGGTGAGGCCAAGCTCTTTTTGCAAATCTTTCAAAAGGTTGAGAATTTGTGCCTGTACCGATACATCCAGGGCCGATACGGGCTCATCGCAGATCAACAGTTCCGGTCCCAGTGTCAGGGCTCTGGCAATGCCGATGCGCTGGCGCTGGCCGCCTGAAAAACTATGCGGATAGCGATTGAGCGCGCTTTCGCCAAGGCCGATGGCTTTGAGAAGATTGCGGACCCTTTCGGCCCGATATTTGGCATCGCCACGGCCATGAATTTCGAGAGGCTCGCTGAGGATATTGCTGACCGTCATGCGCGGCGAAAGCGAAGAGATCGGGTCTTGAAACACCATCTGTATCTTCGTTCGCAGTTCGCGCAGATCACCATCTTTGGCGCTTAAAACGTCGATCTCGCCTTTTTTGCTGTGAAAGGTGATGGAGCCCTCGTCCGGCTGAACCGCTCGCATCAGGATTTTGCTGACCGTCGTTTTGCCGCTGCCGCTCTCGCCCACAAGGCCTAGGCACTCGCCACGATGAATATCGAAGCTGACACCATCGACGGCCTTGGTGCCGGTGGATTTGCCGGAGCTGAACCAGCTCGACTTGCGCGTGGTGAATGTCTTGCTGACATTGTTGACGCTTAGCAGAATACCCTTGGTTTTGTCGACGGTATCGGTCTTTTTGCCGATCAGGCTTTCCTTGTCGATGACAACATCGCGGAGCGCCTTCAACCGCTCGCCGGGCTTCATTTCGAAATGCGGAACGGCCGCCATCAGGCCTTTGAGATAGGGGTGGGATGGCGCGCGGAAGATATCGCTGACCGGCCCGGATTCCATGATCTCGCCCTGATAGATGACCGCCACTTCGTCGGCGATGTTGGCGACGACGCCGAGATCGTGGGTGATCAGCAGCATGCTCATGTTCAGGCGGCTTTGCAGATCCCGCAGCAGCTTGAGGATTTGCGCCTGTATGGTCACATCAAGGGCCGTCGTCGGCTCATCGGCAATCAGAAGTGCCGGGCGGCAAATCAGCGCCATGGCGATCATCGCGCGCTGGCGCATGCCGCCTGATAGCTCGAAGGGATACATGTTGCAGATTTTTTTCGGATTGGAAAAGCCGACAAGATCAAGCGTTTCCTCGATTTTTTCCTGCCGTTCCCGCGGCGTCAGAACCGAGTGAATGCGCAAGGCTTCATCGACCTGATTGCCAATAGTGTGCAACGGCGAAAACGACGTCATCGGCTCCTGGAAGATCAGGCCCATTCGGTTTCCACGGATGGCCCGCATGGGCTTGCCGTCGGGTTCCAGTTGTAAAAGATCGACCGCGCCTTTTTCAGGACGAGCGGGATCGGAAAATAGCACGCGCCCCTTGACCCGTGCCGTGCGCGGCTGGATACCCATGATGGTCTGGCCAATGACGGATTTGCCTGAGCCGGATTCACCCACCAGCGCTGTCACCTTGCCCGGCAGAATGCGCAGGCTGGCATTTCTGACGGCATCGATTTTGCCGCCCATCAACGAAAAGGAAACCTCGAGATTCTCGATACGAAGCAAATCGGCGCCTGAACTCATGCCAAGGGTGTCCTCACCATTCTTCTTTTGCTTGTGGCAGTTATTTAAGGGCCATCGAACTTACGTTATCTTAGGCCTTTCGTTCTGTCTATGCTTCTGAAACATCGAAAATTTTAGGTCTTCGTGTCTGTTACGGTCGCCAAAAAAACATCTAAATCGAACATGTGTCCGAGTTATTAAACCCGAGGAAGTCCTATGCCCGGAAAGGCGTATTTTGACAAAAAACTGGCCGAGGTGCGAGACATGGTCGCCGCGGGAGACTTTGCGGAGGCTCGTGGTGTTCTCAATAACCTCTCAGGCGAACAAGACACCCACCTTATGGGCGAAAAGACCGCTCTGGGATTGCCGCGCCGGCTTCATTCAGCCTTTCTGCGGTTAGCCAAGGCGCAAGGTGATGACGTGAGCCGCACCGGCTATCAATATTTGCTGGTGCCGCCGCCGGATGTTTTTGCACCTTACGGCCAGTTTTCGGGTACAGAGCGCCGGGAGATTGGCGCTAAAAACCGCGAGCCGGTGCCGAAAATCCTGCATCAGATATGGATCGGCGACAAGCCTCCACCGGTATCAACCAGCGCTTGGGCGGAGCATGCGGGGCGCCATAATATCGCCTACCGTCTTTGGCGTGAGGCTGATCTTGACAGAGAGGGCATCACCTCCAACCCGATATTTGCCAGGATGCTGGCGGATGGAGATTACCCGGGGGCGGTTGATGTAGCGCGGTATGTCATTTTATCGAAGGTTGGCGGTGTCTATCTCGACTGCGATTTTTACCCCGCTCGGGACGATTTGAGCTTCTTCGACATAGTGCCGATGATCGGACTGACGGCATTTGGCGAAGATGTGCCGCGCAAGACCGGGCAGGGTAGTCTGCTTCTGGCCAATTCCTTCGTCGCCTCGCCGCCCGCACATCCGGTCTTCAGTCGAATGCTGGACGCTTTTCCACAAATCTTGGCAAAACTACCGAAAGCGCCCGCCTGGTGGGCAACCGGCCCCCTCATCTTCACAGTCGTGGCGCGGGCTGGATCAGTCTCTCTTGCCCCGGCTGATTTCGTTGTCGCGACCTTGCCGGATAAAGCACCGTTGACCGCTATCGAGGATGTTCGCTCCCTCTTGGGATCGGAGAGCGGCGGCCTTCTGATTGCCTGGAAATCATGGTGATGTCTGTTCAAGCCAGTGGCGAGAAGAGCGCCAGCGGCAACCGGGGTGATTGGCCGTCAATGCGAAAAGCAAATGGAGAAAAGCCCAGACGTTTTCGTCGTGGTCGAGATGGTGGGTGAGGATGCCTGTCATGCCGCCCGTCTCCTGTGCTTGGCGCATGCGCACAGCGGTTTCGGCAAAAAGCAGGTCATGGTCCTTGCCGCCCCGCGTGCCACGCCAGTCGATGACATCGATATGCGTGTTAAGAAGAGGAATGCTGCCCGATGTCTCGGGACCATAAACCGATAGCGCCTCGTAACCCGCTTGCGGCAAATGGGCGGCGATTGTCTGATCGATCCGGTTCCAGGGCGGTACCAGCATCGGAACGCAACGAGCGCCGTGCAAGGACTGGAGTTTGCTCAGGGCCGTCTGCAACTCACCCAACACCGTTGCCAGCGGTCTGTGTAGCCCGAGTTCTCTTTTTTTTTCGTCCGGTCTCGCGTGGTTGCGATGTGCCCAGCCATGCACGGCCACGTCGATCCCTGTCATGCTCTCAAGCCGTTGCGCCAGCGCCTCGCCGGTTGGTTCCGGTATGACGGCCAGCGTCATCGGCACGCCATATTGCTTAGACAGGTCCATCAGCCGATCCAATGCGGGACTTGGCTGTGTGGCATCGTCATCGCGAAGCCAGACGTCCGCGACGATGTTCTTGCTGGCAAAATCATCCAGCGTTTCGAGAAGCAGTTTATGGGTCATGACGTCTGTTCCGGAAGATTTTCGAGAATATCATTCAATGTCATGGCGGCACGTTCAAGGGAGCGGGTGAAGGTGGCGAAATGGCGGGCTTTCGCCGCCATCGCCTGACGCTGACCGTCGTTTTCCATCAGATATATCAAGGCATCGGCATAGGTTTTGATGTCACCGGGTTCCGTCAGAAGACCGGTTTCACCATCCATGACGACCTCCGGAACGCCGGCGATCCGCTCCGCAATCACGGGCAAACCGGCAGCCTGTGCTTCCAGATAAGCCAATCCATAGGCCTCCCCATGTCCCGGCCACACGTAGAGCGAAGCCTGCGACAGGATCTCAGAGATTTTTTCGGCCCGTTGTTCGCCATGCCAGACGATGCGTTTTGGGTCGAACCTGCCGAATAGGTCTTCCACCGTCGCCCGTTCTGGGCCGTCTCCGACGATATCCAATGTCCAGGGAAGTTCCGGGGGCACCAGCTTCAAAGCCTCCGATAACGCCCGATAGCTGCTGACTTTGTCACCGGGGCGCATCATCGCAACTGTGGCCAAGCGATACCGGTTTGGGGATGGCGCTCTTTTTACAAATGTCGATGCGTCGATAAAGGGCGCAAGCATGGCCAGGCGGAGGCCAATGTCGGCTTTTGAAAGCCCGTCATGATCTCTGCCGGTGAAGCAAATGTTGACGGCGGCGAACTGGAGATCGGCCAGAAGTGCAGCCTGTATCTCTTCCCAACCCATTGCGTTGCGTTTCGGCGCGTAGGATGCTTCCGCCGTGACATAGACGACATCGAAACGTTTGCACAGCTCAGGTCCGAGAAGGTCTCTCGCCTTATAGTAGGGATGGTAGCAGAACCAGAGATCGGGTTTGACCTTGCGGATCCATGTGGCAGCGATGCGCTCTTTCTCTGTTTCCGCCACCAATCTCAGGTCAGTGATGCTTTGTCCTGTCGGCTCGCGCACGAAACTGCGAAGCTCTGATACCACCTCCACCTCATGTCCTGAAAGACGCATGGCCTGCATCAACAGGCGCGACATCAGCCGGTCGCCGGAGGGAACAGGATGATTGGGTGATTTCAGCGGGCTGTAGAATGCAATTTTCATGCGTCAGTTCTGCTTTGTCGTCAGGCGCTTCGTCAATGGGAATTTGAAAGGGTTCTAAACCTTGACACCGTGCCCCTTCTCGCCCAACTGATGGGCATGTTTTTCCATGCGCGGGACGCAATCAGCTTTGACTTCCTCTTCAAACGCACAGCAACTTCTTGGAATTATTGGGTCAAAAACGGCGAAAGCCGGTGTGATCGGTCTCGGTTATGTCGGTCTTCCGCTGGCTATGACGATTGCCCATTCCGGTTTCAAGGTTATTGGCTTCGATATCGATCCAGGTAAGATCACGGCCATCGATGCCGGTGAAAGCTACATCGAAGCGGTTTCACAGGATGTTTTGAACGACGCGCGCCGGGATGGCGGCTTTGTCGCGACCAGCGATTTTGCACAGCTTGCCGATTGCGACGTGATCGCCATTTGCGTCCCGACGCCTCTGACGAAATATCGCGATCCAGACCTGTCTTACGTTGAAAACACGTGCCGTGAAATTGCGAAAACGCTTCGCCCCGGACAACTCGTCGTCTTGGAATCGACCACCTATCCCGGTACGACGGATGGCGTGGTGAAGACCATTCTTGAAAAGACCGGGTTGAAATCCGGCGTTGATTTCTTTCTCGGTTTTTCGCCGGAGCGTGAAGACCCCGGCAATCGCGATTTCCAGACCTCGACCATTCCAAAAGTTGTCTCTGGTGAGGGTGCGGATGCAGCGGAACTCATGGTGACGTTTTACGGATCTGTCGTTAAAACCGTTGTCCCCGTCTCCACCAACGCGACGGCCGAGGCAGTGAAAATCACGGAAAACGTCTTTCGTGCCGTCAATATCGCCCTCGTCAACGAATTGAAGGTCGTTTACGAGGCAATGGGTATCGACATATGGGAGGTGATCGATGCGGCCAAGACCAAGCCGTTCGGCTATATGCCGTTTTATCCCGGGCCTGGTCTGGGTGGTCACTGCATTCCCATCGATCCCTTCTATTTGACATGGAAATCGCGTGAGTACGATCTGCCGACGCGCTTCATCGAGCTTGCCGGGCAGATCAACACAGGCATGCCGCGCCATGTCGTCAGCCGTCTGGCCGAAGCGCTTGATATTCACCGCGGTAAGGCGCTCAGCCGGTCCAAGGTCTTGATCGTCGGCTTGGCTTACAAGAAGAACGTGCCGGACATTCGCGAAAGCCCATCCCTCAAGCTGATCGAACTCATCATCGAGCGCAGCGGCCAGCCGTCCTATTTCGATCCCTATGTCGCAGAAATTCCGAAGACCAGGGAATATGGTGATCTCTTGGGCATGAAGTCCGTCGCCTGGGACAAGCAGACGATCGAGGCTTTCGATGCGGTTCTGGTCGCAACGGACCACGATATGATCGATTACCAGAGCCTGAGCGAGTGGTCTGCGCTGATCATCGATACGCGCAATGCGTTTGCCAAGCGTGGTATCGTCGCAAGCCACATCATCAAAGCCTGATGGAAGAAAACAGATGAGCAGACTGGATAGCTTCATTCGCCGCCTGACGGCGCAGCGCGATATTCTCAACCATGTTCATGCCGATCTCAATCTTCCTGCGGGGCCTGTCATGGAAGTCGGGCTTGGCAACGGGCGCACGTTCAACCATCTGCGCGAACTCTTTCCCGATCGCCGCATCGTCGCGTTTGACCGGGCGATGGGTGCCCATGCATCCTCTGTCCCCCCCGAAGAAGACTTGGTGATCGGTGAAATTGCCGAAACGGCGCAGGCCTATCTCGGGATTGAAGCTGCCCTCGTGCATGCCGATATCGGCACCGGCTATGCCGAGAAGGATGCGGTGACACTGACATGGCTGCCACAGCTTGTTGCGGGCATGTTGGGAAAAGGCGGGGTGGCGATCAGCGGTCTGCCGCTGGAGGAAAAAACGCTCAATCCGTTGCCATTGCCTGGTTCTGTCCCCACGGATCGCTACTTCTTGTATCGCAAGATATAGGCTGACTAAACGAAGCGCTGGCTTTCTGTTTCAGAAATCAGGAAGACCTTCATGTGCGCACTTTTGCCTCGGATGGGTATGGTCCGGCTTTCCAAAACTGCGTTTGGATGGCCCGATTGCACAATGACCGGTTCGGACACGACAATTGCCGTATTGAAATCCTTTGCTGCGCTTTCGAGCCTGCTCGCGACGTTAACAGTATCACCGATTGCAGTGAGTGTTTTTGCCGCCCCGTAGCCCATGACACCGACAATAGAGGGGCCGGCGTGGATGCCGATCACGATACGCAGTTTGACGGAAAACTGCTTTTCGAGTTCTTCGTTGAGCGCCTCGATATTGCGAAGGATCAGTGCCGCAGCTTTCAAGGCATCGCGACTTGCGGTTTCCTTGTTGCCATCGAGCCCGAATAGGGCCATCGCACCATCACCGATGAACTTGTCCAACCTGCCACCCGCCTGCTCAACGGCCTGGCCGACGACGGTGAAGTAGCGGTTGAGCAAAAACACCATGTCATAGGGCAGGCGCGCTTCCGACAATGCGGTGAAATTTCGAAGATCACAGAACATCACCGCGATTTCCTCTTCGCGACCGGGTCGGATCGGCTCGCCGCTGGCGGGAATGTCACTTTGCTGTTTTGAGGCCAGGAGAAGGGCAACGCTCAGACTGTGCTTGGGGCGAAGTTGGCATCCGAGCCTGACGTCAGAATCGGCATGGATACGCTGAAGTGTGGCACGTTCCATCGTAGACGGTTCCGGCAACGGCCCTTGCGTGTTGATGATCCTCACCCTGCAAGTGGAACACCGGCCTTTGCCGCCACAGGCTGAAAAGTGGGATACGCCGCCCGCTCGGCTCGCCTCCAGGACGCTCAGGCCTGCGGATGCCCGGACGAGCGCTCCGTGTTCATAACGAATTTCGAATGCATTTGCCCGTTGGCGCCAACTGCGCAGGCCGCGAAGTGCAAAGATGAAGACAACAGCGCTGCCGAAGAGAATTTTCGCACCGTTTGTAAATCCGTCGATCACAGCCTCGAGTTCGGCCTGATTGGCATGGGGAACACGCGGCGGCGGCGGATTGTACTCCATTTCCCGGCCCGCATCGCTGAAGCCCAGAAGTGCCAGAATGGGCAAGAGCACCGCAATGGTCAGCAGATAGGGTGAGATCTTCTTATACCAATCGCGATAGCGCAACCAGAAGAACACGCCAAGGCATCCATGCGCCCATATCAGGATGAGGACGGTGCTTTGCCGCAGGCCTAACATCGGATTGCGGATCCAGAAGTTATTGATGACGATCTCGTACCCGATGTCGATGCCGTAGAGCATCCGTGAAAGGCGGATACCACTGGCATGATCGATGATCATATACGGGATTAAAAGACCGATGATGATCTGCAAGGCCTCGCGCGTCGGCATCTTTAGCGAACGGCGCACATAGATGGACCGCAAGACCAAAATGATGTGCGTGAGAACCGCGCCGTAAAAAATCACACTGCTGACAGGATTGAGCCAGATAAGGCTGAACCATCTGCGGCCGTTTTCCGCGGTCTCAAGCGACACCAGCGCCAGAGCGTGGTTGGATAGGTGGCTGAAGACGAAGAGGAGCATGATAAGGCCGGACAGCAATCGTGCACGCCTCAGCGACGTTTCCGATAGGATGTTGGCCATGCCGCGTGTCTCCAGTTGCCTTGTGTTGTCGCGGTTCGGCAAATTGCCAGGGGAGACGTCCCTGTTTATGGCGTTTCGTTGCTATACGCCAATGCGTTGAAAATCAGAAGCGGTCGGAGATCACGTCGTTGGCATCGATCAAACATGCTCTGCCTACAGCTCTATCGTTTGCCCGTCCCAGGCTGCAAACATGCCGGGGAACTCTTTCTGTGCATCTGCCTCGATAACATCAATCTCGTCATCTGTGCGGAAAGGCGCGTGATGAATGAGGCCGACACTCTTGGCGTTTGCGTGCTTTGCCAGCAAAACGGCTTGCTGCCATGAAGAGTGACCATAGCCCCTGTATGTGTTCATCTCAGCCTCGGTGAAGCTTGCATCATAGAGGAAGAGGTCCACATTATCGATGAGCTTTAAGACCGATTTATCCAGCTTGCCGGCTTCGTGTTCCGTGTCCGTGATGATCGCAAGGCTGCGGCCCTGCCAATCGATACGGTAACCGATGGCATTTCCAGGGTGGTTGAGCATGCCGGTGGTGATGTTGAGATCGGGATGGACGGCAAGAACATCTCCCGCCTTGAAATTCTCGGTAACGATTTGTGCGCAGCATACGTCAAGTGGGACAGGAAACCACGGCGGGCTCATGAATTCGGCGATCATCTCGTGTGTCGTTTTCTGTCCTGCCAAATGGCCGGACCAGATGCGCACATCGTTCTGGCGATTGAAGAATGGTTTGAAATAGGGGAAGCCGATGATGTGGTCGTAATGACAGTGGGAAAAGAACATGTTGACGTCGCAGATGCCCTCGGCTTTCAGAGCCTGACCTGCGGGAAGCAGTCCTGATCCTGCATCGAATAACAAGACATGATCTCCGCACCTCACCTCGATGCAGATTGTGTTGCCACCATACTTACGGAATTTGTCTCCTGAAACGGGTAGCGTTCCTCGCGCTCCCCAAATCTTAACTCTAAATTCCTGTTTATTGTCCCGACGGTGATCGTCGGAATTCAATGCCATGATACACCCCAATTTACCACGAACATCCCAAGCTTCCTCCCATGGGCGCCCGTGTATCTTCTTGTCTCTGCCCCGATTTCCGGGGAGACGACTTGCGTCTCCGCCAATAGTACACCGAACATTTCATTTTTATGACAATAGGACCACTTTTATTTTTCTTTTTGTTCGCGGCTATTGAGAAGACGGTTGCGTTTCCACATTCGATGCGGACCGCGCTTTGCTGAGCTCCGTCGTTGTCTGGGTCAAACGCTCGGCCAGAACACGCATGACCTTGATTGTGATGTCGGGGAAGTCAGACATCAGTTTGAAGAATTGTTCCTTGCTGATGCGCAATGCTTCGACGGATGTGGATGCCTGAACGGTCGCGGTTCTGACGCTGTCGCACAGAATGGCGATCTCACCGACAATTGCGTTTCCACTCATCTCGGTCAGCTTTATCTGTCCCGACGGAGAATCGATGAGAACATCGACCTTGCCTGTCAATAATACGTAAGCCGCGTCGCCAATGTCGCCCTGGCGAAACAGTTCGTCGCCCGCGTGATAGGAGACTCGATCAGACGCGAATGCCAGCAGCTTCAGCTTGGAGGGTTCCATCTGGCTGAAGAATGGAACGCGTTTGAGCATCTGAATTTCGTCTTTGAAAAGCATCGTCTCGTCCTGTGCGTGTTCCTGTTTCATCGCGAACCGATCAGGCTGCGATCATTTCCTTGAATGTATCGTTTTCTTCGACAAGAGTCTCATATGGTCCGTCAGCAACGATCGACCCATGGTTGATGACGATAACACGGTCAAACATTTTTGAAAGTGATGGGTTTGAAAGGACCCACAACACGGCCGGATTGGCGCCATCGTTGCGCAAGAACGCGATGACATTGTCAACGATTTCCTGTTGCAGGCGATGATCGAGGCCTGGAAGCGGGCGGTTCAGAACATAATAGTCCGATTTTCTGATCAAGGCGCGTGCCAGGTTAAGCTTCTGACGCTGCAAGGGGCCCAGCCGCTTGCCGCCCGCACCCAGGTTGAATTCGAGTCCAACAGCCAGAACCTTTTCGTAAAGGCCCTGCTTCTTCATCGCATCAGCAACAATCTTGGTGATGCGTCGGGATGCGTCAGGGAAACGGTGGCTGATTTTGCCGAACAGGATATTGTCTAGAAGGCTGGCAGACGTACCGTATTTTTCCGGATCGTAGGGTTCGATCCAGCTGCGCAGGTCGTCCGGCAGCTTCTCGTGGAACATGTGCCGAACCTCGACAATCTTGTCCATGACCTCCTGCGTCAGCAGACCAAAACGCTGGCGCGGCTCGATGTAGAAGAAACTGAGGCGCAGCATGGCGCGTTTCTCGGCGTCGGTGGCATCCTTGTAGCTTTTGCCCTGAAGACGCTGCAGCATCTGCTGGTAGCTGGGAATGTCGTCTGCCGTCATGAAGGTCAGTTGCTGGAAAAACGGATGATCAGGCGGAAGATCGCTGAAGATTTCGACCACGTTTTCAGCGATCGTAAAGCCCATGTCAAACAGAGTATCGGACAGGCCGCTGCCGCGCATCAGATTGCGGAAATACTCGCTATCGATGATCTTGCGGCTTCCTGACGAGGAATCCCGCATGGTGCCGAACATGATGTTTTCGCCAACCGTCGCCTCGGCATTGTAGCTGTCGGATTCGAAGGGCACGATCAGGCCGCTGAGATTTTCCTGTTCCAGCTCGGCGCGCAGAGCCTGCCGCAACTCCACCACCCGTGCTGCCAGATGCAGGTCGGTCAGGGGATCGATGGACGAACGCAAGGCGAACTCAAGAACATCCGGTGCGAGCTGGACCGTATCGAGCACGGCCAACATGGCTTTCAGGAACTTCTCCTCGTCATCGCTTCCCGCAGGGCTGGACGCATAGTCGATCCAGTCGCTGTTGATATCAATATTGGGGTTTTCAGCCATCTTTGCTTCGCGAATCTCCCACTTCCGGTGTTCGAGGTCTGAACCGCTATACTCTTTTGGCTTTAAAGGTGCGTGTTTAAGACCGTAGACAAGGTTTTCTTTCAGGCTGGCGTGGAAGAAATAGGTATCGGCTGACACATAGGAGATACGGCGTCCGGTCACGGCTTCCGGCAATTCATGGAGATCGGTGTCGCCGAGGGTGATCTTGCCGGAGGTTGGCCATAGCGTTCTGCCCAAAGCATCGGCGAGTGCTTCCGCGCCTGCTGTCCCGACAATGCCGATGGTTTCACCGGGATTGATCGTCAAGGACGCCTGTTCAAGAAGGCGTGTACCACTGTCGTCATCCAGAGACAGCCCGGCAATAACGATCGGTCCTGTGATGGCAGCGGCTGCTTCTGGCGACAGCGCCTGTATCTTGGCGTCAATCATCAGTGGGGAATCGAATTGCTCGAACACCTGCTCATATTTGACCTGAACATCCTGGCGAGCCTGATCCCAGTCGATCAGTTCTTTCAACGGGCCAGGCAATTCTTTGTAGGCGTTGATCACCGCCACGAGCTGACCGACGTCGAGGCTTCCTCTCAGCGTCAGATAGCCGCCCAGCGAGTAAAAGAAGAACGGTGTCAGCTGCGCCAGAAAATTATTGACGAATTTGACGATGAATTTCCACTGGTACAGGTCATAGCGGATCTTGAAGATTTCGCCGAGCCGATGAGCTGCATCCGCGCGTTCATAGTTGGACGTATCATAGGCGTGGATCGTGCCGATACCATCCACCATTTCGCCGATGCGGCCGGCGAGTTGCCGTGCGCTTAACTGGCGTTGTCTGCCAAGTTCGATCAGACGGCGGCGCATCTGCGGAATGATGCCGACCTGGATGGCAGCCATGAAGGCCGCAATCAGGCCTAGCCAGAAATTCTGTACGAGAATGAAGAAAAGGGCCGCCAGTGCCTGTCCGCCAAGAAGGGCCGGCTGAACGAATGCATCGCCGGTAAAGCCACCAAGCGGCTCCACTTCGTCTTTGATCATGCTGGAGATTTCCGCGCCTTTGACCCGCTTGAAGTGGGAAGGCGGGAACAGCAGGATGCGATCAATCAACTGGAAGCGGATGCGGCGCAGCAGACGCTCGCCCAGCCGACCCTTGTAGGTGTTGATGTAATATTTGAAGAGGCCGTTGATGATGACGAGCGCAAGGAACGTCAGGCTCAGACCCATTAACATACCAAATCTGGTCAGTTCGATACCGGGAAACAGAGTGATCTGCCCGATGTATGGAACATTCCACGCCAGATGCATGAAGAGTTGGGTTGAGTTTACCCCCTCGAACCCGTCTCCCTGGATGGGACCATTGACGATCTGCTTGGGAAGATCAAAGGCAAGGAAATACGGTATCATCGATAACGCGACGATCAGCAGAATGAAGACCTGCTGCCGCCGAGTGTGATTCCAGATATAGCGCGTTAAACTTTTTTCCATTTAGGAATGCTATCCCTTGCCGGGCCGAGCCGTATGATGTCCAGGCCAGGAAGGCCTCGACATCATACGGCTCCAAATCAAAAAGTGAGAACGGAATTGAAAGGCAAAATCCCCCATATTTTTGCCTGATTACGCTCACGGGACGGTAGTCGATGTTTTCGACTGCGTCAAAGCCACTGTCCCGTGCCCGGCGCATGTCGGTCAGAAATATTATCAATCATTAAGAGTGCGATAGAGCCCGGAAATTCAAGGCTTTACGGTCTTCCCTATCGCCAGCATTTGCGCTTGAACAAGCGATATAGTGGTTTGCTTAAAAACGGAAGACTTGGCTGCTGCCAAGCGTACGAATTTCGCCCTTTGGCGGGTGTGAGATTTGCGGATTGATGGGTCGCAGTTCAATAGGTCTGGTTTCACCTGGCGCGAGATGAAACCAGTCATCCGACGGTCTGAAGCCTTCGGCCGTGATGTGAACCGACTGGGCAAAACGGTCGGCAGTCACGTCCAACGTCCAGCGTTGCTTTTCCTCGCTCATTTCGGTTTGAAAAACTGCAGGGTGCATCGCCATGTGCCGCCCCTGCGGAAAATGAAATGCCGTGGCGATCAACGCTCCAGTCGCCTGGTCGGTCAGCTTCGCCACCGTCACATTGTAAGATGGAGGGCCGAAACGATAGGCGTAGGTCGTGTCGAAAAAAGCACCAAACAGATCAGTTGCAGCGATCACCTGTTTGTGGCGGGGAGCAAGGCTTACAGCGCGTTTGCCCGTTACCACAGGCTGAAGCCCGTCGCGTAGGCATGTTACGTCAAGCACAAGATCCTGGGTCTCGAGCTTTTCATTGATCAGGTGAATATCTAGCCCGTTGGTACCCTCGTCCAAGAGGTTGATCTGCACAGGGCGAAAGGCACGTTTCAGCCCGTACCAAGCCGGTTTCGGCTCTCCGGTTGCGTCGATAAGGCCCCAGCCGGGTCCAGGTATCAGGTCCTGCAGGGTCCAGACCAGAGCGCCTTGGCAGGTGGAGCCTGCACGGCGCCACTCCGCAAATGTTGCTTCCATCACTTCGGCCGTCACGGCACGGGACAGGTCGAGATACTGTTCGCTTTCCTCGCGCCGCAATATTGATGGGTCTACGGCATAGAGGAGCTTGAGATAATGGTCCCTGACGTCCTCGAAATCCCAGGATGCGTTCCGGTCTCTCGGCACCCGCGCTTTCCATAGCGGGTCATGCACGGGCCGTGCGGCCAAGTGCTTGTCCAGCGTGCTTTGTTGCGGCACATTTGCAAAGGCCAGGCATTCGGCTGCAAAGCGGACGTCAGCACGGCGTGCGTCCTCCAACGGTCTGCAATAGGCGCCGATACCATAGTAATGGCCAACCTTTTCGTTCGGGAAAAACGGAAGGGCTCCGCCGAACGGGGAGTTGGGCACATAGGCAATGTCGGGCCGCAAAAGAGCCGTAAGCTGCGGTAGAAACTCCTCCGTCAGCGCTCCTTTCCAAATCCGCTCCGACAATCCGAGCATCGCGCCTTGCTGATACATCTCGCTGCCCCCGCACATAATCACAAGCGAGGGAGAAAGCGCCGTGTTCTCAAGGAGTTGTGTTGTCTCCACCTTGATGTGGGCGAGAAACGTCTCATCCTTCGTCGGGTAGTCGAAATTGGCAAGCATCAGGTCCTGCCACACCATGAGGCCCAGTTCGTCGCACAGAGCAAAGAAGTTCGGCGTCTCATAGGTCATGGTGCCACCGATGCGGATCATGTTCATACCAGCCTCAGTGGCGAGACGAAGCCATGGCTCATAATCCGCACGGGTGCCCGGAAGGCGCGCGATATCGGCATTCGTCCACACCGCGCCGCGGCAGAAAACCGGCTCGCCGTTAATTTTCAGACCAAACCCCTTGCCATCTATACCCTCATCGATCTCGATGCGGCGAAATCCGGTTTTGCCGAGAGCATATCTTTGCCCATCAATGCGCAGGCCAACGTCATGCAGCGTTGGCGTGCCATGCGTTGCAGGCCACCAAGGTTCAATATTGTCTAATCGTAACATACCCTCGAAGGTGTTTTTCTCGTTGGAAGTAAGAGGGGCGGAAACATCGCCGCAGGTGATTTCGACGGTGGACGCATGGTGGTTCGTTTTGACAGAGAGACGCAGGGTTGCTGTGTGCTCGGCGTCCAGTTCCGATTGGAACGCCAAAACGTCGAAGACGTGTTCGTCATGACGGATCAGGCGGATGGGCCGCCAAGGGCCGACGGCATGGATTTCCGGGCACCAGCCCGGCATGTGCCCAAGTGCCGTGGTTCTGATCAACCGCAACCCTTGTGAATTCATCATCTGCGGACGCCAGCGCGCCCGCGGTCCGAGACGCTCAAGGCGCGGTGCAAGCGCTCTAAAGCAGATGGCCAGTTCGTCCGCGCCAGACAGGTCGAATGGGACGTCCAGTGCTTCGAACATGCTGGCGGAGTGGGCAACGCGTTCGCCGTTCAGGAAAATTTCCGAAACCGTTGCCAGCCCCTCGAAGCGGAGCGTAGCGGGCCCGACATGTTCGGAGATCAGCGTCAACCGATACCAGGCGTCGTAGATATTCAACGGCTTCGGATCGAGCCGATCAAACTTTCCGAGCACTTCCAAGGCCTGCGCGACGGTTCCGGGTACCGGCGCCGTGATGGTCTCTGCATCGACAGGTATCTCCGTCGGTGTCTCAAAAGCATCTGGTTCGGTGAGCGTCAGGGTCCACCCCTCGCTCAACAATTGCCCTTTCGCAGGGTGCATATAAGCTGGAGCCGTCACGCGGCCTGGCTCGTCTTGCTCAGCGTGTCATTGAGTTCGGCCATCATCTCATCCCAGGCCGCGATGGCGGGGTCGAGGGCATTTGCCAGTGTGTCGAACTTGCGGCGGGCGATGGCGCGGGCAAGCTGGAACTGCGCAGATTTTGCGACTTCCGAGATGCGACGTGCGTGGTTTGGCGCATGGCCGTAGCGCTGCCCGCCGCCCAGCCAGTCCAGATGGCTTGCCGTAAGTTCGAAATTGGCACCGAACTGGCGAAGCGTGTTGAAGGCGTACTTATGGAAAAAGCTGAAGGGACGGTCGGCCACTTTCGCCACTTGCGTCGGAAAAACCTCGGCAAACGCCTTGATGGGATTGATGTCCGGGCGCCTGGCAAAATGCTGAGCGAGAAGGCGCTCTGCTGCGGCCCGCCTCTCTGTGTCGCCCAACGGTTTTTCCGGGAATTTGGCAAATTCGGTGTAGGGCAAAAAGGGGGGATCGTTCTCGGTTAGATGATGCTGAAAAATGCCTGAGAAATCGTCGCCTTCCAGCGCGAAATAGCCTGCGTTGTGGAAGTATTCCAGCCTGCGGTTTACCCCGTCCATCCTGTTTATGGCGACCGTCGTCTTTCCATGTTCCTTGCGATAGGCGGTGCCGTGCGTATCCGGCATATAGAAACTGTCCATCTCGATCAGGCAGATACGACCGCGCTGCAACTGCATGGCGATGTGGCTTTCGAGCCTGTCGAAAATTGCGAGTTCTGTCACGCGGATGCCATACAGTGTTTCGAGGTCTTCGAGCGGCACTTTGAAAAAGGTAAACTGGTCACCCTCGAAATCCTGTGCCAGCGTAAAGCCGAGCATGGCTTCCGGCGGTAGGCCGCTTGACGCCAGAAGCTCGATCCACAGATCGACATAGCAATTGGTTTCCGGCCACATCCTCTCCAGCGCGTGAAGGGAATGCGGGACGTAGGTTTCGGCGTTTAAGGCCGGAAAGATGCTCGTCATGCCGTCCTCAGCCCCAAAGTGCGTCCCGCACCGACTGCGGCCATAGCTCGACATCCAGCCCATGTTTTGAAAACAGTGCCAATGCGATGCGCTCCAGCCCGAAGCCGACGCATGCGGTGTGCGCAACCGTGCCATCTGCAAGGTTGAGGCCCCACTTCGCCCCAAAGGCGTCCTGATGGTAGTTGAAGCTCATGCAGGCCGTTTGATTGGTCGTGGATGTGACCGGCATCAGCAGTTCGAATTTCAGGTTCTGGTCGCGCTGATTGTTGGCCAGCATCTTTCCAGCGCGCCCGAAGAACGGGTCGTTGGCAATCTCAAGCTTCACATCAAGGCCGATCTTTTCCATCATCTCGACGCCACGATCCATCCATAGCTGGCGGAACTCCGTGACGTCGCTTTCGGTGCCCATGCGGACATATTCGCGCATGCGGAAAAGCTGCTGGCGGGCCGGATCCTTGGAGGGTTCATGGCGGAAGCAGTAGGACTGTATGTCGTAGAGACCACCATTCTCCGGAAGGTTTCCACGTTTTGCAATCGTCGGATAAAGCGGGTAGCAGGCCGCAGGCGTCAGCACGATGTCGGTAATCTTCTGGTCTTTTGTCCAGTCTGCGCCCTCATCCATGCTCTTGATCAGGCTGACGTGGTCCAGCTCGCAACCGCAAAAGGAATGGACGGTGCCAGCCAATTGCGGAAAGCTTTTCATGTAACCGCTTTTTTCGAAGTAAGCGCGGTTGATGCCGGGCGGGAAGCGGATGACTTCGGCCTTGTCAGCACCGCCGACTGTGCCGATCAGGCGCTCAAAGCCGGAAATGACATCCTCGAACTGTCCGCTGCGGCCATAAAGGCCATCAACGCCGGTATCGATCAGCAGGCCTTTGTCAAACAGGCGATCCAGAAACGTATTTTGCATGTCCATGGTGTGATCCTGAAAGGCCAGAGTTTATATTGAAAGACTGGTGTCCTGCTTCTGCACGAGCAGGAGATTGGCGGAATTGCTCAAGATTCTGTCGTTGGAGATCATCAGTTGCGCCGAGTGGACGTCGCGCAGGTGGCGACCGAGGCTGTAGGGCGTCCCGTTTTTGTAGCCCATGATGCCGCAGATCAGCATGGCGTGATTGACGATCTCGAGAATGGTCTCCGACGAGCAAATCTTGACGTTGTTCATGGCGATGGCGAACCCCATCGACATCAGCTTGTCGGGATCCGACTTGGTACTTTCATAGGCCTTGAGGCCGGCGATAACATTCGATTTGACAGTCTGCAGTTTGCTCGACACCTCTGCCAGACGGATAGCGCCCGGTGGGGCGACACCCGGTGATTTTCGTGCGGCGGAACGAACGAAGGCCTGTGCCCGCAAGACCGCGTCAGAGGCAATGCCGTACCAGACGCCACTCCACAAAAGATGCGATGTGGCCAGCATGGATTGCGCGGCGATTTCAGCAAAAGGCTTGGAGAAAATCTGCTCCGAGGGTGCTTTGCCCTTGAACAGGAAACCATCGGAGCAGGTGCCACGCATGCCCAGCGTGTCCCAGATATGGGTCCGCTCCAACGTGTACTGGTCTTTCAGGAAAACCGTCATGACCTGATCCGCGGGTGCAGCCGCTGCATTGGCGCGTGAGGTGATGAGAATGGCATCGGCGTGCGTGCCATAAGAAATGACGGTCGCGTCTTTTTCCAGCGTACACCAGGGACCGTCGACTTCGATGGCACAGATGGAATTGCGCATGTTGCCGCCAATGCCGCCTTCTGTCGTGGCGGACGCCAAAAGCAACTGCTCGGCGGCGACACGGCGCATGAAAGCCATGTGCCATTTGCTGCCTTCGCCATGTTCCACCAGGCTCGATGCCTTGATGTGATGCATGGCGAATATCATCGCGGTTGCAGAACAGGATTGGCCGAGGATGCAGCAAATATCGGCGATTTGCGCGATGCTGGCACTCTCTCCGCCGAGGTCAAGAGGTACCTGTATCCCCAAAAGACGTTCGGCGCGCAGGGCGTCGATGGCCTCTATCGGAAATCGTCCGGCGGTATCAACGTCGTCGGCATGCCGTGCCGCGATGGTCGCAACGCGCGAGGCGCGCGCCGTCAACGTGGCATCAGGCGGGGCGACCGACATGTTCATCAGGCTGCCTCTTTGCCATCGAGAATGGTTTTGACCGTGTCTTCTATGGACTTGATACTGGCGAAGGACTTGCGGTTGAGCATACTGTCTGGAAACTCGATATCGAATGCATCTTCGATGCCGAGCATCAGTTGAACGGACGCGAAAGAAGAAAGCCCGGCGGCGTAAAGGTCAGCCTCGTCTTCGATTGTATCGACCGGCACGGGGAGTTGACCAAATTTCGACAGTATTTCACGAATAGTTGAATTCATTCTCAGGTGTCTCCCTTTACGCCGCGTCATCATAGCGCATTCTTCGAGTTAAGCTCGAAAAAATAACATTCGAATAAATGGATAGGTTAACTTAGCGTAATTTTCCGCTTTTCAACAGTCTCCAGAGATGGCTTGACAAAATTGTGTGTCGGGTCTCTGATTGCGTCATTCACCAGGGGGGTCCCGTCAAGGGGCTGAGATACTGCTATCGCGCGCAGTGACCCTATGAACCTGATCCAGTTCATACTGGCGTAGGGACGGTGCAAACGCGGGAACAGCAGTTCGGTCGTGCCGAATTGGTCATATCCGTCCCGTGGTTTTTCGTCTTCATGCTCGAACTGGGTCTCCACTGTTTTTTTGCTTTGGAGCCTCACGATGAACATTGCCGCTAAAAATCTCTCTCCTGTCGTCACCACAGGTCCTTTGCCCGCTTCGACCAAGGTCTACAAGCCGGGCATCATTCACCCCCATATCCGCGTTCCCATGCGCGAAATCGCCGTACACCCCACGGCGGGAGAGCCACCTGTTACGGTCTACGATTCCTCCGGTCCCTATACCGATCCATCCCACGCCATCAGCATCGAAAGCGGTCTGCCCCGCCTGCGACACGACTGGGTCGTCGCGCGGGGCGATGTGGAGGCTTATGAGGGTCGTCACGTCAAACCAGAGGATAACGGCTTTGCCACCGGCGAACGTTTGACGCCGGAGTTTTCTCATCGTCATCAGCCATTGAAGGCCAGGGATGGCAAGGCGGTGACGCAGCTTGCCTATGCAAGGGCAGGAATCATCACGGCTGAGATGGAATACATCGCCATTCGCGAGAACATCGGACGGGAGGCGGCGAAGGACACGCTGGTGCGTGATGGCGAGAGTTTTGGAGCAAATATTCCAGATTTCGTCACCGCAGAATTTGTGCGCCAAGAAGTGGCGGCGGGCAGGGCAATCATCCCCGCCAACATCAACCACCCCGAGGCAGAGCCGATGATCATCGGGCGCAATTTCCTCGTCAAGATCAATGCCAATATCGGCAATTCGGCGGTTACGTCTTCCATGGCGGACGAGGTCGACAAGATGGTATGGGCCATCAGGTGGGGTGGCGATACGGTCATGGACCTGTCCACCGGGCGCAACATTCACAATATCCGCGAATGGATCATCCGCAATTCACCGGTGCCGATCGGCACTGTGCCGCTCTATCAGGCGCTGGAAAAGGTGGGCGGCATTGCGGAAGACCTGAACTGGGACGTGTTCCGCGATACGCTGATCGAGCAGGCCGAGCAGGGCGTGGACTATTTCACCATCCACGCAGGCGTGCGGCTGCATTACATCCCTCTGACCGTCAACCGCGTCACCGGCATCGTCTCGCGTGGCGGCTCAATCATGGCCAAGTGGTGTCTGCATCACCACAAGGAATCGTTTCTCTACGAGCATTTCGACGAAATCTGTGACATCTGCCGCGCTTACGACGTGTCGTTTTCGCTGGGGGATGGGCTGCGGCCCGGCTCTATTGCCGACGCAAACGATGCCGCACAATTTGCCGAGCTGGAAACGCTGGGCGAGTTGACGCAGATCGCTTGGGCGAAAGATTGCCAGGTGATGATCGAAGGCCCCGGCCATGTGCCGATGCACAAGATCAAGGAAAATATGGACAAGCAGCTGAAGGTCTGTGGCGAAGCGCCCTTCTATACGCTTGGGCCGCTGACAACCGACATCGCGCCCGGCTATGACCACATCACCTCCGGCATCGGGGCGGCGATGATCGGCTGGTTCGGCACAGCCATGCTGTGTTACGTCACGCCGAAGGAGCATCTTGGTCTGCCGGATCGCAACGATGTGAAAGTCGGGGTCATCACCTACAAGATCGCGGCCCATGCGGCCGATCTCGCCAAGGGTCATCCGGCAGCGCAGGTGCGTGACGATGCCTTGTCTCGCGCCCGTTTCGAGTTTCGTTGGGAGGACCAGTTCAACCTGTCGCTCGACCCGGAAACGGCGCGCTCCTTCCACGACGAGACCTTGCCGAAGGAAGCCCATAAGGTTGCCCATTTCTGCTCCATGTGCGGGCCGAAATTCTGCTCCATGCGCATTTCGCACGACATCCGTGCCGAAGCGCAGAAGGAAGGTCTGGAGGCCATGGCACAAAAATTCCAGCAGGGCGGCGACCTGTATATGCCCCTGGAAAAGCCGGTCGCAGGAGAATGAGATGCGGGTTCTCGTCAAAGGCGCAGGCGTCGTCGGTCTGACGGCTGCCTTCGAACTCGCCCGTCGTGGCATGGAGGTTGAAGTCTGCGAAACTTCAAGCGAACCGGGGCGCGGTGCGTCCTGGTATGCGGGCGGCATGCTGGCGCCGTGGTGCGAACGTGAAAACGCCGCGGAAACCGTGCTGACGCTTGGCCAATTGGCGCTTGACTGGTGGGATGAGGCGACGCCAGGGCTGGTGACGCGCAACGGAACGCTGGTCGTGGCTTCTGCGCGGGACAAAGCGGAGCTTTCCCGTTTTGCCTCCCGCACCACGGGGTATCGCTGGGTGGGTGAGGGCGAGATTGCCGCGTTGGAGCCTGATCTTGCAGGACGGTTCCGCACCGGCCTGTTCTTTGCTGGGGAGGGCCATCTTGATCCGCGGTTGGCTCTCGCTGCGCTTTACCAACGCCTCCTTTCCATGGGCGTTCGCTTCTGTCTTGGTGAGGGGACGGCGGATGACGCGACATTTGATCGTGTTGTCGATTGCACCGGCCATGCGCAAACCGGCAAGCTTTCCGGACTTCGTGGCGTGCGCGGCGAGATGCTGTATCTGGAAACGCATGAGGTCAGCCTGTCGCGTCCCGTGCGGCTGCTTCATCCGCGGATTCCGCTCTACATCGTGCCGCGAGAATCGGGGCGGTTCATGGTGGGGGCAACGATGATCGAGACGGATCAGGCAGGGCCGATCACGGCTCGCTCCATGATGGAGCTGCTGAATGCGGCTTACGCGCTCCACCCCGCTTTTGGCGAAGCGCAGATTGTCGAGACCGGCACCGGCATCCGCCCGGCATTTGCTAACAATCTTCCATGTGTCGCCGAAAAGGGCGGCACGCTTTTCATCAACGGTGCCCATCGGCACGGATTTCTGCTGTCTCCCGCCATGGCGCGACAGGCCGCCGAGATTGTCTTTTCAAAGGAGGTTTCCCATGCGGGTTGTCGTCAACGGGCAAGAGCATGATCTTGCCACAGCTACCCTCTCCCAGCTTCTGGCCGTGCTGGATTATGAAGGCGATTGGCTCGCGACAGCGGTCAACGGCGATCTCGTCCATGCTGAGGATCGGAGTGAATGTCGGTTGAAGGAATTAGACAGGATCGAAGTTCTGTCACCCATGCAGGGAGGATAGGTGATGTTGAAACTCTATGATCTTGAGGTCGGATCAAGGCTGCTTCTTGGTACCGCGCGCTATCCGTCGCCAGCGATTCTCGCAGATGCAGTGCGGGCAGCCAAGACGGATATTCTAACGATTTCGCTGCGACGGGAAATGGCAGGCGGCAGGCAGGGCGGGCAGTTCTTCGAGCTGATCCGTGAGCTGGACCGACAGATTCTGCCCAACACGGCCGGTTGCCATACCGCCAAGGAGGCCGTGCTGACGGCAAAAATGGCGCGGGAGGTGTTCAGGACCAACTGGGTCAAGTTGGAGGTGATCGGCAATCACGATACGCTTCAGCCGGATGTCTTTGCACTGGTGGAGGCTGCGCGCATTCTGAATGATGAGGGTTTCGAGGTGTTTCCCTATACGACCGATGACCTGGTGGTGGCGGAAAAGCTTGTGGATGCCGGATGCAAGGTGCTGATGCCTTGGTGCGCACCGATTGGCAGCGCCATGGGGCCGCTCAATATTACAGCACTGCGCTCCATGCGGGCACATTTTTCCGATGTACCGATGATCGTCGATGCCGGTCTTGGGCGGCCATCCCATGCCGCAACCGTCATGGAGCTTGGCTATGACGCGGTGTTGCTCAACACGGCGGTAGCTGGTGCCGGAAATCCCGTCATCATGGCCGGTGCCTTTGCGAAGGCGGTCACGGCAGGGCGCGAGGCCTATCTTGCCGGCATGCTGGAGCCACGCGACATGGCGGTGCCTTCGACACCCGTTATCGGCACGGCAGTGTTTTCCTGAACCGTTGACAAGAGCGAGCGGCGGCGGGATACCGGCAGGAACGAGCCTCAAGAGGTACCCAGACGTGCACAATCTGCTGACCGATATCGAAGGTGTGGCTGTTGGCCATGCCACCGATCTTCAACTCGGATCGGGTGTCACTGCCATCGTCTTCGACCGACCGGCGATTGCCTCCGGTTCTGTTCTCGGTGGTGCGCCGGGTGGTCGGGAGACGGCGTTGCTTGACCCGTCCATGACGGTGGATATGGTGGATGCGCTCGTCCTGTCCGGCGGCTCTGCCTTTGGGCTGGATGCCGCGGGCGGCGTGCAATCGGGGCTTCGCGAAACGGGTCGTGGTTTCGCCGTGGGGTCGACACGCGTTCCCATCGTGCCGCAGGCCATTCTGATGGATTTGCTGAACGGGGGAAACAAGGATTGGGGCCTGCATTCGCCCTATCGCGACATGGGTTATGACGCATTCAAGGCTGCGACCTCTCAGCCCTTTGCGCTGGGTAGCGTGGGCGCTGGCACCGGTGCGACCACGGCGACCTTCAAGGGCGGGCTGGGGTCTGCCAGTGCTGTAACGTCGGGCGGTCATAAGGTTGGAGCGATTGTCGCCGTCAACGCGATGGGATCCGCGACGGTGGGAACCAGCCGACATTTCTGGGCCGCCCCTTACGAGCGCGACGGGGAATTCGGCGGGCTCGGTTTGCCGCAGCAGTTCTCAGCTACCGATACGGCCATGCGCATCAAAGGCGTGACGCTTATTGCGACGACCATCGGCGCGGTGGTGACGGATGCAGTGCTGACGAAAGCACAAGCACATCGGCTTTCGATCATGGCGCATGGTGGACTGGCCCGTGCCATTCTGCCGTCTCATCTTGCGGGTGATGGCGACACGATGTTTGCCGCTGCCATGTGCAGCAAGCCCATGAGCACCGCGAGTGACTTTACCGAGCTCTGCCATCTGGCAGGCATGGTGGTCAGCCGGGCCATTGCGCGTGGTGTCCACGAGGCCACGGCTCTCCCGCATGACGGCGCGCAAAAAGCGTGGCGGGATCACTTCGCCGGAGTGGCCGCGTGAAAGACGAGGCGGGGAAAGAGCGACTGAAAACGGTTTTGCGGATCGATTTTCCGCCCGCTGACAGGTTGGGACGCGGTAAGATCCAGCTGATGGAGTTTATCGTCTCCACCGGCTCCATCTCTGCTGCCGGACGCGCGATGGACATGTCCTATCGCCGTGCCTGGCTTTTGGTGGATGCCCTGAACCATATGTTCAACGAACCGGTGATCGAATCGCAGCGCGGCGGAAGTCAGGGTGGTGGCGCCGCGTTGACGGACTTCGGCCGCGCGTTGCTCGATCGTTATCGCGGTATGGAGCAACGTCTGGACGATGCCCTGAGAGCCGATCTCGATTGGCTCGAATTCCATCGCAGGCAAGATCAGTAGGGATCGAGTGCTGCCGATTTGATGACGGCAAAGATCGGCATTTCCGGCGTCAAGGCGAGCCGTTCGACGGACATCCGCGTGATGCGCGACAAGATGATGTCGCTGTTGCAATTCACATGCACCATTGCCATCCCATCATCCAACAGGACGATATCTGCGATACGCCCTTTCAGAATGTTGAGTGCGCTCAAACCTTCCGGCTTGACCGTCGCCAGCATCACATCGCGGGCCGGAATATGAACGCGAACCGGGTGCCCGACTTTGGCCGATATTGAGGGCACATGCAGAACCAGTCCCCTCAGCCTGATCGTGGCAAGGCCATGCGCGCCATCGAAGGCGTCTACGCTGCCCGACAGAATGCTGCCGATCTCACGCCGCTCCAGGTAAGCGTTGAAAGCCGGGCGCGACAGGATTTCCGCTGCCGGGCCAGCGGCGTCGATCCGGCCGTCTTTCATGACGACGATCTGATCGGCGAGGCGCGATACCTCTGCGACGGAGTGGCTGACATAGATGATCGGTATCTTCGTTTCATCACGAAGCCTTTCAAGATAGGGAATGATCTCGGCCTTGCGTGCCTCATCCAGTGCTGCCAGAGGCTCGTCCATCAAAAGAAGACGCGGCGACGACAAAAGGGCACGCCCGATCGCCACGCGCTGCTTTTCACCGCCCGACAGCTTTTCCGGGCGCCTTTTCAGCAGTGCTCCGATGCCAAGCATATCGATAATACCCGCGCTGTCTGCCTCCACACTGGTCTTGCCGGAGAACCACCGGCCATAGTGCAGGTTTTGCTCGACGGTGAGATGCGGAAACAGGCGCGCCTCCTGAAAGACAGTGCCGAAACGCCGTTTGTGGCATGGCGTAAACACGCGGTTGGCGCTGTCTGCCAGCACGGTATCATCGAGCTTCAATACGGCTTGGTCCGGTCTGGTCAATCCGGCGATGATGCGGATCAGCGAAGTCTTGCCGGAGCCGGAGCGACCGAACAGTGCGGTCACACCTTTGCCAGCGGTGAGATCGGCATCCAGCGTAAAGGCGTCCAGCCGGTGTTGGACCGTGAGCGTCAGCGTCATTGTGCATTCACCCTGTTACCGACGATACGCGCCAGATATTCCGACGCCAGCAAGGCAACCATGGAAATGGCGATTGCAACCAGTGTCAGCCGCATCGCACCCGCATCACCGCCCGGAACCTGCGTGAAGGTGTAGATTGCCGCCGATAGGGTCTGTGTTTCTCCTGGAATGTTCGAAACGAAGGTGATCGTTGCACCAAACTCCCCCATGGCCTTGGCAAAAGCGAGGATCATGCCTGCGATGATGCCGGGCAGAGTCAGCGGCAATGTTACGGTGAGAAAGACCCAAAGGGGGCTTGCACCCAGAGTGCCCGCCGCTTCCTCCAGTTTGCGATCAACGGCTTCGATCGACAGACGGATGGAGCGCACCATCAACGGAAAGGCCATGATGGCGCAGGCGAGTGCCGCCCCCGTCCAGCGAAATGAAAAGACGATACCGAAATACTGATCGAGAAATTGGCCGATCACGCCGCGACGTCCGAACGTGACGAGGAGAATGAAGCCGGTCACGACCGGCGGCAGGATGAGAGGGAGGTGGACGATGCCGTTGAGCAGCGATTTGCCCCAGAACTGGCCACGCGCCAGCGCCAGGGCAATCAGGATGCCCAGGGGAAGGCTGGCAAACATGGCGATGCTGGAAACCCAAAGGCTCAACCGTATCGCCGTCCATTCTTCCGCACTGAGAGTGAGCCAATCCAATTTGCCATTCCTGTCGATAGAATCGTGAAAGTCCGACCTTACTTCAGAATGGTAAACCCCTGCTTTTCAAAGAAAGGGGCAGCCTTCGCCGATTTCAGGAATTCGAGATAGGCAGTTGCCGCGAGGCTTTTGGTATTCGAGAGAATGGCAACCGGATAGATGATCGGCTCATGGCTGTCCTGCGGGAAGGTGCCGACGATCGTGACGCCTTTGTCGGCGGCGGCATCTGTCTGGTAGACGATGCCGTAGGGCGCTTCACCGCGGGAGACGAGGACAAGCGCTGCACGCACGCTTTCCGCGCCAGCAACCCTGCTTTCTACAGATGACCAGACGCCAAGCTTTTCCAACGCGGCCTTGCCATATTTTCCAGCTGGAACACTATCCACTGCGCCCATGGCCAGCTTGCCGTCACCCACCAGCGTTGCAAGATCAAAACCCTGCTTGATCTCGACAGGCTTTGCCTTATCGGCAGGCGCAACCAGCACCAGACGGTTGCCCAGCAGGTTGGTGCGAGTGTCGTCTTTGATCAGCTTTTTTCCGGCGACATAATCCATCCAGGCCAGATCGGCCGAAATGAACAGATCGGCCGGCGCACCCGCTTCGATCTGTTTGGCCAGAGCAGAACTCGCGGCATAGGAAACGGTGGCTTCGTTCCCGGTTTCCTTGGCCCATGCGCCGTTTGCCTCATCAAGCGCGTTCTTCATGCTGGCGGCGGCAAAAACAGTGACCTTGTCCTGCGCAAAAACCGGTGCAGACAGGCCAATGCCCGCCACCACAGAGCCGATAACTGCCGCAAGAATGGTTCTGATAAGACGACGACGAATTTCCATACCCTTTGCCCCTTTAGTAAAATATCCAAACGAATATATCGAAACTGTTTAGAGATACGGCTTTATATTTTCAAGGATATAACGGTAGATGACGGCCACGTGGTGGCGATTGCTACATCGAAGACCGGAAAAGCGGAACATTTCGTTTGGGCAATCAGAGCAACTTTGCCGCTGGCTGCTATCCGACTCCTGAACCAAAATCTCAATGTGCTCGGTCTGTCCTGTACCGCAACAGACTACGGCTCTCGACAGGGCCTGAGCAGCGGATGTTTAAATCCGCTCGCCTGCGAAATGCGCGATCTGTGCCCCTGCTTCGTAATAGGCTTCTCTCAATGCAAGCACAGTACGGGCTTGTGGTGTGCTAATGGGTAAGGGCAGGTCGTCTTCTGCTATATCGCCCGCTACATGCGCGGCCAGCGTTTTGCCGAAGACTGTTCCCGGTGCGATGCCGCGACCGTTGTAGCCACAGAAGCCGACAACATTTTTTGCGAATTTGTGGAAGCGTGGCACCGAATCGTCCGTCATGCCGATCTGGCCGTACCACTCGCATTCAAATTCGATCTCACCCAGCTGTGGGAAGAGACGCTTCATAGCGCGCTTGGCCCATGCGGGGTGAATATGAGCGCCGGTGTTGCGCAACGCTCCGACGCTGCCGAATACGAGGCGCCCTGCCTTGTCCATGCGAAAGGAGGAGAGGATTTCGTTCGTGTCCCAACAGCCTTCACGGTTCGGCAGGATCGTTTGTCGAAGATTATCGCCCAAGGGTTTGGTCGCGACATTGAAATAGGGGAGGTAGACCTGCTCTTCGCGGACCATTTTCCACGGGCCTGTGCTGTAAGCCTCTGTTGCGACGATGACCCAATCGGCGCGAACCGAGCCGCTTTCTGTTGTTACCACCCAGCCGTCACCATCCGGCTGGCTATCGATAACGGGGCTTGCGGTATAGATTGTGGCACCAGCGGTCTGCGCCGCCTTCGCCAGACCCCTGACATAGGCAAGCGGCTGTAACGTGCCCGCACGCTCATCCAGCAATGCGCCGCTATAGGCAGATGAGCCGACGCGGCTGGCCGTTTCCTGTGCATCCAGAATGCGTACCGGCGCACCACGTGCAGCCCACTGGGCGCATCGTTCGCGAATTTCGGCGAGCCCCTTGTCGCCCACGGCGACATGAAGCGTGCCGTGCTTTTCAAGCTGGCATTCAATCCCGTGCTTTTCGATGATCTCGCGCACGAGGAAAGGAGCATTGCCGAGAAGGTCGAGGAGACGTTCGCCATAAACAGGACCGAGCACGTTGGGCAGTTCCTTGGGCATGACCCACATGCCGCCATTGATCAAACCGACATTGCGGCCAGCGCCCCCAAAGCCGATCTCCTTGCCTTCCAAAACGATGGCCTTGATGCCGCGCTCAGCCAGATGCAGAGCCGCGGAAAGACCGGTAAAACCCGCGCCGACAACGACGACATTCGTCGTCTCATGACCTACGAGCGATGTGGTGAGTGGTGGAGGTGGCGCTGTTTTTTCCCAAAGGCCGTGAGAGCGTGGATCATTGTACATTGAGGTCACCCAAGGATGCGGAAGCAATGTGTGCCGTTCTTCGGCCGTGCCGATCCTTCACACATATCGGTCAGCTTAATCCTGCCCGGTACAGGAGACTACCGACATATCGTCATCATGTCATGCCGGGCGGGAATATGGTCGCCCTATCTGTCCTCGGTCATGACAGGTTGGTTGGACGGCGAGGAAACAGGCTTGAAACAGATGCTCAGCTCGGACAATAGTGCAGCATAGCGCAAGGCGGTCTGCCATGCGTGCTTTCAATTCGTGACGGGAAACACATCATGAAGCCCATTTTCGTTCAGCTTCAATGCACGCCCGGCAAGACCTATAACGTTGCCGATGCCATCTATAAAACGGAGCTCGTATCCGAGCTGTATTCGACGAGCGGAGAATATGATCTTCTCTTGAAGATTTATCTTTCGACCGACGAGGATGTTGGCAAATTCATCAATGAAAACATCGTCAATATTCCAGGTATCGTTCGGTCTTTGACGACGCTGACGTTCACGGCATTCTGATTGTCAGTCTTGAAGGCACAAAAGGCGTCGTCTCTTTTGAGGCAACACCTTTTGACTGATCTCACAGACCTGAACACGACAACAATCTTGGCCACTCAAGCGCATGGGCAACTGTTTTTAGACAAGGGCTGCGACGTTGCGATCGCGCACAAGGTTGCGAATGGCAAGCCGTACATCATCGGCGCTGTCGAAGCGCTGTTCGTCTAGGTCGTGAACGTGATACTTCACAGCAATGAACTTCAGACGGTTGTTGTCCGGGACAACGATCCCAACCGGTTCACCAGCGAATTCAATAACTTGCTTTTGCATCATACATACTCCCACTGTGGCTTGGCACACAGCATTTCGTCGAATCGAATTTGAAGAAAGATGGACCGTCAGGTCACATTCGACAGCAGCGGGAACACATGGATGTGTATCCGGCACTCACAAACCGCTCGTCAAGGATTGCGGCAATGCGTTTCATATTTGACATGTCACTCTCCCTGCTTGGTATGGATCCGGAGGACTGGAGACAACCTTCTCCAGCAGACTCACTGATACTCCAGATTCGCGGCGTAATCAATGATTTTCAATATAGGTAGAATATTTTTCTTTATGATGACAGGATGGGGGCGGAATTGTGAAATTTTTGTTTCTTTGCCCAGATGCGGACGAGCCGTTGATATGCCGCTCTTATTAGCGGCATCTATTCCGCCGATGGCGGGTAGATGTGATCGTTGCCGTTGAAATCGGAAATGGAATAGCAACCCTCTGGCTGTTTCGCTGCCGCATTCTGACCTATGACGGCTTTTCCATGGCCGCCGGGAATATCCAGCACATAGGTCGGCTGACACAGACCGGAGATATATCCGCGCATGGCCGCTATGATTCGCTGGCCGTCCTCAATATTCATCCGGAAGTGGCTGGTGCCTGGGGCAAGGTCAGGATGGTGGAGATAATAGGGTTTAACCCGCGTCTCCACGAAAGCGCGCATGAGATCGGCGAGGATGTCAGGGGCGTCATTGATACCTTTCAACAGAACCGACTGGCTGACCATTGCGATGCCAGCGTCAATCAGTCTTGCACATGCGGCCCGCGCTTCCTGGGTCAGCTCGCGGGGGTGGTTGGCATGGAGTGCGATGTAGGTCGTCTTGCCGCTGGACTTCAGAGCTTCAATCAGTTGCGTTTCGATGTGGCCGGGATCGACAACCGGCACGCGTGTGTGAAACCGCACGATTTTGACATGCGCGATTGCCTTCAGGCCCTCCATGATGGCTGTCAGACGCCGTGGCGAGAGCACGAGCGGATCGCCGCCCGTCAAGATGACCTCCCAGATTTCTTCATGGTCCCTGATGTAGGCGAGGGCCGTTGACAGCTCGTCGGCGCCCATCGTGCCGTTGCCCTGTGGGCCAACCATTTCCCGGCGGAAGCAGAAGCGACAATAGACCGGGCATACGTGCACGGCCTTCAAGAGGACACGGTCGGGATAGCGGTGGACGATACCGGGAACGGGACTATGCGCTTCGTCGCTGATGGGGTCAGCCCGCTCTTCCGGCGTTTGCAGCAGTTCTGCCTCACTTGGCAGGAACTGTAACCCGATCGGGTCGCTGGCATCGTTTCCATCGATGAGACCGGCCATAGCAGGCGTGACAGCCACCGCGTACCTCTCGGTGACGCGACGAACGCTTTCCAGTCTGCTTTCATCGATGAGACCCGCGTCTACCAGGTCTTCCGGCGATTTCAGGCTGCGGACGGTCATGATCCGTAACCTGCGACAGGTGCCCACATGACCAGATCGATGCGTGGTGCGCCGGTGGCCAGCATCACCAGGCGATCGAAACCGAGCGCAATGCCACTTGCCGCAGGCATGACGGCAAGTGCGGCGAGAAAGTCGTTGTCGATCGGGTAGGTTTCACCATAGACGCGCTGCTTTTCTGTCATTTCGATCTCGAAACGACGGCGCTGCTCGGCTGCATCGGTCAGTTCACCGAAGGCATTGGCCAATTCCACCCCGCAGGCATAGAGTTCAAAGCGTTCCGCAACGCGTCCATCTCCGGGAGAGCGACGGGCAAGGGCCGCTTCGCTGGTGGGATATTCGTCCAGAATGGTGGCGCGCCCAAAGCCCAGCTTTGGCTCCACCCGTTCCACGATGACGCGGCTGAACATATCGGCCCAGCTGTCGTCACTCGCTACACGAATTCCGGCCTTGTTGAGCTGGCGAGCAAGGTGATCCCGGTCCGTTTCACCGTTTTTGTCGATGGTCGCCAGTAGATCGATGCTGCCGTAACGCTGAAAAGCCTCAGCGACACTCAGTCGCTCAGGTTCCAGAAACGGATCGACACTGTGGCCGCCATAGGTGAAGCTTGTCGTCTTCATCGTCTCGGCAGCCAGAGCCAGCAGATCAGCACTGTCGCGCATCAGGGTCTCGTAAGTCTCGCCGACGCGGTACCACTCCAGCATCGTGAATTCAGGATGGTGTAAAGGGCCGCGCTCTCTGTTGCGGTAGACATGCGCGAAACAACTGATCCGCCTTTCCCCCGCAGCCAGCAGTTTCTTGCACGCAAATTCCGGGGATGTGTGCAGATAAAGCGGAGCATGCTCACCGCTTGTGGTTATTCCGGTTGTCGCGAAGGCATGGAGATGCGCCTCGTTGCCCGGAGAGATCTGTAGCGTGGCCGTGTCGACCTCCAGAAAGTCGTCGTCTGCAAAAAAGCGACGGATGGCTGCCTGGATAGCGTTTCTTCCCAAAAGAAAGGGGCGGCGATCCTGATGCACATCGGGCGTCCACCAGGCGGACGTTGTGTGAAGGTTTGAGCCCATCTGCTGCTTTCTTTGCGATGCCAACTGTGCCGTAGTATCGAATTATCCGAAATCCGTGGCACAGTTTTCTGTTCGATGCGGTTGGAGGCTGGCAATTCCTGCGGATTTAAGGTAGGTGCGCCCCATAAAACATAAAAAACGTCCATCGGGTCGATGCAGCCGCGCGGTCCTTTACGACGCATTTCATTGAGTTACAAGGAAATCCTATGGTCAAGGTTATCGCCTCATCCGTGCGCAAGGGCAATGTTATCGACGTCGATGGCAAGCTCTATGTCGTTCTCACCGCCAACAACTTCCATCCCGGCAAGGGTACGCCCGTGACGCAGGTCGATATGCGTCGCATCTCGGATGGCGTGAAGGTTTCGGAACGCTGGCGCACGACCGAGCAGGTCGAGCGGGCATTTGTCGAAGACTTGAACTTCCAGTTCTTGTACGAAGACGGTGAAGGTTTCCACTTCATGAACCCAGAGAACTACGACCAGGTCGTCGTGGATTCCGAGACCATGGGCGACCAGAAGGCCTATCTCCAGGAAGGCATGACCTGCGTGTTGTCGATCCACGAGGGTCTGCCGCTGGCAGTTATTCTTCCCCGTCATGTCACACTTGAGATCATGGAAACCGAACCGGTCGTGAAGGGCCAGACGGCATCGTCGTCCTACAAGCCTGCGATCCTGTCCAACGGCATCCGCACGATGGTGCCGCCCCACATCGACGCCGGTATCCGTGTTGTTGTCGCGACCGAAGACAATTCCTATGTCGAGCGCGCTAAGAGCTGATCTTCGCAGCCAGTCCTGTTTGAGAAAAGCCTCGGAGTGATCCGAGGCTTTTTTCGTTGTCCGCACTGCGCACAAAAAATCCCGCAACTTTCGTTGCGGGATGGATGTCCGGATCAATCGTGGATCGCCGGTTTACATGCCCTTGGGCGTGTTGGCCGCCATGATGGTGTTGGACGCCTTTGTCGGGGCGCCGACGGCATAGCCGCCACCCAGTGCAACGCTCAGCCGCACATAGTCCTGCGCGGTTGTCTGAACGGCTGTCGCAAGGTTGGCCTGTGCCGTGGACACCTGACGCTGCGCATCGAGAACGTCGAGCAGCGAGGACGCACCATCACGGTAGCTTGCTGTCGCGAGCGACAGGGCTTCTTCATAGGACTTGACGGTTCTGCGCAGCGCATCTTCTGTCTGCTTGTCGCGGTTGACCGCAGCAAGTGCGTTCTCAACCTCTTCCATGCCGTTCAGCACGGTTTCCTTCCATGCCAGGTACTGCTCGCGAGCGGCAGATTTGGCAATGTCCACATTCGCACGCAGGCTGCCACCATCAAGGATTGGCAGCACGAGACTTGGACCGAAGGACCAGGAGTTCGATGTTCCGCGCGAACCGTTGTTGGAAAGGTTCACGTAGCTTGGCGAAATCGAGCCACTGATCGTGATGCTTGGATACAAGCGCGATTCGGCAACACCAATCTCCGCGACAGCCGCGGCCAGATTGCGTTCAGCCACACGGATGTCAGGACGGTTGCGGATCAGGTCGGCTGGAATACCTGTCAGCGGCGCCTTACGAGCGACTGGCTGACGTGCACCGCGCTGCAATTCGACGACCAGCGACGATGCCGGCATGCCCAGTAGCGTTGCAATACGATGCGCCGCTTGACGGAAGCTTGTTTCCAGGCCCGGCATGTCCGCAAGTGTCGAGTTGACCAGACCTTCTGACTGAACGACATCGAGACGAGACGCTGCACCGGCTTCAAGCTGAAGCTTGGTCAGGTCGAGCGTTTCTCGGCGTGACTTCAGGTTGGCGCGGGCAATTGCCAGTCGCTCCTGATAGAAACGAACGTCGATATAGGCGGAAACCACGGATGAAATCAACGTCAAGCGCTGAACGTCGGCCGTGGAATAGGCGGCATCGAGGGACGCTCCGGCGCTTTCCTTGGCGCGGCGGTATTGGCCGAAGAGATCCAGCAGCCATGATGCATCAAGCGCGCCGCCTGAGACGTTCTGAACGGAGGAGCTATTCGACGGGAAGCTGCCTTTCGTCTGCGATGTCGTGTGACTGCCAGAGCCGGTCAGGCTTGGAAGAGCGCCTGCACCCGCAACGGTGATCTGGGACTGGGCCTGATTGATGCGCTCGATGGCCTGAAGAACTGTCAGGTTCTGCGCCAGACCTGTCTCGACATAGCCGTTAAGGCGGCTGTCGTTAAACGCGTTCCACCACGCAACTGTCGCAACGTCACCATTGCTGGTCTTTCCGCCTTCAGCGAATTTGACGGGAAGCTGCGCTTCTGGAGCCTTATGGTCGGGACCGACAACGCAACCGGAAAGCAGAAGCATCGTGAGAGGAATGGTAACACGAATAGACGGCATGAAATTATCCCAATTTAATTTGGCGCATTGAGCACCTCAGTCGAAACGAGCGACGCACTGCTGTGGGCTGAAAAGATGCGGTTCACAATTGCCAACATTTCTAACAGCGTCTTGCGGTTTTGCTAGCATGTTTTTGGTTTGTTAACGTTTAGATAGGCCCCGAATCATGACGAAAAACGATGGAATGAAGAAAATTCCGAGGAGTGTTGCAGAAAGCATACCACCGAGAACGCCGATACCGATCGCATTCTGCGCCGCAGAGCCTGCGCCGCTGGCAATGGCCAAGGGAACAACACCCAGGATGAAAGCGAGGGAGGTCATGATGATGGGACGCAATCTGAGCTTTGCAGCCTCAAGTGTGGCGTCCAGAAGACTCAAGCCGTGCTCCTGCCGTTCCTTGGCAAACTCCACAATCAGGATCGCGTTTTTCGCCGCAAGGCCGATCGTCGTCAGAAGACCAACCTTGAAGTACACGTCGTTCGACTGTCCGAAGAAGTGCGCTGCAGCCAAGGCGCCGAGGACACCGACGGGGACAGCCATGATGACGGAAAACGGGATCGACCAGCTTTCATAGAGCGCCGAAAGGCACAGGAAGACGATCAGAACCGAGAGCGCATAAAGCAAGGGTGCCTGCGATCCGGAGAGACGTTCCTGAAAGGACAATCCAGTCCAGGCGACTGAGTACCCGCCGTCCATCTGGGAAACGATGCGTTCCACCTCGTTCATCGCATCACCAGAGCTTACGCCTGGAGGTGCGGCGCCTTCGAGGGAGAAGGCGTTGGCCGCGTTGTATGCAGAGACGGATGGCAAACCGTTCACCCATTTTGCGGTCGTGAATGACGTGAAGGGTACCATCTCGTTGCCCGAATTTCGGGCGTTCCAGTATTTCAGGTCTTCGGCCTGCATGCGGTATGGCGCATCAGACTGCACGTAAACCTTCTTGATCTTGTTGTTGAGCGTGAAGTCATTGACACGGCTGCCGGCAAAGATCGTGGTCAGCATGGAGTTCACTTCCGAGGTGCTGAGGCCCATCGCCCCAAGCTTTTCCTGGTCCAACTCGAGCTTCACCTGACTTTCCTGATCGCGGTCATTGGCACGCATTGCGGTGATCATACCGCTTGAGTTTGCAGCCTGGATGAGTTGCTTTGATGCGCTGACAAGGGCGTCACCTCCCCGGTTTCCACTGTCCACCAGATACATGGAAAAGCCACTGGAGTTGCCAAGGCCCTGAATGGCCGGTGGGAGAATGGGGAAGACCTGTGCTTCGCGGAAGGTCATGAACGTTCCCATCGCGCGCTGGACAACTGCCGAGGCCGCCGTATTCGGGTCCGTTCGCTGATCGAAATCTTTCAGCTTTGCAAAGACGAGGGCATAGCTTTGTCCACTGCCGGTAAAGCTGAAGCCGTTCACGGCAAAGATACTGTCGATGACGTCTTTTTCCTTGTCGAGATAGTAGTTCTCAACTTTTTCGACGACCTTTGCGGTTTGTGCACTGGTCGAACCGTTGGGCAGCTGAATGATCGTCATCAACACGCCCTGGTCTTCCTGTGGCAGGAAGGATGAAGGCAAGCGGGAGAAGAACCAAGCACATCCTCCCACGACGATTGCGAACATCAAAAGCACACGCAACGGCCGCTTCAGAAGATAGGCGATCGAGCTGACATATCCCGTGGTGGTCCGGTCAAAGTTACGGTTGAACCACGCACCAGGGCCACGGGTCTTCTTTTTATGATCGATGGGCTTCAACATCGTTGCGCAAAGCGCCGGCGTCAGAACGATGGCTACGACAGCAGACAGCAGCATTGCCGAGACGATGGTGACGGAAAACTGACGATAGATGATGCCCGTCGATCCGCCGAAGAAGGCCATGGGAATGAAGACCGCTGTCAGAACCAGCGCAATACCGACGATGGCACCGGTGATTTCGCCCATGGATTTCTCGGTGGCTTCCAGCGGGCTCAAACCCTCCTCCGACATGATGCGCTCGACGTTTTCAACAACAACGATCGCATCGTCGACGAGGAGACCGATGGCAAGAACCATCGCAAACATCGTGAGCGTGTTGATCGAGTATCCAGTGAGCGCCAAGATGCCGAAGGTGCCGAGAAGTACAACGGGAACCGCAATCATCGGAATGAATGTGGCACGCAGGTTCTGAAGGAAGACCAACAGCACGACGAAGACCAGTACGATGGCTTCGATCAGCGTGTGCACGACTTTTTCGATCGAAAGTGAAACGAACGGTGTCGTATCATAGGGGTATATGACTTTGACGTTCTGCGGCAGGGTTGGAGCGACTTGCTCCAGTTTTGCCTTGACCAGAGCGGCTGTGTCGAGCGCGTTGGCACCCGTTGCCAGGTTGACGGCGAAACCGGAGGCAGGCTGGCGGTTCGAACGTGAGGTCGAAGCGTAGGTTTCCTGACCGATCTCAACGCGCGCAACGTCACTCAGCCGCACATTGGCCGCTGTATTGTCGACCTTGAGAATGATGCGCTCAAAATCGGAAACGGTCGTCAGCTGGCTTTGTGCGGTCATCGTGACGTTGATCTGCTGACCTTCCACCGAAGGCAATCCGCCCACCGAACCAACGGAAACCTGCGTATTCTGCGACTGAATGGCTCCCGTGACATCCGCTGGCGTCAGCTGGAATTTCTTCAGCTTGAAAGGGTCGAGCCAGATGCGCATCGCGTAAGCCGAACCAAAGGCGTTGATATTGCCGACGCCCTCGATGCGTTTCACCTGATCTTCGATCTGGGTGGAGAATATGTCGCCCAGATCGGCCGACGAACGCTTTCCATCCGTGGAAACCAGGGCGCCCACCAAAAGGATACTCGACGTCGACTTTGTCACTTCGATGCCGAGATCCTGAACGACGGATGGCAATTGCGAGGTGACGAGTTGGAGTTTGTTCTGAACCTGCACCTGGGCAATATCGCTGTTGACGCTATTGTCGAATGTCAGAGTGATGCTTGCCGATCCGGTGGTCGATGACGAGTTCATATAGGTCAGCCCATCGAGGCCGGTCATACCGTCTTCAATGATCTGCGTAACGGTTTTTCGCACAGTATCGGCACTCGCGCCAGTATAACTTGCGCTGATGCGGATCGTCGGTGGAGCAATTTCCGGATATTGGGAAATCGACAAGGTGCTGATAGCCAGCACGCCGCCCAACATGATGACGATGGAGATGACCCAAGCAAAGATCGGTCGCCGAATGAAAAATTTTGACATATCTAGTTCCTGATCACGATGTTGCCGAGCATGTCTTCAGACATCATGATTTCGGCGCGGGAGCTGGCGCGGCCTGAGCGCCCGACTTTTCAATGATAGATCCCTTTTCATCGATTTCGACCGGTATGGGATTGACGGCGGCATTGTCGGTTATCCATTGAAACCCGTCCGCAATCAGCTTGTCGCCATCCGCAACATTCTCCGTAACAAGCCAGTTGTTTCCGGACAGCTGGCTGGACGGGAAGGTTCTGGTCTCGACCTTGTTGTCTGCCGTCACGAATTTTGCGGTCAACTCGCCATTGGCGTTTCGGCTGGCTGCCCGTTGGGGAATGAGGTAGCCGATTTCCTTGCCAATGGTGATTGTGGCGCGAACATACATTCCTGGAAGAATGGTGTTGTCGGGATTTTCAAACAGGGTGCGTATGGACACTGTGCCCGTTGTCGTGCTGACGGCCATTTCCGACATGTCGAGTTTGCCGACGCCGGGATATTCCGACCCGTCTTCAAGCGTCAAGCGAATGTCTGTCGTCTCGCTGTTGTCGCTTCGCTCCAGCTTTCCAGCCTTGATCGCAGACTGCAAACGAAGAAGGTTCACACTGGATTCGTTGAGCTGGATGTAGATGGGATTAATCTGGCGAAGCGTGGTCAGGGAATCGGTCTGGCTCGCGGTGACGACGTTTCCGATCGAGAAATTCGTGGCGGATGTCACGCCGTCAAAGGGAGCGCGCACATCAGTCAAGGACAGGTTGATCTGCGCCGTCTGCAAAGTGGCACGTGCTTCTGCAACAGAGGCCCTTGCCTGGAGCAAAGTCGTGCGCGCATCTTCGAATTCTTTTTGAGACGCGCCACTATTGGCGAGGCGCTCATAGCGCTGCAAATTCGCTTCGGCTGCGGGAACGCTGACTTCAGCACGCTCCAGGGCGGCCTGCGCTTCGGCGAAAGCGGCCTGATACGTATCGTCATCGATCTTGTACAAGACGTCGCCCGATTTCACGAAGCCGCCTTCCTTGAAGGCGATCTGTTTGATGATCCCGCTGACACGTGGACGAATAGCGGCGATCTGGAAAGCTTCAGCGCGACCGGACAACAATGTCGTCAGCGGGTAGTCGCTCTTTTTCATGGAGATGACGCTGACTGGCGCAGGCGGGCGCTGCGCACCTTGTGCCGGAGCCTGCTTTGTATCTTCGCTATCGCTGCAGCCGGCAACAACGCCCGCCATGAGCAAGATGGTGAATAGAGGAGCGAGACGGCTTTTCATCGTTTTTCTCATGTTCAACGGTCGCAATTCAGTGCTGCTGTGACGGGGCCTGAGCGTTTTGCTCCGGCGGGTTCAATCGGCGGGCAGATCGTCAGGACGGCATTTCAGGAACAGGTGACGTATATGTGTTATCGTCACTTAGCAATCCCATACCGCAGTGCACAATCTATCAGTCGCGCCAGTTCCTGACTTCGTGTTGCTAAAATGTCGACTTCCTCATGGGCGATCAGCGCGGGATGCAGGACGCTTATCAATGCCATGAGTGCTGTACGTGCCGAGGTGTCCACGTCTGTCTGCGCATAGATCCCCCCCGCTATTCCATCTTTGATAATGGCGGCCAGAAGGTTTGTGATAACATTCTCATAATACTGGCCGCACGCAAGTTCTCTTTTGGCCGTCATCAGAATCATTTCGAAGATGTAGGGATTGTCGTTCAGATCGCGACGGTGGTTCTCCATCAGGCTGCGCGCCAGATGGCTCAATCTTTCGAACGGTGAATGCGTCCCGTCGAGCGGGTCCAGCTTCTGTTCCAGCAAACGGATTTGCTGGAGGAAAATGGCGTCGACAAGCGCATTCTTAGAGTGAAAATGCTTGAACACGTTGGCAGGCGACATGTTGAGCGCAGCGGCGATGTCGGCGATGGAGACCGACCCGAAACCGCGCGCACGGAAAAGCCGTTCCGTCATGGCCAGAATATCGCGACGGGTTTCTTCGGCGGAACGACGCTGGCGCTGCCTGGGCACGCCTGTTTCGTCTTTTTTCGATGAGATCTGTCCGGATACTTTTGTCAAAATCACGCTCCCTGGAAAAACGGCTCCAGATTTTTTCGTACTCTATCAAACACTGTTGCTTCACGATCGTCAGCCCGAAAGACGTCTCCGGTGATACGTTCGAAGGCTTCGATATACACTTTGGATGTCTGGATCACGAGGTCCTCGGGAATCTCGGGAATTTCATCCTTATAGGGATCGCAGCGCTCGGCCACCCAGGAACGAACGAAATCCTTGTCGAAACTGTAGGGGCGGGTGCCGCTCGTAAAAGCTTGCTCGTAGCTATCGGCCATCCAATAGCGGCTGCTATCTGGCGTATGGATTTCGTCAGCAAGGATGATCTTGCCATCTTCGTCTGTGCCGAATTCATACTTTGTGTCTACCAGGATGAGGCCTCGCTTGGCCGCGAGGTCCTGCCCACGCTTGAACAAGGCCAGCGCATATGTGGAAAGCGTTTCCCATTGCTGCTGCGTCAGCAATCCCTTTTCGATGATTTCGGCGGGCGTGAGTGGCTCATCATGGCCGCCATCGAACTCTTTGCTGGTCGGCGTAATGATCGGTTCGGGTAGCACCTGGTTGTCTTTCATTCCTTCAGGAAAGGAGACGCCATACATCTGTCGCTCGCCGTTCTTATAGAGTGTCAGAATAGAGGTTCCCGTTGTTCCGGCAAGATAACCACGCACGACGATTTCGACCGGCAGAATATCCAGACGCCGGCCAATCACGACATTCGGATCGGGATAGGAGACAACATGGTTCGGACAAATGTCT
>NZ_RXPG01000030.1:0-104520 GCF_023757665.1 Rhizobium skierniewicense Ch11
TTCGGTTTGCCACGTCTTTCGATGATCCGGTCCAACTCAACGGCAACCCGCAAGCCGGAAAGGGACGTATCGGCGACGCGCCCCAAGCATTCTCTTTTACAATCATCGACGACCGTAAGCACCCGGAACCTGCGGCCATCGGTGAGCAGATCTGACACGAAGTCCAGCGACCAGCGATCATTGGCAGCCGTCGGGATCAACATCGGCGCTCGGGTGCCTATCGCCCGCTTACGCCCGCCACGCTTGCGTACCGTCAGCTTCTCTTACCGATAGAGCCGGAAGAGTTTCTTGTGGTTCACAAGATGCCCCTCGCGCCTAAGCAGCACATGAAGGCGTCGATATCCAAAACGGCGGCGTTCATGCGCCAGCGCCTTCATCCGCTCGCGAAGGTCATGGTCATCGCTGCGCCTGGTTTCGTAACGGATCGCCATACGGCAAAAGCCCATGGCTTTACACGCCCGCCCCTCTCAGCGGTGTAAACACCGCCTGCCGGGCAATGGTTCGCTCATCTGGTGATGATCCATCAGATGAGCGACAGCTTTCCGCCTTGCTGCGGGCGTCACCACTTCTTTCCCAAAAGGTCTTTCAAGGCGGCGTTGTCGAGCATGGCGTCTGCCAAAAGCCGTTTCAGCTTCGCGTTCTCGTCCTCCAGCGTCTTCAGCCGCTTGACTTCGGATACGTCCATGCCGCCGAACTTGGCCTTCCACTTGTAGATGCTCGCATCACTGACACCGTGCTTGCGGCAAAGCTCCGAGACCGGCGCGCCCGCCTCGTGCTCCTTCAGAATGCCGATGATCTGTTCGTCTGTAAAACGGTTACGCTTCATTCCCTGGTCCTCTCAATGGGCCAGAGCTTACTTCAAAATGGATTATTTCGACGGGGCAAGGTCAGCTAGAACAAGGCCGACCAAGTAAGCGGTAGTCACGCTTGGCTAAATGATACGGAAATATGCACCGGAACGTTGTTCCGGTTGGCATTTTTCAGTGTTGCCTAAGTGGCTTATTTTATTGAGAAAGAAAGGCGTGGTTGGGGAACCTGGATTCTCACATGATTTCAATGGCTTAGTGGGTGAGCCTTGAAATTCCCTCTGTTTTCCAATCGCGAGCGACCGTGGATGTCACCTTTGTGCCCTGGCTTTGGGCCTCAGTCAACAGGCGCTAAAGCGGCAATTATTTCCGGATCGATGCGCTGAACTTTACGCGCAAAAGGGTGGGATATCACGCAGCACACCGAAGTTGTGCGTGTGGCGGCACGGAGCCCGTCGCATGAGACCAATCCGGGTTCTGGTCTCATCAGTCCAAATTTTGGACCGACGAAGGATCTCCTCACAACAAAATCGTCAGATGAGCCAAACTCAGCGGAGAAGCTTCTGCTGCCTCAAGACTTCTCGAGGCGCCGGAGACCGCCAGATCGTCTGGAACGATTCCACCACATTTGTGGCAGTTACCGCAACGCCGGGTAGGGCTACCCAGGCTGGCGTAAGGCGACTGAGGAGGGCGGTTACCGTTGTCGAGGCGGCCGTCTGCCCCTGCCGGAATGGCTGCTGGGCAGCAATTGTTACAATTGGCCCGCCGCCCGAGAGGCTGATGGCCGCCTCCTTGCCGAGGTCGACTGTGGCGATTGGAACAGACAGGCCAGCGGAGACGAGAGCCGCGGCCGCCGCGATGGCCGGCGTATCCCAGACCACGAACAGCCCTTTTAGGTTCGGAAGCTTTTTTGCTAACGCCGAAGCCGTCGCGCCCGCCTCCGTGAGGGAAGGGAATCGGGCGACATGCAGGTGGTGGCGCGGTCGGTTGATACGCATCCATTTCACAAAGGCGATCTCGCGCTCGTTGGTCGCGAAGAAATCCGATTCGTATCCGAGCACACCGACCTCGGCTTCCTCGCCGAGATAGGGCGCGAGACCTTCTGCCGCCATCTTACCGAGACCGAAGTTGTCTGCTGAAATCAGCGATACGTAATCCTTGCCCGGCAGTAGACCAGTCGGGACATTATCAAGCAGCACGAGCTTGATTCCGGCGGCGGAAACGCGTGCATGGGCCGCGGCGACCTTGGCATTGGCGACCGGGAGCGAAATGATGGCGTCCGGTGCTTCGCGGATCAGGCGGTCCAGCGCCTCGATCTGCACCTCGGGCGTGAAACCGCAGTCGACGACATCGATAACCGCCACACCGCAGTCGCCGAGCGTTCCGACGATACCGGCCAGTTGCTGCTTGGCCCAGTCGCTCGCCAGCGTATGCAGGACGATGGCAATGCGTAAGCCCGCAGCCCGTGCCCGTGCCTTGTCCTCAGGAAGAAGCAAGACCCGCTCTGGTGCGGATGCGCGTTCGCCATGGGGACCAAGTCCTTCAATCACCATCGACACGCCTCAAGTTTTGGGCGGCGGCATGACCGCTGCAACGGCTGCGGTCTGCGCCTCTAACCGGCCGCGAAGGGCCTCGAATTGTGGATGCGCCTGCGGGCGCCCTGCCATAATCCAGTCGCGGAGTACGGCTGGCGAGAACAGGCTTTCCGTCGCCACGATAGCAGCCCCGACGAGGCCGGAGGAACTGCCCATCTGTGAGCGGATGATCTGTAGGTCGCGACTGACCAGCGGGTGGGATGCGCCATAGATGGCCTCGCGAGCGGCTGCCAGCAGTATATCGTTGCTCTGAGCGATCGACCCGGAGAGCACGATCAGTTCCGGGTTCAACATGTTTGCAAGCGTCGCCACGACCTGGCCGATCATACGCCCGCTTTGCGAGAGGATATCGATGGCCGCCGCGTCGCCCATATGCGCCGCCTGCGCCACTTCGATCGCCGTGATCTCGCCGCCGCGCCGGGCATGCTCGGCGAGGATCGGGCTCAAGCCCTTCTCCGCCTGTATCCGGCCGTCACGAATTATCGACTCCGAGCCGGCCATGGTCTCCAGCGTACCGTGCCTCTCACCCGAACTGACCGGCACGGAGCCGATCAAGCCGACCGCGCCTTGTGCGCCCCGGAACAGCGCACCGTCGCTGACCAGCCCGGCGCCGATGCGTTTACCGATCTTGACGAACAGCATCGCCCGGTGGCCGACGCCAGCTCCGGAGTGAAATTCACCCATGGTCATGGTCTCGACGCTGGACCGCAGCCAGACGGGAACGTCGAATCCCTCGATCAGTTTCTCGACCAGCGGAAAGCTCTCCCATCCCGGCAGCACCGGGGGTGTGCCATTCTGAAAAAAGCTTTCGCCAGCGTCGGTCACGACACCAGGCACGGAGATGGAAATGCCCCATAGCTCACCGGCGTCCGGCTGCATATCGAGGATCCAGCGAAACAGCATGGTGAGCCGGTCGAGCAGCGCAGAGACAGGTTGCGTCAGGTCCGCTGCCTCGTGATGTTCCATCCTCAGATGGCCGCCGAGATCGGCAAGGCCGACGCCAAGCGCAGTCTGGTCGAGGGTGGCGACGAGGATGCTGCCGCGATTTGCGGAAAACCGCACGAGCCGCGGCGCCCGGCCGCCTGAGGCCGTGCCAAGTTCGCTCTCATCGACGAGCCTGAGCTCGGTGAGCGTCCCGAGGCGATCTGCCACCACGGCGCGACCAAGTTCGCTTTCCCGCTCCAGTTCTTGACGGGTCGTGGCCTTTTCCGTGCGCACCAGGTTGAGAATTTCCACAAGGCTGGGCGCAGCCGTTTCCGCCGTGCGCGGACGCCCCTTCCGTCGCGGGTGCATATCGGCGTCCATCTTCGCCGTAGCAGGCATATCTATTCCTTTCACCCGAACCAAGCGGATAAGCCTTGATAAATCCTCGCCTTGAGACGTGCAACAACAAACTTTTGTATTAAAACAGCATAAGTTTGCTGATAAATGCATTTTAAATGTTGACATGAGTGGTTTAAAGGCGCACTCAAGTCGATATAAGGTGGAAATGTCTTTAGGAGGAGACGACCATGGAGCGTTGCAAGCTGGCTTATCATGCCAATTGCTGGGGGGAGCTCGGCGGAAGTGCCGTTGGCGTCACCTCGATTACACAGCTCTCCTACCGAACCTTCGGTGACATGCGGCGTGCCTTCGCCGATATTGCAGCGGCAGGATATGAAGGTGTGGAGCTTTTCGATGGCAACCTGCTCGATTTCTCCACGGCGGATATGCGTGCCCTGCTGTCCGACAATGGTTTGAGCCTTGTCGCCGCATATGCTGGCGGAAACTTCATCTTCGACGATATCCTTCCTGAGGAGTTGGCCCGCGTGACGCGCGCCGCGGAACGGGCCGCCGAACTCGGTGCTCCGCATCTCGTTGTCGGCGGCGGCGCAAAGCGTTTCGACGGAACGCGGGAGGCGGATTTTCACAAGCTCGCGGCAGCGCTTGATCGGGTAGGGGAAATTGCGAGCGCACACGGTTTGCGCGGCCATTATCATCCCCACCTCTCCACAATCGTGGAGGGACCTGAGGAGGTCGCAAAGATCTTCGGCCTGACGGGTATCGATTTCTGCCCGGACACGGCGCATCTCGCAGCAGCAGGTGGCGATCCTGCGCAGCTTATACGCGATCACGCGTCCCGTATTTCCTATGTCCACCTCAAGGGCCTGCAGTGCGAGCCGTTTGCCTTCACGCCTCTTGATCGTGGTGACGTGCCGACCGACGGCATTATTGCCGCCTTGCGCGAGATCGGCTTTGCCGGCTGGATCTGCGCGGAACTCGATGCCTGGACCGATCCGCTGGAGGGCGCTCGTGCCAGTATGACTTATCTAAAATCGGCCGATCTCAAGAAGGATTGAAGGCCACCGGGGCTGTGCCCCATCCACGGGAGGAAACCATGATTACCAGACGCATTCTTTTGTGCTCCGCGGCCATCGCGGCAGTGCTGTCCATCGCGGCCCCGACATTTGCCGCCGATCCCGATACCGCGCTCGCCAAGCTGCAGGAATCGGTGCTGTCGAAGGGACCGTCGGGTGAAGACCCGTCGCCCGCCTCCGGCGTCTCGTTGACCGCTGAGGAACTTGCCAAGGTCAAGGCAATGGGTGCCACGGCTGCCATCGTCATGCATTACGGCGGCAATGACTGGTCTCGCGCCCAAATCAACGGCTTGCAGACGCAGTTCGCGGCCATGGGCATCAAGGTCATTGCGGTCACGGATGCCGGCTTCAAGCCCGAAAAGCAGGTGGCCGACCTCGAAACCATCATGGCGCAGAAGCCGAACATCATCGTTTCCATCCCGACCGATCCGACTGCGACCGCATCGGCCTACAAGGCCGCAGCGGATGCTGGCACCAAGCTGGTGTTCATGGATAACGTGCCTACCGGCTTCAAGGCGGGCAAGGACTACGTCTCCGTCGTCTCCGCTGACAATTACGGCAATGGCGTTGCCTCGGCGCATCTGATGGCCAAGGCACTCGATGGCAAGGGCGAGATCGGCCTAGTGTTCCACGCTGCGGATTTCTTCGTTACCAAGCAGCGCTATGACGCCTTCAAGAAGACCATCGCGTCGGACTATCCCGATATCAAGATCGTTGCCGAGCAGGGCATCGGCGGCCCGGATTTCTCCGGTGACGCAGAAAAGGCCGCCGGCGCAATTCTGACGTCCAACCCGAACGTCAAGGGCATCTGGGCGGTCTGGGACGTGCCCGCCGAAGGCGTCATCGCCGCAGCGCGAAATGCCGGACGGGACGACCTGATCATCACCACGATCGACCTCGGCGAAAACGTGGCGATCTCGATGGCGCAGAACGGTTTCGTCAAGGGCCTCGGCGCCCAGCGGCCCTATGATGCGGGCGTCGTAGAAGCCAAACTTGCTGGCTATGCCCTTCTGGGCAAGACGGCCCCAGCCTTTGTCGCCCTGCCGGCTCTACCTGTCACCCGCGACAGTCTGCTAGATGCGTGGAAGACGGTCTATTCGACCGAAGCGACCGCCAACGTCAAGTCCAGCCTAGGCAACTAAACCGCTTACAGCGCGCGGTGCGGAAAATCCGCGCCGCGCCAGGAGAGCCCCGGTAAGGCGATCGCTGATCCCGCCGGCATGTTAAGCAGCGTATCGCTGCACCAAATTAGGAGATACCTCGATGACGAAAGTGATGAACGTCGCCATGATTGGCGGCGGCTTCATGGGCAAGGCGCATGCCATGGCCTATGCCGCTATGCCGATGTTCTTTTGGCCGGCTCCGGCGATCCCGCACCGCAAGGTGATAGTGGATGTGACCGACGGCATGGCCGAGGACGCCCGCCAACGCTTCGGTTTCGAGGAAGCTTCCTCGGATTGGCGCGCCACGGTCAACCGGCCGGATGTTGACGTTGTCGATATCTGCACGCCGAACAATGTCCATGCTGAGATCGCCATAGAGGCGGCAAAGGCCGGCAAGCATATCATCTGCGAGAAGCCGTTGGCTCGCACCGTGGACGAAGCCCGCGCCATGGCCGAAGCGGTCAAACAAGCTGGCGTGATCAACATGGTGGCCTTCAACTACCGTCGCACCCCAGCCGTTGCTCTGGCGAAGAAGTACATCGATGAGGGTCGGATCGGTCGCATCCTCAATTTCCGTGGCACCTATCTGCAGGACTGGTCGGCGGATCCGGATTCACCGCTTTCCTGGCGCTTCCAGAAGAAGATCGCAGGCTCGGGCGCGGTCGGCGATATCGGCACCCATGTGGTCGATCTTGCGCACTATCTGGTAGGGCCGATTGCGGAGGTCATCGCGCTGACCACGACTTACAACAAGACCCGTCCGCTTCAACAGGGCGGTATCGACAAACTTGGTGCGGCGGAAAAAGCGGCCGACGCTGAACGTGGCGACGTGGATGTGGACGACGAAGTCGTATCGATGCTGAAATTTGCCAATGGTGCGATCGGTAGCCTTGAGGCGACCCGTAATGCCTATGGGCGCAACAATTTCATCACGCTCGAAATCCACGGTACGAAGGGCTCGATCCACTTCAACTACGAACGCCGTGACGAGTTGCAGGTCATGTTTGCGGACGACCCGGCTGATGCGCGCGGCTTCCGTACCGTGTATACCGGTCCGGCGCACCCCTATGGTGGCGGTCTCTGGCCGATCCCCGGCCTCGGCATCGGATATTCGGAAACGAAGATCGTCGAGTGCTACGACTTCTTCCAGGCGATCGCGAAGGGTAAGCAGCCGAGCCCCAATTTTGAAGACGGCCTGCTGACCGAACTTGTCGCGGATGCTTTCATCCGCTCCGGTGAGTCGGGAGTATGGGAGAAGGTGGGATGAACGACAGCGCCGCAGCCGTTCGGATGACAGGCATTTCGAAATCCTTCGGGGGCGTTCGCGCCCTTGAAGGCGTCGATCTCGAGGTGTTGCCCGGCGAGGTTCATGCCCTGTTGGGCGGCAACGGCGCTGGCAAATCCACGATCCTGAAGATACTGAACGGGGTTCATCGACCTGATCAGGGTACGGTCGTCGTCGCCGGACGCGCATTGACGGCTCACACGCCGGAAGAATCGCGTGACGCCGGCATTGCCATGAACTACCAGGAAATGAGCCTTATCCCGACGCTGACGGTGGCGCAGAACGTGTTCCTCACGCGTGAAAGCCGCACCGGCACCGGATTGATCGACGATGCGGACGCGGAGCGCCGCGCCGCTGAACTTTTTGCGCGGCTTGAGGTCTCGGTCGATCCCCGCGCCCTGGTCGGCGATCTCGGTGCTGGCCAGAAGCAGTTGACCGAGATCGCCAAGGCGATTTCGCAGGATGCGAAGGTTCTCGTTTTGGATGAGCCCTCGACGGCGCTCGCGGTCTCCGACGTTGAACGCCTCTTCGTCTTCCTTCAAAAGCTGAAGGTCGAGGGGGTCGCAATCATCTATGTCAGCCACCGCATGGACGAGATCGCCCGCATCGCCGACCGCGCCACCATTCTGCGTGACGGCCGGCACGTCGTCACCGCGCCGCTTTCCGAGCTGCCGATCGACACCATGATCGAGCATATCGTCGGCAAGCGCTCGAAAGGACTCTCGGACGTCGTGCGCGGCGCTTCCGTTAGGGGAAAGGTCCTGCTGGAGGTCAGCAATCTCAGCGGTGCACACAAGCCTGAGCATGTGTCCTTCGCGCTCCACGCCGGCGAAGTCCTCGGCCTGGCTGGGCTTCTGGGTTCTGGACGGTCTTCGCTTGCGCGGCTGCTCGCCGGTATCGATCCTGCTGCAAGCGGCACGATCAGCATCAAGGGCAGGGAGGTCTCGATCCGTAAGCCCGGCGATGCGATCGACAACGGCGTGGCGCTGGTTCCAGAGGCGCGGGCCACCCAGGGCATCATTCCTGCGCATTCGGTGGCATCGAACATGGTGCTCGCGGTCATCGAACGGCTGTCGCGTGCCGGTGTGGTCGACCGCAAGGCCGTGGTCGACCTCACGGACAGGCAGATTGCGCGGCTTTCGATCAAAACGGCGAGCCGCGACCACGCCGTGGCCACGCTATCCGGCGGCAACCAGCAGAAGGTGGTGATCGGCAAGTGGCTGGCCACAGATCCCGACATACTCATTCTCGACGAACCGACAGCCGGAATAGACATCGGCTCGAAGTCGGAGATCATTCGTCTGGTGCGGGATCTTGCCGCCTCCGGCAAGGCCATCATCATGATCTCCTCGGAGCTTTCGGAACTGCTGACCGCTTGCGACCGCATTCTTGTCATGGCGGATGGACTCGTTCACTCGGACCTTCCCCGCGAGGCTTTCGACGATCCGGCAGTGGCGGTGGACGACCCGGCGCATCGCCTGCAGGCAGCGGAGCAAAAGCTCCAGACCGAAATACAGCGGGCGCTCGCAGCCCAGGAGACGATCAATGCTTAAGGCTTTCGCCGCCAACTGGCGCCAGAACATCATCTATATCGGCTTCATCGCCATCTTCGTCGTGTTCGCAGTGACGCTGAACGACAAGGGCTTCCTGACAGCCAACAATCTTCTCAACATCGTGCGCCAGACGGCGATGATCGCCGTCATGGCGATAGCCATCACCTTCGTGCTGTCGGCGGGCGAGATCGATCTCTCGGTCGGCGCGGTGGCAGGCCTGACGACGGTAACCGTCGCCATGGCGATAGCCGTCGGCGGACCTTTTGCAGGCGTGCTGGCAGGGATTGCCACAGGCCTTGCCGTCGGGTCCTTCAACGGCTGGCTGACCACGCGCATCGGTATTCCATCCTTTCTCACGACGCTGGCGATGATGGGCATCGCCAAGGGCGTCGCCATGTGGATTTCCGCGACCGCTGCGGTTCCGATCCTTTCGCCCGGCTATTCGTGGCTGTTCGGCGGTGGCAATCTTGGTCGGATTCCCGTGCTGCTGGTGTGGATGCTCGTGCTTGGCGTCATCGGCCATATGGTGCTGCGGCGCACAGGATTTGGTCGCCGTGTGCTCGCGACCGGCGGCGGCGAAACCGCTGCACGCTATTCCGGCATCGATACCCGCAACATCAAATTCAAGGTTCTGGTAATGTCGTCCTGTGCGGCGGCTCTGGCAGGCATGCTGTATGCAGGGCGTCTGCAATCAGGCCGCTTCCAGCTTGGCGAGGGTGACGAACTCTCGGTCATCGCAGCGGCGGTGCTTGGTGGCACCAGCCTGTTCGGCGGGAAGGGCACCGTGGTCGGTACCATCGTCGGGGCCTTGATGATCGGGCTTATCAACAACGGCCTCATTCTGATGGGTCTGGAATTCAGCCAGCAGTTGATCGCCCGCGGCGGCATCATCATCCTGGCCGTCGCCCTCAGCCAGAAGAAGTCGGCATCATGACCGTCACCATTATCGGAACCGTAACGGCTCGCCCCGAATACCGGGATGAGCTACAGGCTATCCTCAGTCGTCAGGTAGCCCCGACACGGGCGGAAGGCGGCTGCATCAACTACGACCTCCATGTGGATGCGGCAGATGACTGTGTATTCGTTTTCTACGAGAACTGGAGAAGCCAGGAGGATCTCGACCAGCACATGGAAATGCCGCATCTCGTACCGCTTCTATCGCAGATAGACAGACTGCTGGCAAAGCCGGTCGAAATCCGACACCTGCGGATGATCGGCAACCCGGCCACGTGAGCGAGCATTCAGGGCACCGGCCCTCTTGATTAGGCTAAAAGCGGCCTGGTTCTCCTGGCTCCCTTGTCTTCTTCCATAGTGGCAAATGTCGAAACCGACTATATCGGTGAGTACACAGATACGCCCGTCAATTTCCGCGGCGATGTGCCGGAAGGGTTTACGGGGACGGAGAAGTAGCTATCGACATCGGACCAATGTGAGGCACATCATCTGGATAGATGGCAAACGGTCGGCCTCATTGCAAGAAGTCCGCGATGAAGCAGATAGCGGACGACAAGACCTGCTTCAACGTCAGCGTGGTCTTTTTCCAACGCAATATTCGACAGTCAGATCCTGGCCCCGTTGCTTGCGGATCCCCAGCCAATTTTCTGGCCGCCTTAGAATGCGACGGATGCTCCAATGACTGCGGCCGAGATCGCCCAACTCATTGAAAGGAAGCCACTTTTCCGTGCGGGAGATGTGAGCCGATTTAGATCGAAAAATTGGTCAAAAACGACTTTCCTGGGAGGCCTGGATTCTCACACGATTTCAATGGCTTAGTAGGAAAGCCTTGAAATTCCCTTTGTTTCCCATCGCGAGCGACCGTGGATGCCACCTTTGTGCCCTGGCTTTGGGCATCAGTCAACCGGACGGGCGAGCGGCAATAATTTCCGCTCTAGTGGCGAATTCGCGAGCAGGTCACAAACCACATAGACGTCCGCTTTGCGCGAACATTTCTGTCGTTCAAGTCATGCAATTCAGTTATCTTAGCGGTCACCGAAAAGAGCAGGGAGCGTCGGGCCCGTTGTGGGCGTGAGGATGATTTCGAGAGGGAAAGGCATGGACTGTCAGGACCGCAATGTTATCAAATGCCGATACGGGAAATATGTGTGAAAAAATTGGTCGCTCGTTCTGTGGCAGGCATGCAGAGATGTCAGTGTCCCGAGGAGGTTGCCGATGAAGAACAAGAAAATACCCAGTGATATTACTGCTGCCATCAGGCAGTCGGCAATCGATGGCTGGGACGATGATGCCGTTATGGTTGCCCACACTATCGAAACCGAAAAAGCCGCCTATCTTGAGCTTGAAGCGCTGGACTTCGGGACTGCTGCCGGCTTTCGTGAAAGCATCATTGCCGCTGTCTCTGAGATTTCCGAGGGCTGGGACGAGCGTCTGTCCATGGCCAAACTTGAAATCGAAGCTTTTCAAGAACTGCATGCCGCCAGGTTCGACGGTGTGCCCGCCAAAGAAATCTCCCAACTGAAAAATGAAGCCGAGCAGTCATTCCCCGATGACTTCACGGGGCAGCGCGATCATGTCGTGGCAGGCGCCCGGCGATTTATTTACGTCAGGGAACTTCGGGCTAGGATCGAGCCGATCAAGAATCTGCTGATCGATATGGAAGGGATCATCGGAGACGAATGCTACAACGCCAATATCCAGAACTACGGCGCAGGGGGCATCTGGGAAGGTGAAGGGCGGTCGTTCCGATATCCCGTGAAATTCGACAAGGGCGACGAGAGCTTAAAGCGCCGATACGTCCCTGCGGACATCGATCCGGAGGTGCTGATGACGGGACGCTATCAGTTCGGCAGCAACGAGCTGGGCATCTTCCGGGCGCTGGTCAAAGTTGTCGAAATGCTGGAGCGTGACTACGGTCTTCGCATCACGGACGCCAACCGCAACAAGTGAGGCGGGCCTGCGCGGGTTATTCGAGCCGAGGCCAGGCGACGGGGAAAATCGGGTTGAGCGGGTGAAGGCTGGCCGAGCGGCGGGCGGTCACGTTTGAATGGCCGGATCATCGGTTGCTTGAGACGCAGGCCGGGCCCGGATCGTTCGGGTGACGATCAGGAGCTTACCAACGATGAATGCCCCGCTGCCCCCATGCGCTGGTGGATCGAACACAAGAACCAATTCTTCTACAATTGTGATCTTTCCCGGTCTATTTGTACCGTTGAGAACGGTACGGTGTGAAAACGGATAACGCCTTCATCGACGCCACAAATAATTTCGATCCTAGTCTGTGATTTGAATGAATCTTCGCCCAAATGAGCATCGAATTTTTACTTGTCCTGTGACAGATAAAAATGAATTCGTTTCCCTCAACGTGTGCCTTGTTTGCGCGAAGGTCGCGTCTAACAAGCGAGATAACATGACAAGCACACGAGAACTGCGGATTAAAGCATTCAACAACTGGCCGGCTGAAACGGGTTTTCCAGTTCAACAGCAGTATACCGAACTGTTGGCTCGAGCGAACGTGCAAGCCCCTATTGTCCACTGCAATCTAGGGATCATCGACGACAGAGAGTTTCACATTCTCGTTGCTTTTCTCTTGGACGGGCTAGATGCGCTGCCGCATCGGCCATCTGGGTCTGATGTTCGGCGCTTTAGCTGCAGCGCAAGATGGAGAGGTGAAGGGTTTCGGCGTGCCGCTGCGGCAATTGACATTTGGGCTTTTGCTGTTTCCAGGCGTCTGGGATTGGTATCTGCAGTGGCGCGAGAAACGAAGAGGCTTCTTTACCGCATGGGAGGTCGATATGTTGCGGATCGCCTTATCTCTCACCAAAGAAGATACCGGGTGGCTTCGACAGCATCCGGAGCTTCTAGCTAGAGTCCAACCGATCGACGGCCTCGTCTCTCAAAATGAGATCGATTTTGCGAACGAGGACTGGCATGCTGCCTGTGAAAAATTCCACAAGCATGCAGCTCAGCGAGCCAAGGAAATACAGCGGATTGCTCGCGTCCATCGTGATCCTTTCGAACCAATCATGCCGGTTCTCGAGGCGGCGAGTCCTGTTGGTGAGTATCGCAAGATCACCGAGGAGATTATCCGCCTCATGCCAGATGAACATCGCTACCCCCAACCGGCTGCGGAAGCTGTTCGGTCATTCCTGATGCTTAGGCTTGGTTTACATTTAGGGCTGCGGCAGAAGAACCTCAGGCAACTGATGCTCAATCCGAAAGGCTCGATGCCGCGTTCGGAACGCGCGTTGGAGAAGATGAAGCGTGGCGAAATCCGTTGGAGTGATCGCGAAGGCGGTTGGGAAGTTTTCATCCCTGCCATCGCCTTCAAGAACGCGCACTCGTCCTTCTTTGGCGACAAGCCCTTTCGACTGGTGCTTCCAGATCTCTTGGATCTCTACAGGTATATCGAGGCCTATGTTGATCGGCATCGATCGGTGCTGCTGAAATCGGCCGCCGATCCCGGTACATTCTTCGTCAAGACGGTTAAGACGACCAGCACGGACGCAGCGTATGATACGACCAGCTTCTACGAGGCATGGCGTCTGACCATCCAGCGTTATGGGATTTACAATCCCTACACCGGGCGAGGCGCGATCAAAGGTCTTTTACCTCACGGTCCTCATAATGTCCGGGACGTGCTCGCGACCCATATCCTGAAGCAAACTGGCTCGTATGAGCAGGCGAGCTACGCCATCCAGGACACCGCCGACATGGTCGCAAAGCACTATGGGCGCTTCTTGCCCCAGGACAAGGCGGCTCTTGCTGCGCGTATCCTGAACCAGGTCTGGGAGGCTGCTTAACGAGGCGAGACGTCGGAAATCATTTCCGGCGTCTCGCATCATTCTTTGCCTCCCGCGCCCAAGGCGGCGGCAGTCGCTTCTCGATCCATGGCAATAGTTTGATCGGCTTCGGTTCAATGCCGGACGTGATGATCGGATATTTGCTCAGAGCATCGCGCATCAACGGTACGCGGGCAGGATTTGTGTAGCGAAGGCTGGTCTCACTGCCCTGACTGAGCCTTCCCGAGATATCGTCGATGACCAAGGGTGGCACACCTGCCTGTAGGAGAGTATCTGCCATGCCGTGACGCAGCGCGTGGAAAGCGCGATCCCACATTTTCTCTCCTAGCGACTGTTTCATGATGGGAAGGAAGACGTCGTAGAAGCGGTCCCCCGGATCGTTCGTGGTCTTGTCTGAGAATAGGTCAGGAAATACGGCCTCATATCCCAAGTCCTGGAGAGCGGCGCAATACCCCAAGAAGCCTAGGCGAACCAGTTCATCGGGAAGCGGTAGCAGCCTCTCCGATTGCTCAGTCTTTAATCCTCTAAACTTATTGGTACGCAGGATGAGCACCAGGCCATCATCGTCTTCGGCGATGTCGTTCAATGCAAGCCCGGCGAACTCGCTTCGACGCGCACCGAGATAGGAAAACATAACGGGCAGGAAATAGGCTGCATCATGGAAGACATGCGGTCCTGGTTTCTTGCGTCCGCGATCATTATTCAAGGACCCAGTATAGATCGGGCTGGAAAAGATTGGTTTGATTTCGTCCGGTTTCGGCTTGTGCTGCTGTTTGCGAATGGAGCCAAGCTTCGGTTTCTTTGGCCTCAAGCCTTCAAACGTCCAATCTTCAAGTTCAAACCCGTGCCCACGCACATGCTTCAAAAAGTGATTCAGGTTTCCAAAATGCTTACGGATCGTTGCGGCGCTCAAACCCACCGCCGCGACCGCGCCTTCAGTCTCGGCTTGCTCGCGTAGCTTTTGCCCTTCGGCTCGTAATTCGGCGGCGGACATCGCCCTCATTCTGGCGCCCTGCCCCCAACGCGTCGGAATGTCATTGAAGTGCTGACGAAGCTTGCCGATGTGGTACTGGGTAATCCGCCCGGTATGTTCCACACCGTGTTCTTCGAGCACGCCCTTGAAGATGCGAACCAGCGCACGAGCATCACGTGCGGTGGTCTCATCCCAAGAGTCCTTCATGTTCTGCGCGAGCTTTTCGCACTCGGTCTCGAAGTCTGCAACTTGGATCACAGGACGTGTCTTGCCCTCAACCGGCTGATCGATGGCTGCTGCCTGCTGTGATGGAGTACCGTCAAGCTTCTTGATCGGCGGATCTTCCAGCTCGGGCGGCGCGACAATGTCATTGTCGGGAGCTGCAGTCACCGAAGATGATGACGTCGTTTCAAGAAATGTACCTTCGATGAAATTGGGCTGTGGCCTAGATGCCGCACCGCCTGTAAGCTCGCTGAGGTCGCGATCGGCGAGCGGGTGCCTTTCGGCGACGTCAAACAGAGCTGCTGCCCGTCCGTTGAAATAGGCCTTCATGGCCTTTTCCTCGTTGAGCGCGTTTGGATTGATGTCGAACAAGTACATCAATCTGTGAAGCCCCTCCTGAAAGCCGCGCGAGGTCGCCTCTTGACGAAGTTCGAGATAGTTCGAGCGGATTGAGAAGAAGTGAGAGGCTCGGACGCCTTGCTTTCGAAGATAGGCATGGCCGGGGCAATCAGCATCCAGCGTCAGGCGATGGCGATTTCCGAACATTTCAAGAAGGCGATACGCCCATCCATTTTCTAGATCCATCTCCAGCTCTGAAATATCGGCAGGACGGCCGTAGCGCCGCGCCACCATCGAGACGTCGTCCAGATGCATGAGCATCATGTCCCGTTCGTGTTCGCAAAGCTTTTGGAGCTGCGCCTTGGACATGGGTTCCTTCCGCTTCAACTTCAGTTCGGCGACCAGCATGTTCAGCTTGCGGCCGATCGCCTGCGCTTTCTTATGATCAGAACAGTGAAGGCTCAATGAAAGCCGGCTGCCTGGTTGGCATTTCCCGAAGGCGCTTGGGACGCGCGCACGCCAATAAAAAATATTGCCGCGGCGGGTGAGATTCTCGACGTCGTGGCGGACCGCCATGAGGTTTTGCCCTTGCCTGCCACCTGAAATGCCGGCGCGCGTATTTCGCGTGGGCATCATCTGTGGGCTACAGTTCTGGGCATCAGGTCGCCAATGATGCCAAAACGATATCCGGCACGACTGGAAAATCAAGGAATTAAGGGCATTTAGGGAGAATTGGCTGGGGAACCTGGACCCTCAAAAGGTACGACCCTAACAATTTGATGTTGCAAAAGAATAAGTAGTTTCATAGGGGTAGGGTACATATCGCATGCCATTTTGAGGTACATTCCTTGTCTCGAACCCGTGCTCCAGCATACCTTGAAAAGATGAATAACGGCGGTTGGAGGGTGTCTGTCCCTGTCCCTCGAGACATGGTCAAGATCATCGGCAAGACACGTCTGAAGCGCTCACTTGAGACTCATAGCCAAGCAGAGGCCGAGCGGCGCAAACACGCGATTGTTGCCGAGTTCCTCGTCATGATCGAAGCGGCCCGAGCCGGGAGGCTTCCAAAGGCGTTGGTTACCGGCATCGCTGCAGCGCCCTCCATGTCGAGTAAGGAACTGACTAGCCTTGCCCTCGACTTGCGAGCCAACCTCCAGTCACAAGAGGGGGACAGTGAGGCAGTCGAGCTGGAGACCGAGGGCATTTATCAGGTTGCCGACAAGATCAGGGGCCAAGAGGTTGGAGTAGATGAGGAGACGGACAACCCTATCTTCGACCGCCAGAGCGCGGAAAAGGCTGGGCAGTTTCTTCGGGTAGCTCTCGGCAAGGAAACCCCAGTCCGTGAACCTCTCGACCTATTCCATGCTCAGGTGAAGTGGTCGCCTCGTACCAAAAGCGACAGCAGCAGAGCGATCACGGCACTGGAGGACTGGTGTGAGGAAAGCCGTGTGCCGTTCGTGATCGAGGCCATCACACGGAGAAGAGCGGGCCAATTCATTGGCGACCTCGCGGCCAGCACCGAACGCCCGCTCACAAACAGGACCATCAATAAGTATCTGTCCTGTCTGTCGCAGTTTTGGGTTTGGCTTGAAAAACGAGGGTACATCGAACTCGATAGTTCGCCGTGGTCTCGTCAGTCCTTGCCGAAGGTTCAGCCCTCGGAGGACGAAAAGGAGCGCCCGTTCACCGATGATGAGGTGATCAGGTTGTTTAAGGCAGAACCCAACCAGCCCTACCTCAAAGACGTTATGCTGATCGGAGCGCTCACCGGTGCGCGTATTGATGCGATTGTCAGTCTTAGGCGGAAGGACATTGGCGATGAAGGTACCATTCGTTTCAAACGTCAGAAGCGGGAGAGATACTCTAGGCAGGTTCCAATCCATAGTGCGTTGAAGTCAACGATTGATCGTCTCGTAAAAGGTAAACAGATGGATGACGCCTTGTTTCCCGAGTGTCCGCCAATCCCTCCTGACACGGTGCAGGAGCGATCCATGCCTGCAGTCAAGGCATTCACCTATTTCCGCAGAAGTCAGGGTGTAGTGGACGCTGTTGAAGGGAAGAGAAGGGAGCGTGTGAACTTCCATTCCTTCCGCCGCTGGTTCATTACCAAAGCCATTCAAGCGGGCCAGCAGGAACTTGTAGTCCAGATCGTGGTAGGGCAGAAGCCGCAGAGTGTTGCCGCGAGCGTCTACCTAGGCGGGCTCACTATGGAACAAATGGCCCAATGCGTAGAGGCTGTGAAGCTGCCGTGATTTGCGGCAATCGGGACGAATGGGCGACCACGGCATCACCTGCTGGATGAGCCGTTCTGGAAATGTCTCGGACAACGCCGCAATGGAGAGTCTTTTCTCGCCACTGAAAACGGAGAGAACAGCACGGAGGTTCAACACACGAGGAACGATGTCAGAGCAGATGTGTTCGATTATATCTAGGGCGTCTACAACCCGAAAAGACGCCACTCGACACTGGGCTATCTCAGCCCCAATGACTCCGAAACCAAGGTGGTATTAGCTTAGCCTTGTGTCCGATAAACCGGCAGCAAAGCGAATGTAGGCTCATTTGCTACCTAGCACGGCTTCAATAAGTTCTACCGTCCTGCCATCAGGATCGACGCATGTGATCTTTCGCTTATCGCCCTTACCAGAATCAGATGCTTCTATACCGCTGGCGGCCAGCCGCTTAACGCACCCGTCCAAATCGCGATGGCGGATAAACACTATTGTACCGCTGCCGGCAGGCTCGTTTCTCTCGCTTCGACGCAGTACTAAATGATGATCCAGCCGAACTTGACTCTGGGTTCTGCTCAAAACTGGCAACCCGAGGATCAAATTGTAAAATTCGACCGAGCGATCCAAATCGATCGAAACAAGGCAGATTCCCGCTAATACCGCATTGACCTCTTGGTGTTGCGGTGGACTTCCAAACTGAAGCTGTGGCAGGTTTACATTATCCTCGCTCGATTGCGGTGCCTTAGAGAGCTTTTTGATAACGATTGTTGGCGCATCGGGTGTCTCCAACTGCCAAGATTGCGATCTTAGACCTCGGCTCTTCGACCGAACAAGATTTGCGGGGCGAGCGCTCGTCGGAAAACCGCGCGGTAACGGTACGTTTTTTTTTCCATTGCTCAACTCCGCGATTATCTTCGCCAGTATTTTGGCATTGATCATCTCGAACCCATCAGTCTTTTTACTTCGGTTGGCAGCAAGTTCCTGAGCCAGTTGGTTGAGATAGCGGGTATCCTGAACTTCTTGCAATATAGCACCGATCCAGTCTGTTCCGCTTGTAGCACCGCAAAGCGCCCCCGTCATAGATGCGATTGTGTCCGTGTCAGACCCTTTTGCGAAGGCAGCTGTCAGTACACCTTCCATAGGCCCCGCTGCGTGACGGGACGCTAGGTAGATCGCAGCCGCAGCGGCGACCGTTCCAGCACCCAAGATAGCTTTGTCAAAGCAGCCAAGCCGCTGCATAGTTTCCCCGTCGAGACTAAGGGCACCTGCTTCTAAGCTGTCAGCGCCAACCCTCAAGCGCTCAATCATATTTGATACCGCATCACCCCATCTGGTCTCAAAGCCGTGCTCCTGCGCTTTATCTATCCAAGCGGGCCACATCGCATCAATGTCAGGCCATGTTGCCCACTGCGCCTGATGCTTTAGTAGCGCACTCAGCAACTCGCCGTAATCAAGCGTTCGATTGATACGTACAGCGTACCAAAGTGCAAAGGCATAAGCCAAAGCCCCAACCAAAGCCTCAGGGTGACCATGGGTGATAACGCCATCTGCGATGACCGCCTGAGCAACTGAGTCGAATCGCTCATCACGAACTCCCAGCAGTACGTGCGGAGCCACTCTCATCGCGACTCCGTTGCCCCCTGCTTGATAGTAACGATCTCTGTCAGAAGACCCAGCCTCCCATGGAGGAGAACCCTTGAGCCAAAGTCTTGCAGCCCTAAGGCTGGCACCGCCACCACCACGTTCATAAATCGTCCATAGAGGCAGCTCAACTCTCGCCAAGTACTGCCACCAAGCTACATAATTCAGACGCGCTCTCGCTCCAGCAATAATGAGCTGGGTATCGTCACTATAGGTGCCCGCCGGTATCACCTCTTCATGGGGCTGAAAGCGTCCGCCGGAGCGCTTGACCCAGTCATAGAAACTGAGTGCAGCCTTTTTTGAGGAAGACGAGTTTTGTGCGCGCCCTTCTTGCGGCCAGCCGAGAGCGTCACCGAAAGCAGCACCCAGAATAACGCCCTGAAATTTTATCTCGCTAACGTTGGCTGCGTTACGTTCAACCGACATATCGATTACTCCCAAACGCTTTAAAGCCAAATTTCAGCGGCACGGTTGCCGCTCGTGATCAGATTACTCAGCGCAAACTTATTAAACAAATCGGGAGCTACAACAAACTTGAAGCCCTCTGCGTCGATGTTGTTGATTTTTAATCGTACCTTCTCGGTTTTTGCTTGGTCTTCGGATTGCACGGCGACCCCTACTATGTCTGCCATGTTTATGCGATCAAAAATCAGAACTTCAGCCTGTTGATCAGTCGGACACGGAGAGAGGTGCGCAGCGCTTCGGACGTAAGTTTTATTGTAGGCCCCTTTTATACGATTAGCGTACATAGCCTCAAATCCAGCTAGTCCTTGTAAGATGTTTCGCCCGCCATTGGCAGCGGCATTACGAGGACAAAACAGTGTTGTCTCTGCCAAAAGATAATTAGGTCTTATCAACAGAACCACCCAATCAGGAAACAGCTTCTCATTTCCCCTCGCCTTATCAAAGTACCACGCATTTGGATACTCGATCGAGCAGCATATGTGCGTGGTACGCCCATCGAGGCGTGCTAGGTCCGTAGGATTGAAAGTCCCTCGTTCTGGCTCTGAGAGGTGAGCGGTGCTTAGAACACCAACCCTTCCAGCGGCGATATGCTGTAAATTACGCGAGGGAGTGAAATGGCACAGCCGACTAACCCCGCGCTGTGCGATAGCTTCAGCGATGTCAGTCATTTGGCAAGCACCGTATACAGTGAGGCGTCTGGTGGAAGGAGGTGTGTTCTGTCACCAACGTGCGTTATAATAAGCGCAGTCTTCGCTCGGGTGACGCCTACATACAGCAGGCGACCATCGTTTGCATCCGCCTCTTCTTGACCGAAGTCTTCAACTTGAGATGGGTCAGGAAAACGATCTTTGTCCATAAAAGGTAAGATCACAGTTTCGAATTCGAGGCCTTTTGCTGAATGATAGGTCCCCAAGTAGATATTCGGTCCGTCGATCCAAGTAGCGTTCTCATCTTTAAGATCGATCACGTTTCGAGGCAAATACGGCTTCAATTCTCGTTTCTGCGCAGCGGTCCTCACAAGTATCGCAGTAGCTCGTGTCCCCGCCATGGCCTTGGCTTGGCTCGCCACGAACTGCATCTCATCGGACGTCTTCTTAAACGAAACCAATGTTGGTCTTGGCCCTGCTGCCTTGGGCGTAGTTGGCGCCACCATGTCAGGTGTGCCAGCGTAGTAATCCATTTTTGCAATGGCCAATCCCAACGCCGCAATTTGTTGACTGTTCCTATAGTTCTCGGAAAACTGCCACACCTTCTGTGGTTGCAGCCCTGCCGAGCGCCAAGACATCCTGTGGCCATAAATTTGCTGGGCGACATCGCCGAAGAATGTAATTGACCCTTCAGGGGGCACTGCCTTGGCGAGGGACCTCAGCATTTGGGGAGATAGGTCCTGCCCCTCATCGATTACGATATGTCTATATTTCCGCTTTGTGACATCGGCCTCGAGAGCGCTTAGCACGGAAGAGGATATGTCATCCCAATCATATCGAAACCCCATTTCAGCGCGGCTCTTTAAATATGAAGCTCGAATTTGCCAGATAATTTTACGAAAATTACTAACTAGGCCATCTCCGCGACCAATGCGCTTAACGTCTAAGTAATCGGCCAGATCGCTAATGCCATTCTTGGCTATCCAGCCTACCTCGCTGTCAAAAAAGCCAATCGTTTTATCGAAGAAGGTATTCGACTTGTGTGTCCCTTCGATCTGTTCGACGGCATCTTTTATCAGGTTTCTGCGGGCGTCATTCCCGATTATGTCATTGTAGCTTATAAGCCGCCTGAAGTTCAGATAGCCTCGTGCGAAGAGGTGGTAGTGCTCGACCGTGACATTCTTCAAGCGTTTTTCCGAGATGCTCCGAATATAGCCACTTAACGCCTTATTGTAGGTGATAAGGAGTACTTTGCCATTTCCCGGAAGATCAGGGTCTCCCAGATAAGCTGCTCTGAGAATAGCCATAGTGGTTTTTCCACTTCCCGCTGTACCCAAGACAACCTGATGGCCGGAAGCTGGGAGGCAGACGACCTCCCGTTGACGTTCTACTGGAATGGGAAAAGGCACGATTTTGATCCGGCGAAAAAACTATGACTTCCTATTTCTAGTTGCACGAAATCACGGGAGTCAATTCCTATGCAATGCTTTTCTTCCGATGCCATAAGGCCGTTCGTAAAATACTGTGGAACAGTCTGTCAGAACCAAAATACATAATCACCCCCAATCAATTAAATGGCTGACTATTCTACCCGAAGAGCCCTGAAGACACTCGAGCGACTAATCCCTAATTCCACAACTATTTGTTCGACGTCTTGCCCGCACGCTTCATCCTTCTTACGTCATCAGCTTTTCGTTGAGCGGTCGGAGCGCGGCCTCTGTATTTGCCGTCAGCTTTCGCCCTGGCAATACCCTCGCGCTGCCGCTCCAGCATGATGTCGCGCTCGAACTCAGCGATGGAACCCAGTAGGCTGAGCATCAGCTTGCCGGTGGGCGTCGAGGTGTCGATGTTGAGATTGAGGATTTTGAGCGTGACGCCTTTGCTTTCCAGCGCATCCTTCAGGCGCACAAGGTCGGCCATAGAGCGGGCCAGACGGTCCAGCTTGGTGACCACGAACACATCACCCTCACGGGCATAGTCCAGCGCACGGGTTAGCTCAGGACGCTCCTTATCGACTGAAGAGAGCTGCTCCTTGAACACCTTCTCGCAGCCAGCCAACTCAAGATCGCGAAGCTGAGCGTCTAGACCATAGGTCTGATCGAGGGTCGATGTGCGGGCATAGCCAATGATGGTCGAAGGCATATGGGAAACTCCAGTGGTGTCAATAAAGTTTAAGAGCTTCTGGCACTATATGTGCCAAATGTTAAATACCATTCATGTGGCACTCTTTGACCAAGTCTTTTCGGAGGTCATTAGACCTCGGTCTATTGGCACTGCCAGAGATCATTGGTCGGTGATATCTAGCAAAGGTAGTTGGATGAGGAATGACATGGACAACGACGAAATTACGGAGCGCATTATAGTGCGATCAGCAGCAGAGGCCGATGAGCGGCTAACGAGGCTGGAAGAGTCGGCGGCTCGCGTAGCCGAATGGGTGCTAGCCTTTAACGGCAAGCCGCTTGAGCTCATTCGACACATGAAGTTCGATCTGGTCGGCTTCCACCCGGTTACCCACAGTCCTCTGAATGTCATTGAGCAGGTCAATCAAACGTGGACCTACGCTGCCGCCTTACTCGGGACAAGAATGCTGTTCGAGCTTCATCCAGATGTTGCCGCGTTTCATCTTGCCCCCGGCGCTTACGCATCTCAGCCGCTAGATATAATGAGTGAGGTGCCGGGGCTGGTCGGTGCAGAAACCTTTGCGGCAGTGCGACCGCAGAACAACAGGAAGTTGTCGAAAGACCTTGACAAGCTGGCTGCCCGCCAAGAGCAACATCGCTATGTGTTCTTCATGTCTCCTGCGTTCCCCGGCACTAAGCGATTAGAGCAGTTCGAGCGAAGTGGGGTTCAGGTCTGGTCGGTCGATCATTGAAGCTTTGCGATTGGCAAGAGCTGCGCAAGCAAAGCATTTCCTTCGGTTGTCACGTACAGCATGCTGTTGCGGGCATCGACCGGATTGCGGTGCTGAGCGATCAGGTTCAATCCCGGCTTCCCATGCCGGTCGATCGCCGTTAGAGCGGAGATGTCGCGGGAAAGGGTGGCTTGGCTGATGTCTAGAAGCCCGAGTAAGTCCCGCTGAGCTATCCCCGGCTTCATTGCCACTAGAAGGAAAACAGAGGCCGTGTGCATCTGGATGTCAGGACGCAACTCACGGAATGCTTCTACAAAACTGAAGGCATTTAGAAGCGATCTTTTGAATGCCGTGGTGGTGTCATCTAGCCTGCGCATGACATTACTCTCCTGTGAATATCTTTTGTTTGCAGAGGGTTATCGTCGCGTCAAGCTTCTCTGTTGCGCGAAAATGTGGACGGGTGGCCTACCCGGGGGAAGCCGGGAAAGCCGATTATCTGATTGGGTTCTCGGAATTTTTCACCAAAACATTCCGGCAGTAGCTCCAGAACGCCAGTCCGATTTATCGTTCACTTGCGTTGACCCTAGTGCGCGTTTGGAAGACGGACGAAGGTGTACGACCAGCCAAGGCCGAACGCGCTGTAATCGTTGATACGTGATGCCACCGCTAAAGCGATGCACGGTGGTCGGCAGCTCGCACGGCTAGCTTGCGATAATCCGGCTCTGTGATCAGGCCGACAGGGCCTATGACCTTGCCGCGATCAGTAACGGTCTCCTGGACGAATGGCACACCCCAGTGTTCCAGTATCTCAAGGCAGTCGTTGGTGTCGGTGTTGTTCAGCTCCAAAAACTTTCCCACGTCACTGGTCAGGAAGTAGGAGGAGCCGTCTGGCTTCATTACGAAACGAAGACGGATAACGGGAACGTCCTCGTCGTGGGCGTCGATGGTCATGGTGCGGGTAGCAAGAAGCTTCATATCGTTTCTCTTCATTTAGGTGGTGGTGAGGCTGTAAACTGATGGGCTTTGGCCGGGTTTAGGACTGGTTCTTGGCTTTGGACTTTCGGTCTTCGGAAGCCGTGTAGGAGTCGATGCCAACGCCTGCTATGCGAAGACCCGCGTCGAAGAATGAAGGCTTAGCTGCTCGCTGAACGGAATTAATGCGATCTTCGGCGTTGGCCCTGATGCCCTTCATCTCGTTGTTGAGCTGAGTCATGGTCCAATCGGTGTTTTGATCGATACGGCCCTTACCTTCGGCAGCTCGACCGTCGAACTCAGCCAATAGGGCATCGACCGAGAGACCACTAACTCCGCTTTCACCGGCAGCCGCTATGGCCGTGGCTTTGGCAGACCGAGCTTCGCGCTCAATATCGATCTTGTCGTTGCTAGCAGCGATCTGTTCTTGCAGCATCCTCTGCTGCGTCTGGAACTGCTGATCTTGAGCGTTGCGTGTGGCCCTTGCAGCGTTCTCGGCGTAGAGTCGGTTCTGTTCGTTTGCTGCATCAACTTGGCCAGCGTAGCTGAATGCTTGCTGTGCAGCCCCGATGGTGAACCCAATCATGGAGATGGGATCAGCGCACATCAGGCTACCTCCTTGAAACTCTGGGCAATGAAGGGCTGGTAGGCGGTGACCCTTGGGCCATGAGCGATGTTCTCGGAGACCGTCAGGCAGGCTGCGGTTTCGATATCGCGAATGATGAGCCGAGCGAAATGCTCACCACTGCCCCAAACCTCGAGCCGACCGGAATGACCGAGAGCGACCAAGCGGCGGCAGGCATTGGCTGTGGGGTTGCGAGTCTTGGAGATGATGGTCTTGCCTTGAAAGACGACCGAGTAATTCTGACCGAGCTTATCGAGACTGACGGGTAGGATAATAATTTTCATGGTCGAGGCGGCTGAAGGCATAGCTGCGCCATCATCCCGACCAAGGGATGTTTCGTTGTGCATGATAATTTCTCAGGGTTTTGTGGTGGTGGTTGCGGGGCGGTGAAATGCAAACGGCCCTCTCGTCTGCTGACCACGAGGCTAAGCCTTGAAGTCGCCACAAGAGGGCCGAGGGTCACCACACCCATGAGAACGGCTGATGTTTATGTTGAAAGGCCAGCTTGCGCACTCTCGGAAATCGAGTGTCCATGAGTGGACCGTGCGGGGTTGGAGGTCGTCCGGGTTTCGCTGTTAAAGAAACCTCTATGTGAACATCAAGGAAGACTAGAGGTGGATTGAGGTTTTCATCACCATCATCAATTCATGAAATACCAGATAGAGATCATCCTGATTTCATCAGTCATCCTCTATTCCCTTTCATTCAAGATGTTGGTCTTCCTCTCCGGTCTTCTCCTAAAGTGCGTGGTAATTACTGGTTGCTGAGAAGAGTGCATAACAACCATTTTTCAGATTGCATTCAAGGTGTGGCCTTACACTTCGACATCGTATGAGGTGGTGGTCCTCAATTATCATTGCCGATGTTTGGACCACTGATAGCCACATTCCCATCACGGATTAAATCCGCCACACTTATCACGGCATGAGCATCTTCACGCGACATGCCATGTTCCGCAACGTTCTCGAGCATGTCCGCAACGCTGGCATAAAACTGAATGCCGTAGGCCTGTTCTAACAGCCCTCTGAGGGCTTCAACGACTGTTAGCCCTAGCGGCATGTTGGGGTTCGTTTCCATCAGTCCTTTACGCTCAGAATTATAATCTTCGGCCAAACGGCGGGCTTTCGGGTGACCCCCTTTCACAATTTGGGTGATAATGTCGTTGATGACGAATGCGGCGGATTTTTCGTGGTAGTCGGTCATGGGAAATCCTCAACGCATCTGCGCGTTCTCTCTTGATGTTTGTGGAGATGCAAAACACCGTGCCGTCCGCTGACGGAGCGCGCTGCTTTGCTTAAGTGCGTGGTAATCGAATGACAGGGATGTTTTCCAATACCCCGTCCCCGCCATTCAGCGCGATCCAGTGCGCTGCGCATACAACATCAAGTCAAAGCCCGCATCTCGAAATCACGGGGACGAGGAAGGAAAGAACGCACTCTGATGTTAGGGCGTGTCGTGCCGAACAATTAAAGAGTTCGTCTCGCTCTCGAACTGTAGCGGCGCACCATCATGGCCTGCCTCAACCGAACTGTGAGCGCGTCGATAGAGGCAGAACTGGACACTCATCGTGAAGCGGCGTTCCGAGGTGCGAATAGCTGCCTCTTCTCAATCACCCAATGCCGCCACTTACCGCATGGATGCTCGAACCATTCAGTTTTGCTCCATGCAAATTCATGGCTGCTGGTAAACACGTAAAGTGCATGCGGAAGGCGGCTGTCGATCTCAATATGGTGGCCGAATGCGGCGAGCTTGATAGGCATAGGGTAGGTCCATGATAAGGGTTGAAGCGAAGCGTTCTGGCCAGAACAATGCCGTTAGACTCCGCCACGTGAGTCTCGTCAAGATGGACAAAATCTCTATTTTTCAATATCTTATCCCGATGTAAATACATTCCAGCCAAGACGTTGAAGAGACAGGGAAAACTCTGCGCATTTTTATTCACAGCTCTTGTGTGATGATGTCTCCTGCATCTCGGCCATGTACTTGGCCATCATCGTAGACACTTCAGTTGCCGTGATCGTAGCCACCTGCGTCTTCGCCTGCTGCTCTTCCAGTTCCATCCAACGGTCGATGATGCGGGCGCGAAGTTCGACCGAATAACCCGAGACGAGGATGAGGGTCTCACGCTTGGGGAGATTGAAGCATGGGAGCTGTCGGCAAGTGCTATCGGTATAGCTACCTACGAAATCTCTCGGCTCAGATTTGAGCCCAGTGAGCATCGTTCGAATGTCGCGGATGACATTGGTGTGCCGCTTGCCGGTCAGCTTGGCGATTTCGCGGCTAGACATGGTGAGCGTGGAGGCGGTTCTTGGGTGGGCAGCGGCCCAGCAAAAAATGCAGTTTACTGCGCGCAGCACACGTCTTTGACGTAGGTATTCCCTACCGTCATAAATGCATCATCAGGCACAGCACCACGCGATTTCAATTCCTTGAGCAGTTCCGAAGCTCCTGATGCTGGCAACGACCGGGACAGCGTAACGGCATACCATTTGTTTGTCGCGAGGTAGGCCGTCAACGGCAGACTCGAACCGCGAACGAAAGCCTCGGCTTCATGAAAATTATCGAAGCTCTTGATCTGGATGTATCGGTTCTCGAAGGGCTGCGTCAGAAACTGGTCCACCTTGACCCAGTTGTGATGGAGATAGCCTTCGCGACCCTTTGCACGCACCTTGTACCAGCGGTCCCCCACCGCCAATATCTCGACACGGTCACCGTTGCTCATGCTGATAAGCTTTCCTGAGGCCTGATCTTCACCGCTCCGTAAGAACTCCTTACCCTTAGGAACCCGAAGCGCTCCCGCCCTCGCCGTGGGGATTTGGAAACGCGGATCATCATCGGCAATACGATAGCTAGGCAGAGCGCTGGTCGTGGGATGAGGGGCAGGAACTGCAGCAACACGCGGCGGCTCACTAGGGGTAGCTCCGCTCCCATCGACGTTTGTAACCCGAAATTGGGCCATCTCGCTCTTAGACAGGTAACGCATGTCATCGCGTTCATATCGAAGGGAAAGCTGTAGCAGACCCGGATCGACTCCCATCTCGGTCATGTAGCTTATCGTTTCAGCCGTCTGATGCTGGATGAATGAGACCGCGTCATCAACGGACAAAGCCGTACTGTCCGAGAACGACGTTTTATGGACGCCGATGGCACCCGTCTCGGCAATACGCTTGGAGCCACCCATAAATGCCAAAGCGCAGGCAGACTCGCATTGCATCTCTCTCGGCTGGATAACCGGTAAATCCATCGCCCGAATAAGCCGACCCAGACGCATGGCTGTAGTGGGGTTACCGCCAGGACTTTTGAAAATCACAAAGATCGACTTCCCGCCAACGCTAGAAACCTTGGATGTAAATTCGCTCAGATTTTCAGATGGGCTGAAGACCCCGGACACGATAATAGCAGTGGCGCTGCCATCGAGCGGAGCAGTCTCGAAGGTTAGGGCCGAGGCATCCATCGTGAAAGCCAGCAAAGCTGCAGAAACGGAAACACACTTTATGAACGACAACTCTTTACACCCCAGCTAGATCGAGAAGATCATACCTCAACGGCAGATTTGGGCTAGGGGGAGCAGAGGGTATTGCCAACACGTTTCCCTCCCTCTCGACCTACAATCGTGGAGAATCTCGTTTGCAAGAAGATCAACCGCACCACGGTCGCGGCGTTGGAGGGTAGTCAGCGGCCCACAAGCAAACGGCGCAGCCACCCCCCTGCGATGAGAATGTCGCCCACATTACGACCATCGGCACGAAGAATGCCGCGTCTGACCTGCTGATGCAGCTTGCTGGTCAGCCCAGCGATCTCGCAGGCTGGATATGGTGAACGTGGAGGCGGGGCGCTATAATCAATTGGTTTGCCATTGCGTCCTCTCTCCTTTCGCTCGCTGCATTCGCGTACGGGATTTTCGTGATCGCTATCACGGTGCCTTTTTAAAAAAGCAGTCGAAGCAGTATTTGAAGGCTCAGACTTCACGCCCGCGAATGCAGATTACGCCGCAATCCGAATGAGTCGCACGTAGGTGTATGAGAGGGAAGGCCCGGGGTACCGAGGTACATAACGCGGTACGTATTGAGGTACGCAGTACACGCTAAGAAATTGATAAATCAAATGAAATAGAAATTGGCTGGGGAACCTGGATTCGAACCAAGATTAACGGAGTCAGAGTCCGTCGTTCTACCGTTGAACTATTCCCCAACGCAAGAAAAGTGGCTGTGCCGCTTTGCTAGGCGTCATATAAATGATTTGATCGGCTATGCAAGTCGTAAAATGCGATCTTGGGCAGTTATTCTCGTGAAGGGTGGCGGGGCGGGCGTCAGCGAGTGGTGTTTGGGTCGAACGAAGGAAATGATGACACAGGCACTGAGCGACGATCCTTGGATACGCGCTTGGAGACATCTGCGCAGGCATGACGCCGCGACAGGGAGCCTCCCGTTTCGGCACTGGGGTTCTGATAGCCCTCTGATATTTCGCACAAATGGACGCTTGCATCCCGGTTGAGACCCAAACCGCGAATAACTATCCCCTCGATGAGCCGCTCTCTGCTTGGCGTTATCTGGTCGTGTGTTGATGTTTAAAGTCGGGGGGAATTTTGGCATATCGCCCCCTGATACGAAAGACAGCCCGCAATGATCAAGCCGTGTTCGCTTTGGTCCCGACGATCCCGTGGCTCAAATCTCTGCCAACACCTTACAGCGCTATCGCTGACCGCCCGCGTTCAAGGCTGTCACGAACCCCGATCCGGTCTGGTTTTTTAGGGGCAGCTCGATACGACATCTGACGCCGTTACCCTTGACGAATAATGATGTATGGCTTACGAATGACGAAATTCGAAAATCGTCATTCGTAAGAAAAGTTGATTGCCATGCCCCATCGCGCTTTGGAAAAGACCGCTGAAGACCCGAGAGAAGAGAACATATCTCGCATTCTTGATGCGGCGGAACGCGCGTTCCGTCATTTTGGTTATGGCAAGACGACTGTCGCGGACATCGCCAGTGACCTTGGGATGTCCACTGCCAATATCTACCGCTTCTTCGCCTCCAAAGTGGAAATCCATCAAGCAGTCTGTTCTCGCATGTTGGGAGAATGCAAAGCGCGGGCGCATGACGTCCGCGATATGCCTCTCAGCGCGGAACATCGGCTTCGCCTCTATGTCAAGGCCCACCACGAGTGGACCGTGGAGACAATGTTGGACGAAGCGAAAGTCCACGAGATGATTGTCGTGGCGATTGAGCGCGACTGGGACGTGATCGAAAAACACATTGATTATATTCAAGACATCATTGCGGACATTATTAGAGACGGCATCGAGGCCGGCGAATTTCCGCAGCAAGATCCCAGGGTTGCGTCGCAGTGCTTTGGTGCGGCGACAGTTACGTTGTGCCACCCCCAGATGGTCGCCCAGTGCCGGTCAAAAGACAACCGGGCTCCCGTAGATGATCTCATTGGGTTTGCGATCGGAGCCTTGAAAACCACGAGCTTCCGTCAAGACGACAGCATTTGATACCCACCGGCCCTAAAGGTTACGAAAATGATATCCGATAAAACGATAAGATCGCCGTTTGCTCTCGTTGTCTTGAGCGTCCTTGTTTTCGGTCTCGCTGGCTGCAGCGACGAACAAAAGGAGGAGGTCAAAGATGTTACGCGTCCGGTCAAAACCATTGAGATCTCTGATCATCAAAGTCAAAAGACGCTGGTGTATTCTGGCGCCGTAAGGGCACGGGTGGAGTCCAGTCTCGGCTTTCGCGTGGCCGGAAAAATCGTGGAACGATCGGTCAATATCGGTGATCGCATCAAGCCCGGCGACGTGCTGGCAAGGCTGGATTCCAAAGATCTCGAGCTGAGCTTGCGAACTGCCGAAGCAAACTTGAAAGCAGCAGAAAAGGGTGTCGCTACGGCCGACCTCGCCAGCAGGCGTGCTCAGCAACTCTATGAAAAAAATGCGGTGGCTCAGTCGCAGCTTGAACAGGCCCTGCTGACCTACGATCAGGCGGTTTCAACCCGCGACGCAGCCGAAGCCGCTTTTGACCAAGCCAGAAATCAGGTTGATTACGCGAAACTCCGGTCAGACGTGAGGGGGATTGTGACGGCAATTGCCGCTGATGCGGGAACCGTGGTCGCTGCCGGTACGACGGTTGTCACCGTCGCGCTGGACGACGAGAAAGAAGTGCAAATCGCTGTTCCTGAAAACGAGATTACAGAGTTTCGTCCCGGTGCCGCGGTCAAGGCAAGTTTCTGGTCCGACGCCGCCCTGATTCTGGAAGGAAAGGTGCGTGAAGTCTCCGGAAGCGCAGATCCGCAATCACGCACCTTTTCCGTACGCGTCAGTCTGCCCGAAGATTCCCGTGTCCTGCTGGGCATGACGGCCACAATCGAGAAGAACACGCATGATACGAACGGCAGTTACGTCATCCCTCTTTCGGCGCTTGCCGAAAAGAACGGGCAGAAGATTGTGTGGGTTGTCGACACGCAAACCTCGACGGTGAATGCGCGTGAAATCGGCGTTGGCGACTTTACAGCCGATGGTATCAACATCGCGACCGGACTTGGCGTCGGCGATGTCGTTGTCGTCGCTGGTACGCAGTTCATGACCGATAATCTCAAGGTGAAGATGCAAGCGCAGCATGCGGCTCAGCTACAGTCCGCTGCACCCATCCGTTAGGCCCAATCAAGGAAGAATTCTTATGGAAAAGTCGAATGAGGGGAAACATCCCTTCAACCTGTCGCGTTGGGCGATCGGTCATCCAAGCATTGCGCGCTTCCTGTTCGGGCTGATTCTGATTACCGGTGTGCTTGGGCTAACCCGGATGGGTCAGAAGGAAGATCCGGACTTTACCTTCCGGGTAATGGTGGTTCAAGCCATTTGGCCGGGGTCGTCCATTCAGGAGATGCAGGATCAGGTTGTCAACAGGATCGAGCGAAAGCTCCAGGAGACACCGCATCTGGATTGGGTAAAATCCTACACGCGTGAAGGAAGCGCAATCATCACGCTCCAGGTGAAAGGCGACACCAATGCGGCTGAAGTCGCCGATGCCTTTTATCAGGTCCGAAAGAAGGTCGGCGACATATCCAACGAGCTCCCGGAGGGTTTGCTCGGCCCGTATTTCAATGACGAATTCGGTGATACATTCATCACACTGCATTCGATCAGTGGTGAAGGGTTCAGCTATCCTGAACTGAAGAAGCTGGCCATTCAGGCTCGTGATATGCTGCTGACCACGCCGGGCGTTGAAAAGGCTGTGATCATTGGTGACCAGCCCGAGAAAATCTTCATCGATGTGTCTTCAAAGTCGCTTGCCGAGCGTGGACTGACCCTCACGGATCTTCAGAATGCCATTAGAGGCCAAAACAGGGTTGATCCTGCGGGCACCGTCGATACCGGCCTGCGGTCTGTTCGTATTTCAGTCGAGGGAGATGTTAAAAAAGCCGAGGATATCCGAGAGTTGCGGTTGCGAGCCGGCGGGCAGATCACTCGTCTAGGGGACATTGCCACCGTTACCGCAGGCCTTGAAGACCCCTATCAGCGCAAATTCCGCTTCAATGGCTCAGACAGCGTGCAAGTCGGCGTGGTCATGGCGAAGGGATTCAACGTTATCGACGTTGGAAAGGCGGTGGCTAAGACATACCGCAACTTTGAGAACGCTGTTCCATACGGCGTCCAAGTCGGTCAGATATCAAACCAGCCAGAGGTTGTTACCGAGGCCGTCGGCGAATTCATGAAGGCATTGGTCGAAGCACTCGTCATCGTCCTTGTCGTTTCTTTCCTGTCGATCGGGTGGCGCTCCGGTCTGGTCATCGCCATCACCATTCCACTCGTTCTCGCCGCAACCTTTGCGATTATGTATGAGCTCGGTATTGATCTACAGCGAATTTCTCTCGGCGCACTGATTATTGCGCTCGGACTGCTGGTCGATGACGCTATGATCGTTGTGGAAATGATGGAGCGCAAGCTCGAAGAGGGATTGATCAAGGTAGAGGCGGCGAGCTTCGCCTACACCTCGACCGCCTTCCCGATGTTGACCGGCACATTGATTACCATCGCCGGCTTTATTCCGGTGGGATTTGCGGAATCGACCGCTGGTGAGTATGTCAGCTCGCTCTTTTATGTCGTTGGTATTGCGCTTGTCACGTCCTGGTTCGTGGCCGTTTATTTCACGCCCTGGCTGGGAAACATGATCCTCAAGCAAAGAGCCCATGCCGGCGGACACCACGACGTCTTCGATACCCGGTTCTACCGAACTCTGGGTGCATCCGTGGCCTGGGCGGTACGGCATCGGATCATCGTTCTGGCCATGACGTTCGGCGTTTTCGCGGGCAGCATATGGGCTTTCCAGTTCATTCCGCAGAACTTTTTTCCGCAGTCATCACGCCCGGAGATTCTCGTCGACCTCTGGCTGCCTGAGGGCACGAGCATCAAGGAAGTTGAAGTTCAGGCAAAAGCGCTCGAACAAAAAATTATTGGCGACACCGACAAGCAGTTCATCGCGACCTATATCGGTGAAGGCGTACCGCGTTTCTTCCTTCCGCTTGATCAGCAACTGCGTAATCCCAATTTTGCGCAGCTTCTCGTCATGGCCAAAGACGAGGCAGCGCGCGAGCGCCTCATCATCAAGCTTCGCGGCATTTTGGCCGAAGACTTTCCATCCGTCAGAGGCAAGGTCGACCGGCTTTTCCTGGGGCCACCCACAGGCTGGCCCGTGCAGATGCGCGTGCAGGGACCGGACCGCCAGGAAGTTCGACGAATTGCCGATGAGGTCAAAGCAATTTTTGCCAAAAATCCTGCGCTCAGTGCCATTCATGACGATTGGCTGGAGCAGATCCCCGCGATGAAGCTGGTGATTGATCAGGACCGCGCCCGCGCGCTCGGTGTCACATCCCAACGTGTTCGCCAGATGCTGCAGGCGGCCATGACGGGCGTCCCGATCGATGACTTCCGCTCGGGCGAGGAAACCGTCTCCATCGTTGTTCGGGAGCAGGATAAGACCAGGTTGCTGCTATCAGCAGTCAACTCGGTCTACGTACCCACGGATTTTGGTGGCTTCGTGCCCGTCTCGCAAGTTGCCAAGGTTGTTCCCATCCTTGAGCAGGGTATCGAATGGCGTCGCGACCGGTTGCCTACGATTACGGTGCGCGCCACCTTGCCTGACGGTGTGCAGCCAAACGATGTTGTCCTGAAAATGTATGCCGATATGCAGGCGATGCGTGACAATCTGCCCACGGGTTATAAAATCGAAATTCAGGGCGGCGCTGAGGATGCCGCCGAAAGCCAGGCGTCGATCGCCGCGAAAGCACCGATCATGCTTCTTGTCATCGTTGTGCTCCTGATGGTGCAATTGCAGCATTTCGGTAAGGCCATGCTCGTTCTGGCAACGGGGCCACTTGGCATCATCGGTGCGGCTGCCGCGTTGCTGATCAGCGGCGCACCCTTCGGCTTCGTCGCCATTCTTGGCGTTATCGCGCTGCTGGGTATCATCATCCGAAATTCGATTATCCTGGTGGACCAGATTGATCAGGATATTGAAGCCGGATTGCCTCGCCACGAGGCAATCGTGGGGGCTGCGGTGCGACGTTTTCGTCCTATCGCGCTGACCGCGCTCACGGCCGTCCTCGCGCTCATCCCGATTTCCCGCGGGGTCTTCTGGGGGCCGCTCGCCTTCGCTATGATGGGCGGCATCCTCGTTGCCACGGTGTTGACCGTTTTCGTTCTTCCGGCTGCGTATGCACTGTTCTTTGGCAAGGACCGTAAGACGAACGCCACCGATCAAGACAAGAAGCTCTTGGATAAAGGCGTTGAGGGTCATGGCGCCGCAACATAGGGTGCCTGACCATTGATGCTATTTGCATAGGCGAGCATCAGTACATTTGATTGACGCAGCAGGCCGCGTCGTTCGCGGCCTGTTTTTTATGTGCTCGACACGGCGTTCAATCTCAGGCAGGCGACCGCGCGTGAAACCATGGTGTGACGCCGATCTGGTGCGCGCCGACACCATACTTGAGAGCTTGGAGGCATCGCACCAGAGCGTGGACCGACAATGCGCGACAAACTCGCTATTAAGGTGTGATCTGGCGTCAGTGCCGGGTCCATCGGAGAAGGCCAGTATCGTATCCCAGAGACCGCGCCTTGCCGACAAGCATTTTGCGCGTTTGCTCCGAGGGTTTCGCCGTTCTCGTCAGGATCCACAAATATCGTCCGGAGGGTTCGCCGACGATCGACCAGGTGTAATCCGGCGCGTGGTCGAGAATCCAGTAGTCGCCGTAAAAGGGTCCGAAGAACGATACCTTAAGCTTGGCGTTGCCGCTGCCCGGTACAATCTTGGCGCGGCCCGCAACCGCCTTTCGGGCGCCATCGATCCGGCCCTTCCGGCAGGTGTTCATGACATTGATCATGCCGCCGTCTCCCAGCGTGTAGTCGGCTGTGACGCCTTCGCAATCGGTCTCGAAGCGGTTTTCGTACCGCGCTAGCTCAAACCATTGACCCACATAACGGTTCAGTTCGACGGTTCTGGCGGGCTCGGGAACAGATCTGTTGCCGACAGGTCCAACGGGACTGCAGGAAGCCAGAACAGCGCCAGCAAAGAGGGCAAGAATAGACGTGGTTTTCATGAAGCATGAAATGAAGCGATCTTCATAAAGTTCCGGTCGTAGATCGGATAATGCATCCAACCCACGCGATCAGTTGTGCCGCCCGTTGAAATTCTGTCTGCCAAAATCGCGCTCGACCGTTATCGCAATCACCAGTCCCTACATCTAAGCAAGGCTCGAGCTGGACATTTTCGATCTGGTTATGCGCAAGCGTGCGGGTGGCCTTCGTCTGAAGCCCTTCCCAGAAAGCGCCGGCTTTTCCCATGCAGTCAAAGGACGTGCATCATTCTTGATTGCCGCATAAGCATAAGAAACTTGCAGATCCCAAGGTTGCTGGCAGATTGAGCCTGTCACTGAATGCATCGACAAAAATCGGAACGACGAACCATGCCATCGCGAAGCAAGCATTCCCCATCCAAATCATCGGCGCTGCTGAAGGTCGGGTTCGTTCTGGGGCGCTCTTTCACGCTCTCTCCCTTTGCGCTTTTCGTCGACACGTTGCGGCTTGCAGGCGATGAGTTGGATCATTCGGGCAGAATACTGACCGATTGGGATGTGCTGGGTGACACGAGGCATCTCATACGGTCAAGTTGTGGCGTCAGTATCGCGCCAACGAGCGATCTCGTCGCGCCCGAACGGTTCGACGTGCTGGTTGTCGTTGGCGGGCTGCTTGGTCAGGAAGTCGCCTGCAGCGACCGAACGCTCGACTATCTCAGACAAGCCGCCGCACTGGGCATTCCTCTGATCGGCGTTTGCACAGGTTCCTTTATTCTGGCTGAGGCCGGTCTCCTGACAGATCACGAAGCCTGCGTCAGCTGGCTCCATTTCGAGGCGTTCAGGGAAAGATTTCCGGAGTTGAGCGTGCGACCGGACCGGCTTTTCAATTTCGATGGCAAGCGAGGGTCCTGCGCGGGTGGCGCCAGCGCTGCGGATCTCGCCGCCTTCATCGTTCGCAGCTGGGTCGGTCGCGACGCCGAGCGCAATGCCCTCGATATCCTGCAGATCGCCTCGCCGCGCAAGGCGGATGACAGTCAATCCAGAGCACCTCTACAACAGAAAGATCCGGCCATCGAAATGGACCGACGCGTCAATGCCGCGCTTCTGCTCATGGAGCAGCATGTGGCGGAGCCTATCAGTATCGAACGTCTCGCGCAGGCTGTCCAGCTGTCACGCCGGCAGCTCGAGCGTCTGTTTCACGACGTCATGGGCCATTCACCAGCGGAAGCATACAAAATACTTAGGCTCAGGCGAGCCAATCACCTCATCGTCAGTACGAACAGGCCTTTGATCGACATTGCGCTCGATGTGGGTTTTGGTAGCGCATCCAACATGGGACGATCGTTTCGCAGGGTTTATGGAACATCTCCCGGTACGCTGAGAGGGAAGGCCCTGCCGCCATTCGACCCTGCCGCTGGATAGCTTCAATAACAGCGAACCTCGCCAGTAAACCGACGATGTGGCCCGCAGGGCTCTCAGTAAACCGGGGTGCTCCAAGGATTTGGTTGGATTTAAGCAGTTTTTTATTCATTTCCTCCTAATGTTTTTTCGAAAGTCGGGCGGCGTCACGCTGCGGGGAGAGATGAGAACATGAAATTGTCCCAGAAGGTGAAATCCATCGGTTTCAGAACATCGAGCGGGATGGCTTTGCTGCTCATGTCGGTCGTGCTGGTCGCATTTGTCGGGATCAGTGGCATTGGAAGCCTGACGGGTGCTGTCTCTCAAACCGTGGATACGTCCAAGGTTCTGATTGGAGCCAACCAGGCTGAAGGCGCCATTATCCAGTATCTCGTCAGCAAGGAGCCCCAGCGGATTGATCAGGCCGCCAGTGCTCTTGAAACAGCGCAAGCGACACTCACCTCTCTCCCCTTATCGGCAGACGAAAGAACGCGGCTGCTGGATGGCATCACGAGGATGTCAAACGCGGTCCGCGCTCTTGGAGTGTCTCAGGATGCTATCCAGAAAACAGGTATCGCGCTGCGCGATGTCACCGGTAGCATGGTTACCCTGGCTGACCAGACGGAAAAGTCTGCACAGGATATCGCCAACCAGGCCGAAACAAACTCGAACAATGCTCTCATCAGCCTCAACACCATCCGTATTCTGATCCAGAATGCGAGCACTTTCAGCGATGGAATCAATGGGGTCGAGTTGGCGCTGGTCAAAGCCTCGACGCAGGTTGGACAGATATCGGCCGATCAGATCGCAGAACCGATGGCTCGTGCTCAAGCGGGCCTGACTGAAGTTGTCAAGCTGGGAGGAGCACCGAACATCCAGCCGATCGTCAGCAGCATGGAGGGGACTTTTGCTCAGATCCAGACGACCATGTCAAAAGATAATGGCGCGGCTTTGGCCGCGACACAGGACTATTCCCTGTTCGCCAAGGTTTTGACCGCGTCTCACAAGCTGGACGAGGTGCTTCGTAAATCCGCAGAAACGGAACTGACGGCCAAAAGCGAAACAGACAAGGATCGGTCTAAGGCGCGTATCGTTTCCGGCACCGCGCGCAACTTCAGCAATGTCTTGAAAGACATTCTGGTTCAGGTCGAACGCTATCGTCTTCAACCCTCTGCCGACGCTGATACCACCGTGAAAGCAGGCCTGAAGAAAGCAGCAGCGCTGGGCGGCATGCTGGCAAAGACGACGGGCACTGACATGACCGCAAGTGTTGCGCAACTGGGCCAGACTTTCGATGCCATGAAGGCGAATTTGGCATCGTTCGATCAGCAGGCGTCGCTGGTCGTGTCGACATCGCAGAGCGTCACGAACGGTATTGTCGAGATCGCAGGCAAGATTGCGTCGGAATCGGAACTTCAGGGCAGCCAGGGTACGTCGTGGATGTGGGGTGCCGGTTCGTTCAGCCTTCTTCTGGCGATAGCCATTGCGCTCTTTATGGTCCGCTCCGTTGCGCGGCCGATGGTGCAGGTTGCGCAGGCCATGGCGCGTCTGGCGAAGGGGGAACCGGATGCGCATCTGAAACTGGCAAAGACCGACAACGAAATCGGGGAGATGATCGGCGCGCTGCAGGTGTTTCAGGATAACGACCGCGCCCGCATCCATGCAGAAGCCGAGGCGGGTCGCGAACGGCAGCAAGCGGAAAGTCTGCGGCTTGAACGCGAGGCCGAGCGTGTGACGGAAGCGCAAGCCATGGAGCATGCGTTCCGGCAGATCTCGGGCGGTCTGGACGCCCTGTCCAAGGGGGATCTGACGGCGCGCATCGGAGCGGTCGATTCCCGGTACGAGCGTATCAGAGATCACTTCAACAGCGCGGTTTCCGCGTTGGAAGACGCCATCGGCGCTGTTATCGTGAGCGTTGGGACAATCCAGTCGGGCTTGTCGGAAATATCGAGCGCATCCAACGATCTTGCTCGCCGCACGGAACAGCAGGCGGCCTCCCTCGAAGAAACCGTTGCTGCTTTGGGCGACGTGGCCAGTGGGATAAACAGCACGGCCGATGGCGCGGACCACGCACAAAAGACTGTCGCACTCGCCAAGACGAACGCCGAAAGCGGTGGCGTTGTTGTGGAGCGCGCTATCAACGCGATGAGCGAAATTCAGACTTCATCGGTAAAGATCGGCAACATCATCGGTGTGATCGACGAAATTGCATTTCAGACGAACCTGCTTGCGCTCAACGCAGGGGTCGAGGCGGCGCGTGCCGGGGAAGCCGGCAAAGGCTTTGCCGTCGTCGCACAGGAGGTGCGCGAGCTTGCGCAGAGATCCGCAAATGCTGCGCGCGAAATCAAGGGTTTGATTTCGACCTCGACAGCGCAGGTGACGGCAGGCGTCAAGCTCGTTGATGAAACGGGGATATCACTCAGGGACATCTGTGAGCAGGTCGGCGGGATCAGTGCCATCATCGACAAGATTGCGATGGCGGCAAGAGAGCAGGCCGCAAGTCTGCGCGAGGTATCCGCAGCAGGCGACGCGATGGACAAGGTCACTCAGCAGAATGCAGCGATGGTCGAGGAGACAACCGCCGCGTCTCAAACCCTCCTGCATGAGACTGAAACGCTGGCCCAGATGGTGGAGCATTTCGCAACCCGTCGTTCAACGGGCGTCGGTCTGCGAGCCGCTTAAAGCTTGTCGTCTGATGATCGTGGTGCCCTGTGGGAAGGCTGACCTCCAAAAGGTCAGCCTTCCTCGGCTTTTGCCTGTGCCTGAAGCGCCAGTTCGCACACTTTGAAAACGTGGTCCTGCTTCATCGCCGTGTCCGTGCGGTTGCGGATATCGGCGCAGATTTTGCCGAAATAGGGGAGACCCGCATCGGAGGCGTCGATATATTCGCAGCGGTCGCCATTGACGAGAATGAGCCGATCGGTTCCTTGCGTGTTTCCGATATCGACATATTTGCGAAGCTCCACATATCCGTCCGTCCCCAGGATCGTCAGGCGGCCATCACCCCAGGTGGGCAGGGCGTCGGGCGTGTACCAGTCGACGCGAATATAGCCATGGCCGCGGTCGCCGTGGAGAAGGATTTCGCCGAAGTCCTGAAGACCGGGATCACCGGGGTTGTTGTAGTTTGCAACGGTCGCCGAGACGATGTCGACCTCGGTGGATCCGGTGAAGAACATGAACTGATCGATCTGATGGCTCGCAATATCGGTCAATATGCCGCCATAGGCTTCCCGTTCAAAAAACCAGCTCGGTCGTGTTGCGCGGTTGAGGCGATGCGGACCCATGCCGATTGTCTGGATGACACGGCCGATTGCACCCTCGGCCACAAGCTCGGACGCCTTCGTGACGCTTGGAACTTCGAAGCGTTCTGAAAAATCGATCGTCCAGATGCGCTCGGTGCGGGCCACGGTTTCGTGCAGGCGGGTCAGTTGTTCAAATGTCGTGCAGCCCGGTTTGTCGGACATCACATCCTTGCCAGCCTCCATCGCGCTGATGGCGAGATCAGCCCGCTTTGCGGGAATGTCTGCGATGAGGACAAGATCGACAGCTGCGTCGGCCAGCAGGTCATCTTTTGACGCGGCGCGCGGCACGCCGGGAAACCGCTTGATGAATCCCTCGACGATATCGGGTTCGCCTTCGGTCCACCATCCAGCGAATTCTGCTCCTGCATCGAGCATGTTTTGCGCCATGCCGAAAATATGGCGATGTTCGATACCCAGAGCCACGAACTTGATGGATTTATGCATACGATAGTTCCACATCCTTGCGATGTTCGGCAGACTGGACGATGGCGTCGATCAATTGATGCGACAAAAGGGCGGCTTCACCGGTGACCAGCGGCTCGCGACCTGAAGAGATAGCATCGACAAAATCCTCAAAGACGGCCTGATGCCAGTCAGGGGTGAAGGCCATCGGGTCTGCGCCTCCGCCTGTGCCTGACGCTGCGCCACCAAAGGTTTCTTCACGGCCATCGCGCCAGCTTACATGCAGCAATCCAGAGGCAAGTCTGAGACTGCCTTGCTCGAAATGCAGCTCGATCTTTTCCGCAGACCCAGGAAAGCTTGCCGTACTCGCAACCAGGGAACCGACGGCACCGCTTTTGAATCGCAAGCCCGCGCTGACATAGTCCTCCGTTTCCATGATGTGGAACCGTGTTGTCGCGGCCATTGCCTGTACGAACGAAACCGGCCCTGTCATGCTGAGGGCAAGGTCTATGGTGTGAATGGCCTGAGATATCAGTACGCCGCCGCCATCTCTTGCCAGTGTTCCGCGACCCGGTTCGTCGTAATAGGACTGAGGACGCCACCACGGCACTGAAATTTCGCAAATGCCCAGCTTGCCCAACAGGCCGGAGGCGACCAGGTCCATCGCTTTACGGGAGGCGTCACGCATACGATGTTGAAAAATAACGCCGAGAGTCACGCCAGCCTGTCGACACATGTCGACGATCAATCGGGCTTCGGCGGCGTTTCGCGCAACGGGTTTTTCCAGAAGGATATGCTTGCCTGCTTCCACCAACGGCTTGATGATGTCTGCGCGTATGTTGGGAGGGGTGGCGATGATCGCAAAATCAATGTCGCGATCTTTGGCGGCATCGTCAACGGACGCGTAGACGGAGACAGTCTGGCCCGTGCGCTCCGATGCCTCGCGTGCCAGCGCCACCGCACGGCCTGAGCCACTGTCAACGAAGCCTTTGAGCCTGATCTTAGTCGAACTTGCCGCACAGGCGAGCATATGCGTTTTGGCAACCATTCCGGCACCGACGATAACGCCGGTTTTGATATCATGCATTCGCGAGCCTCCCTTCTCACAAGAGGGGACCATTGCATGAGGGCGTAGGCTCGTCAACGAAGGGTGGCAGGGAATGACCAGCCTGCGGCGTCGTTATTTCAGGACATCTAAAGTAGAATTCGAAAAAGTTAGGAACTCACACGGCTTGGGTTGGTTAGTCTTACACCATCCTCAATCTGGAGATATTGATGACCGACGTAAAACGTCCCACGCCACCATACGCATCGCAGGCCCAATCGCCACCCGGTACGACAGACGCAATGCAGCCACGGCCAGACCACGGCGAAGATTCCTATAAGGGCAGCGGTCGGCTCGAAGGCAAGGTCGCTCTCATCACCGGCGGGGACTCCGGCATTGGCAAAGCCGTCGCCATCGCATTCGCACGCGAGGGAGCGGATGTCGTCATATCCTACCTGAACGAAGACGAAGATGCCAAGGATACCGCAGAATGGGTGACGAAGGCTGGCCGAAAGGCGGTCGTCATTCCGGGCGATATCAAATCTGAAGAGCATTGCCAATCGTTGGTTCAGAGAACGGTCGATGAGTTTGGCCGCGTCGATATTCTCGTCAACAATGCAGCGTTCCAGCGTACCTATGACGATATTTCCGATATCACCGCTGAAGAATGGGATGAAACATATCGGACGAATATCTATGCCCCGTTCTTCCTTTCCAAGGCCGCAATTGGACATATGAAGCCGGGAAGTACGATCATCAACACGACGTCCATTCAGTCCCGTCAGCCCTCTCCGCAGTTGCTCGCCTATGCGTCCACAAAGGGCGCCGTCTCGAATTTCACAGCGGGTCTCGCTGCAATGGTTTCGGAAAAAGGTATCCGGGTAAATGCCGTCGCCCCGGGACCAATCTGGACGCCGTTGATACCATCAACGATGCCTGCCGATAAAACCGAGAGTTTTGGAGAAAAGACACTGATCGGTCGGGCAGGTCAGCCCGCAGAACTGGCTGGAGCCTATGTCCTTCTGGCGTCAGAACTCAGCAGCTACATGACGGGAGCGGTCATTCCCGTGACCGGCGGCGAGATCATGATCTAAAGATATGGATTGAGAGGAGGCTTCCATTGCTGGCAGCCTCCTCTGACCTTTCCGGCACGTGTGTCGGCTTAAAGCTGGAATTCGTTGGCAAGTGTCACGTGATGATGAATGCGACCTTCGAAAAATTCCGACAAGACAGCCTCTGTCGCCGCACGGGCCTCGATGCGCACAGGGCTGGCAAGCGCTGCTTCAACGGCTTCCAAATTCGGATAGTTGATTGCCAGGATCATCGGCAGTTCGGGCGCGCCTTCGTCGCGTGCCTCTGCAAAGGAAACACGCACATCGCTCGCCTGTGGAAATTGCTTCCATTTCGGCAAGATACGCTCGATGACGGCTTTGCGAAATGCGTCTGTCTGGCCATCTTTCACTTTGCCCTCGAACAGAGCGTAGCGGGTAATCATTCTGAAATCTCCTTGTTTGGTCCCTTGAAAAATTCCATCAGTGCCGCCTGATCCTCACCACCGAGGCCTGCTGCCGTCAGCATGCGGTGGATTTCGGCGCAGAGCGCCGTGAGCGGCATGGCCGTGTTTGTCCGTCGCGCCAGATCCTGCGCGCCACTCAGGTCCTTGACCATGTTGTCGATACGGCCGGTGCGGCGATAATCCTTCGAGACATAACGCGGCATGTATTCCTGCAAAATCGCGCTGTCGGCTCGCCCGCCCTTCAGCGCCTGTGGAATTTTTGCAGCATCCACCCCGGCATCGAGGGCCAATTGCGTGGCCTCGGCAACGGCAAGGAAACCAAGGCCGCACAGGACCTGATTGATGAGTTTGGTCGTCTGCCCAGCACCGACCGGGCCCATATGCGTGTAGTTGCTGGCAACGTCTTTCAGCACATGATGGGCATCGTCGACATCGCCCTGCGTTCCGCCCGCCATCAGCGTCAATTGACCGATGAGAGCCTTCGGCGCGCCGCCGGACAAAGGACTATCGACCCAGCGCAGGCCTTTTTCAGCGGCATCCGCACCGAGTTGTCTGGTCGCCTCAGGGTCGATTGACGACATGTCGATCAGCAACGTCCCCGGTTTAGCGCCGGCCGCCACACCGGCCTCACCGAACACGGCGCGACGGATGATGCCGGGCGAATTGAGACTGAGAATAACGTAGTCGCTGACAGAAGCGGCGTCCGCTGCGGTTTTGGCAGACGATGCACCCTTATCTACAAGGATCTGGACCTTCTGCTGGTCGAGATCGAAGACCGTAAGGTGATTGCCGGTTTCGAGCAGGCGGGTTCCGATTGCCCCACCCATGGCGCCTGCACCGATCAACGCGATCCTGTTGCCCATACTCAATCCCCTCCCGGTTGCTGATGATACTCGAAAGTGCTGTTTTCAGTGGTGGTGCTTGCCGGCTTTGTCAGAGCGAAGCGGTGATCCCGCCATCCACATAAAGAATGTGCCCGTTGACGAAGGACGATGCGTTCGATGAGAGGAAGATGCAGGCGCCGACGAGTTCCTCGACTTTGCCCCAGCGTCCTGCCGGCGTACGTTTTTCAAGCCAGGCGGAAAAATCAGGGTCGGCGACAAGGGCTGCGTTGAGCGGCGTATCGAAATAGCCGGGTGCAATGGCGTTGCATTGCAGACCGTACTTCGCCCAATCGGTTGCCATGCCCTTGGTCAGGTTGCCGACAGCACCCTTGGTTGCAGTGTAGGGCGCTATTCCCGGTCGGGCGAGCGCCGTTTGCACGCTGGCGATATTGATGATTTTGCCTGTGCCACGTTTGATCATGTGGCGGGCAACCGCCTGGCCGACATTGAAAACGGTGGAAATGTTGGTCTTGAGCAGCATCTCGAATGCATCTGCTGGAAAGTCTTCCAGCGGTGTCCGGTGCTGCATGCCAGCGTTGTTGACGAGAATGTCGATAGGGCCGATATCACTCTCGAACGTATCAACGGCTTGGCGAACGCGTGCATGATCCGTGGCGTCGAAGGCAAGCATATGGCGTGTACCGAGGGCATCCGCTGCCGCTTTGAGTTTCGTCTCATCACGGCCGTTCAAGATGACGTCCGCACCGGCCGCAGCGAGGCCTTGCGCCAAGGCATATCCGATGCCCTGGGATGAACCGGTGACGAGGGCACGCTTGCCTGTGAGGTCGAAAAGTTGAGTGCTCATGTTTACTCCCGAAACGATCGCGGCTTTATCGGTCAGCGGAATGCGATCTGCGTCTTCATCGATTGCCCCTTGTCGGAAGCGATTTCAAAGGCTTTGAGCGCATCCGACAAAGGCAAGGTATGGGTTATCAAGGGTTTGACGTCGATCAGTCCGCCTTGCATGAGTTGAACGGCAGTGGCGAATTCCTCGTGAAAGCGGAAGGAACCGCGAAGGTCCAGCTCTTTGGCGGTGATCGCCATCATCGGCAGGGTCATGTCGCCGCCAAGGCCGAGCTGCATGATAATGCCGCGTGGGCGCAAGGCGTGAATGCCGCTGACGAGCGCAGGCTGCGCGCCCGAGCATTCGTAGAGAATATCGAAATAGCCCTTGTTCTGGCTGAAGGGCGCCAGACCATCAGGGTTCTCGGAAAGGTTGATCGTGCGGTCCGCGCCGACGGTGCGCGCAAAGCCGAGTGCGCGTTCGGAAAGATCGGCCGCGACGATTTCGCCGGCACCGGCACGGCGAGCGGCGAGAATGGAGAGCGTGCCGATGGGCCCGCATCCTGTGACCAGAACGCGCTTGCCCAGCAATTCGCCAGCACGGCGCGTCGCATGCAATGTCACCGACAAAGGTTCAGCCATGGCGGCCTCTCCCGCGCTGAGGCCATGGGCCTTGACGCATTGTTCTGCTTTGGCAATCAGACGTTCTCTAAACGCGCCCTGGATGTGCGGAAACGGCATCGCAGAGCCATAAAAGCGCATGTTGAAACAATGGTTCTGCATGCCCTTGAGGCAATATTCGCAGGCACCACAGGGACGCGATGGGGAGATGGCAACGAGATCGCCGATTGCGAGATGGGACACGCCTTCGCCCAGACTGGCTATATGGCCGGACACTTCATGACCCAGGATCATCGGCTCCTTGAGGCGCACGGTGCCGAAGCCACCATGGGCGTAGTAATGCAAGTCGGAGCCGCAAATACCTCCGCTGGCAAGACGTATCTCGACCTCGCCGGGACCGGGGGCCTCGACGGTCGCCTCGTCGATCCGCAAATCTTTCGGAGCGTGAATAACAAGTGCTTTCATCTGATGTCTCTCACAAAACCGGGGTCGGCAAGGGGCGGCCTTCGAAGTGGGCCGACAGATTGTCATAGACGAGCGCGCCCATCGCCTTACGCGTCTCGACCGTACCGGATGCCATATGCGGCTGCAACAACACGTTGTCGAGTGCCACGAAACGGGGGTTCAGTTTTGGCTCGCCTTCGAAAACATCGAGCGCTGCGGAGCCGAGTGCCTTGTTCTCGAGCGCGTCCAGCAGAGCATCCTCGTCTATATTGGATGCCCGTGAAATATTGATCAACATGCCCTGCGGCCCGAGCGCTTCGATCACATTACGACTGACGATGTGGCGTGTCGCGCTGGATGCCGAAAGGGTAACAAACAGAAAATCGGAGCGTGCGGCCAGTTCGGTCGGGTCAGCGATGAACGTCCAGTCTTTGGTGAAGTCTTTTGGGCCTGTCGAGCTGTAGGCAATATCCATGTCGAAGCCGGAAAGTCGCCTGGCGACTTCAAACCCGATACGCCCCAGGCCGAGGATGCCCACGCGCCTGCCGTGAACGCGCGACTTCAAGGGATAAAGGCCCTTCGTTGCCCAGTCGCCGCTCCTGACCCAGGCTTCGCCACCCATCATCCCACGCGCCTGCGCCAGCATCATGCCCACGCCAAGGTCCGCTACATCCTTGGTCAGAACGTCGGGCGTATTGGTGACGCGGATGCCGCGTTCGCGGGCAGCGTTCAAGTCCACCGCATCATAGCCAACGCCATATACGCTGATGATTTCCAGTTTCGGCAGAGCCTCGATCATGGCGCGATTGGCGCCCAGTTCTCCGCGGGTCGCAATGCCCCGGATTGCCGCACCATTGCTGCTTAAAAACGAAGCCTTTTCAGTGGCTTCGAAATAGCGGTGCATGGTGAAGCCGGCGTTCAGACGCTCTTCGTCCCATGCCGGATAGGGGCCGACTTGAAGAATTTCGATTTTGCTCACGACATCTCCTCCGATGCGTTGTTATCGATAACATAGGTTTGTGCAATGTCGTTGTCCAGTCCGAATTTGAGATTTGTCAGACCACCTGACGGACCCGGAATGAGACGTCCGGATAACTTTCAAAATGAAACTTGACTTTTATGTTATCGATATCATAGCCTCGGATATCAGGCTTTGGGAGGAGCGAATGGAAGCGGAAAAATTCCTGGAATTTCGTTCCGTGTCGAAGGAGTTCGGCGGCACGAAGGCAATCACCGATGTTTCCCTTGAGTTGAAACGCGGAGAGATTCTGGCGCTTCTGGGGGAGAACGGCGCGGGCAAATCGACGCTGATCAAGACGTTGGCCGGTATCTACAAACCCGATGCCGGCGAAATCCTGTTTCGCGGCGTGCCCTATCATCATCGTCCACCCAAGCCCAACCAGCGCCAGCCGGTCGCGTTCATTCATCAGGATCTCGGTCTCATCGAGTGGATGACGGTGGCCGAAAATGTCGGGCTGGCACAGGGCTTTTCCATGCGCCGCCAACTGATCGATTGGAAGACGACCGCAAAGCGTACCGCTGACGCCTTGAAACTGGTTGGCTGTGATTTCGATCCGACAACGCGTGTTCAGAACCTGACGCGAACCGAAAAATCGCTTGTCGCAATCGCTAGGGCCCTGGCTGTCGAGGCAGACGTGCTCGTGCTGGATGAGCCGACTGCCAGTCTTCCGGCAGACGAGGTTGAGCGGCTGTTCAATGCCATCAGGCCTTTGAAAGAGCGTGGGGTCGCGATGATCTACGTTTCTCACCGGCTCGATGAAATCTTCCGTATTGCTGACCGGGTTGCCGTCCTGCGCGATGGTCTTCTCGTGGGTGAAACAGCTGTTACCGATACCAACCCCGACGAACTCATTCGCATGATCGTCGGTCGAAAGGCCGACCAGCTTTTTGTAAAGGCGCACACCGCGCCGGGTGAAACTCTGGTTACCGTGGAAAAGCTGACGTGCCGTGGCGCCGGGCCGGTTTCCTTTGCTTTGCGACAGGGTGAACTTCTGGGCCTGGTGGGCCTGCGCGGTGCCGGTCAGGAACTGATCGGCCGGGCGTTGTTCGGCGTCGAACCGGCGACCGGTCAGGTCACGATCCGTGGCAAGACGCCCGATCTTCGCAGCCCTGAAACGGCGATCGCATCCGGCATTGGGTTGATCGCGCGTGATCGAACGGAGGAATCCGTGGCCATGTCACTCTCGCTGCGAGAAAACACCTTTCTCAATCCGGGTGCGTCTGGCAGGCCCCTGTTGAATTTTCTGTCGCCTTCGAAAGAGGCCGATCTGGCATGGTCTATTGGTGAGAAAGTCGGTCTTCGGCCCAATGAACAGTCATTGGCAATCGAGGCGCTTTCGGGTGGCAACCAGCAAAAGGTCGTCGTCGGGCGCTGGCTGGCGACGGGCCGCAAACTGCTCATTGCGGAAGACCCGACAGCCGGTGTCGATGTCGGTGCCAAAGCCGATATCTACCGATTGATTGCGGCTGCGGTAGAGGAGGGGCTCGCCGTGATCGTCATCTCGACGGATTTCGAGGAAATTGCCCATATCTGCCACCGGGCGCTTGTCTTTTCGCGCGGACAAATCGTGCGGGAATTGACCGGCGACGCATTGACCACATCCGCTGTCATTGCTGCAGCATCCGCCTCCGAAGCGGCCTGATTATCTGGAGAACGAAGATGCAATCCATCCAGTCCACCGCACTTGAGCCAACGAAAGCGGAGTTAAAGGGCCTGTCGACCGGCGATAGACTGCGGCGCTTTTTGCCGGTCTACGGTCTGGTGATCCTGACGGTTTTATTGATCTTGATCTTTTCCGTGATGCTGCCGGATACGTTCCCGACAGCGCTCAACCTTCGCTCGATCATCGCCAACAAGACGATCATCGCCATCCTGTCGCTTGCGGCGATGATCCCCATGGCCTGCGGGCGTATCGATCTCACCATCGGCTACGGCATCGTTCTCTGGCACATTCTCGCAATTAGCCTCCAGACGATGTACGGTTTTCCATGGCCCATTGCCGTGCTGACCGTGTTGATCCTGGGTGGCTTGACCGGTCTGTTGAACGGCGTGCTGGTGGAGATCGCCAAGATCGACAGCTTCATCGCGACGCTTGGCACCGGGACGGTCATTTATGCGATTGCGCTTTGGCACACCGGCGGTCGCCAGGTCGTGGGTGTTTTGCCGGATGGCTTCCTGGCTTTGAACGGCACCTTCGTCCTGGGTCTGCCTATCACCGGCTTTTACGTGGCTGCGCTTGCGCTGGTCATGTGGGTCGTCCTCGAATATCTGCCGATTGGCCGCTACACCTATGCCATCGGGGCAAATCCGAAGGCTGCGGCACTGAACGGGATTCCGGTGCGCCGCTTCGTGGTAAGTGCCTTCGTCATCTCCGGCCTGCTGTCAGCTCTGGCCGGTGTTCTGCTGGCATCGCGGTTGCGGATCGGACAGGCCAGTGTCGGGCTTGAATATCTCTTGCCGGCCCTGGTCGGCGCCTTCCTGGGTTCGACCACCATCAAGCCCGGGCGCGTTAACGTTTGGGGCACGATGATCGGCGTCATCATTCTGGCCGTTGGCATCGCCGGTATCCAGCAATTCGGTGGTTCGTTCTTTGTCGAACCCCTGTTCAACGGCGTCACGCTGCTCGTTGCCATCGGTATTGCCGGTTATGCCCAGCGGCGCCGAGGCGTGGCGGGCCTCATGAAGCCGAAAGGCATGCCCGAAAAGACGCTCGAAGAAAAAACCTGAGTGCATGCATCGTCGAAAACAGTGATTTCAATGGGAGGAAATACCATGAGACGCAGACAGTTACTCGCAAGCGCAGCATCCGCCGTGTTCGCCATCGTCATAGCCGGTCCGGCCTTTGCTGATGCAATGACCGACGCCAGGGCCGTCGTTGCCAAATATGCCAGCAAGGTCGAGAAATGGGATGGCCCGACGACCGGGCCAAAGGCGGCGGCCGACAAGTCGGTGGTCATCGTTGCGGCGGACATGAAGAACGGTGGCATTCTGGGCGTCGTCAACGGCATCGAAGAAGCTGCGAAGGCCATCGGCTGGAAAGTCAACGTGCTGGACAGCGCCGGTTCTGTCGAAGGCCGGACGGCCTCGTTCGGACAGGCGCTGACGCTGAAGCCGAACGGTATCATCATTGCCGGTTTCGATGCGGTCGAGCAGAAACCTGCCATGGCAGAAGCCAAGAAGGCCAATATTCCGATGGTGGCCTGGCATGCGGCACCTGCCGTTGGCCCGGTCGATGAGGTCGGCGTTTTCGCCAATGTCACGACGGATGCGATGGAAGTGTCCAAGGCCGCCGCCGATTACGCTTTCGTTGATGCGGGTGGCAAGCCCGGCGTGGTGATCTTTACCGATTCGACCTATGCCATCGCCATTGCCAAGGCCGACAAGATGAAAGCGGAAATCGAAGCGCTTGGCGGCACCGTGCTCGAATATGTCGATACGCCCATTGCCGAGACCTCTCAGCGCATGCCGCAGCTGACCACGACGCTGTTGCAAAAATACGGGGAGAAGTGGACGCATTCACTGGCGATCAACGACATCTATTTCGATTTCATGGGCCCTGCTTTGTCATCTGCTGGCATTCCGGGCGACGGAGCGCCCAAGAGCGTGGCGGCCGGGGATGGTTCGGAAAGTGCCTATCAGCGCATCCGTGCCAAGCAGTACCAATCGGTTACGGTGGCAGAACCTCTCAACCTTCAGGGCTGGCAACTGGTCGATGAGCTCAACCGCGCCTTTTCGGGTGAAAAGTGGTCTGGATACGTATCGCCATTGCATGTCGTGACCGTCGACAATGTCGAGTTCGACGGCGGACCGAAGAACTCGTTTGATCCGGATAATGGCTATCGCGACGCCTACAAGGCAATCTGGAGCAAATAAAATCAGCGGACGGTTGGTGTGCGGCCTTGCTGCAGACCAACCGATCGTTATCTTTGCGCAAAGTCTAAACAAGAGAGAAGGCGCCGATCAGATGTCATTCTTCGAAGTCGAAGACCCGGTCTTTTCCACGTTCGTGCTGGGGAATGCGCCACTCAAGAAACTTGGCACCGGCTTTGATTGGGTCGAAGGGCCGGTCTGGTTCGGAGATCATGATTGTCTCCTGTTTTCCGATATTCCCAACAACCGCATCATGCGCTGGAGCCCGTCTGCTGGCGTTTCCGTTTTTCGCGAGCCCTCGAATTTTTCGAATGGCCATACGCGTGACGGGCAAGGCAGGCTGGTCAGCTGCGAGCATGGCACGCGGCGGGTTTCACGGACGGAACATGACGGGACGATCACGGTCATTGCCGACAGCTATCAAGGGAAACGGCTCAACTCCCCCAATGATGTGATCGTGGCGTCGGATGGTGCCATCTGGTTTTCCGATCCACATTACGGCATTTCGACCGACTATGAGGGCTTCCGCGCAGAGCAGGAGCTGCCTTGCAACGTGTATCGTGTCGATCCCCTGTCAGGCGAAATCTGTGCGGTCCTGACGGATTTCAACTGCCCGAACGGTCTCGCCTTCAGCCCTGACGAGACGCGCCTCTATGTGGCTGACACCGGCCGGATGTTCTCCGATGACCCACGTCATATCCGCGTGTTCAACGTTGACGCGGGCTGGGGTTTGAGCGGCGGTGGCGTTTTTCACTCCATCGAGCCAGGCAGCGCGGATGGAATGCGTGTCGATGTGGCAGGCAATCTCTGGTCGTCTGCTGCCGATGGCGTCCACTGCATTGCGCCGGATGGGCGTCGGCTCGGCAAAATACTGGTGCCAGAGACCGTTTCCAACGTGTGTTTCGGCGGGCGGAACGGACATAGGCTGTTTATCACCGCGACCACGTCGATCTATTCGGTGTCACTTGCCATTCGCGGCCATACGCGCGGGCGTCACTAAGACCGCAGGTGCGGCAACGAAGAGTGGGGTAGGGGTGCATGCCAAACGACAGGACGCCGACGATGGCCGATATCGCGCGCGCGACAGGCGTGTCACCGATGACCGTCTCTCGCGCTTTCAAGGCGGGTGGCCTGGTCAATACCGAAACCCGTGACGCCATCTTGAAGGCGGCGGAAGAGCTCGGTTATGTCTTCGATTCCACAGCGTCGAATCTTCGCTCGAAAAAAACCGACTTTATCGCCGTCACGATACCGTCGATCAACAACGCCAATTTTGCAGATACGGTTGGCGGATTGTCCGATGTGCTGAGCGCGCAAGGTTTTCAGATCCTGCTTGGTTACACCAATTACGACATGCAGGAGGAAGAGCGCCTGATCGAGAATCTTCTGCGCCGTAAACCGCAGGCAATTGCCGTGACAGGTGGAAAGCATACGCGACGCGCACAAAAATTACTGGAGAATGCCAATATCCCGGTCATCGAAACCTGGGATGTCCCGGCAGAGCCAATTGGCCATTATGTCGGCTTTTCAAACGCGGATGCCGTGCGCAGCATGGTCGATCACTTCATAGAGGTTGGATATCGCCGCATCGCCTTTATCGGCGGCGATGCCAGCCGAGATACACGCGGCACCAACCGCCGCCACGGCTTCATCTCGGCATTGCGCGACCACGGGCTTGATCCCTTCCGGCTGATCGACGCAGGCCCGCCGCCGATTTCCATGCGGGAAGGCGCCAATGCCATGGCACGGCTTCTGGACGAATTTCGCGATACCGAGGCGGTGATCTGTGTCTCCGACCTCTCCGCCTTCGGGGCTTTGACAGAATGTCAGCGCCGGGAAATCTCAGTACCGGAGCAAATCGCCATCGGCGGGTTCGGCGACTACGAGATCGGCGGTATTTCGGTCCCAGCGCTCACCACCATCAATGCACACGCCCGCATGATTGGTGAGCGGACGGGGTCCCTTATCCTTGACCTCTTGTCGGGCAAGGACAGCGTTCCGCACGTAACCATTCAGCCGCAGCTGATTGTTCGGGAAAGCAGCTTGTAGGTGGTCGTCCCGTAGCGCCGTGATTCAATGGGATTCAATTGCAGAACGCGCCCCTTGAACAAGGAAGCGCTTCAGGCGGGATGAGGTGGCTGATGTGCAATGAAGACTGAGCTTGCGTCGCTGACGATTTCGACATGGAGATAGGCGGATTGGCCGGCTTTGACGCTATCGCCGTTCAGGATCGCAGCGACGATGGTCGCATGTTCCTCATAGGATTTGGCAAGGCGCCCGGGCAGGCGGAATTGGGCACGGCGGAAGGGGGCGAGACGCGCGCGCGTCTGCATGACCATGTCCGCAATGTGATCGTTATGAGCGCCCCGATAGAGGCGGTTGTGAAATTCGATGTTGTAGGTCGCATAATCTTCGTCCGCTTCGGCAGAAACGATATGCTTCGACTGGTGATGCTCGACTTCCAATAAATGCCGTTCTTCCGCTGTCATCCGTTCCGCACATAGCCGAGCGCAGATCGCCTCCAGTTCGGCCATCGCCTCGAACATGGAATGCAGATAGACACCGGTCACGTTGGTGACGACCGCGCTGCGGTTCGGTTCGCGCTCAACGAGACCCATCGCGCCCAGCTCTCTCAAAGCTTCGCGTACCGGTGTTCTGGAGACTTCGAAACGGGCAGCCAAAGACCCTTCGTCCAGTTTCGTTCCGGGCGGCACTTTGCCGGTGACGATCATGTCGGCAATCGAGCGCGTCATCTGCTCGACGGTGGTTCCGGTTCGAATGACCTCTTTGCGTCTGATCTGTTTCACGAGATTCGCCTGCCTTCCCTCTGGGCACACACATGAAGCCCGCTACCTGAGATGTCAAATCTGATCCGGGCATCGACGAGGTTGCACGCAAAACCAAACCAGTTCGGCGCATTGGGCGCCCAGGTTTTTGCGGCGCGTTGAACCAGGGCGGCGCCTAATTATTCATCTTCGACCATGATTAATCTGTATGCACTTTTTGCATTCGGAGCAATCTATAGAAATTTATCCATCAATTTCAGGTATTTGGATTCTGGCACGCACATTGCATGCACTTTTATGCGTATGCAATTCGCCGTAGCCCCAGGGAGCATCTCGATGACCAAATTCCTGCCCATCAATCGCCGCCACTTTCTCCAGACCTCGGTTGCCGGCGCTGTCGCCGGGCTGGCACCGGGCTTTCTTGGCACCCGTGCCTTTGCCCAGACCGCATTGACCGTCGGTTTCATCTATGTCGGTCCGAAGGACGACTATGGCTACAACCAGGCCCATGCCGAAGGCGCTGCGGTCGTAAAGGCAATGCCTGGCGTCACACTGATCGAAGAGGAAAACGTTCCGGAAACCGTCGATGTTCAAAAGACCATGGAGTCGATGATCAATCTCGATGGTGCCACGCTTCTCTTCCCGACATCCTTTGGTTATTTCGACCCACATATGTTGGCTATGGCTGCAAAATATCCTGATGTTCAGTTCCGCCATTGCGGCGGTTTGTGGCAGGAGGGCAAACATCCCAAGAATACCGGCTCCTTTTTTGGCTATATCAGTCAGGGCCAGTATTTGAACGGCATTGCGGCTGGCCACGCCACAAAGAGCAAGAAGATCGGTTTCGTCGCTGCCAAGCCCATCCCGCAGGTGGTGCAGAACATCAATTCCTTCCTTCTGGGAGCACGGTCCGTCGATCCGGCGATCACCTGCCAGGTCATTTTCACGGGCGAGTGGTCACTTGCCATCAAAGAGGCGGAAGCAACCAACGCTCTGATCGATCAGGGCGCCGATGTCGTGACCTGCCATGTCGACAGTCCGAAGGTCGTCGTCGAGACGGCTGCGGGACGTGGCGCCTTCATCTGCGGCTACCATGCCAACCAAAGCCCGCTGGCCCCGGAAAAATACCTGACCGGTGCCGAATGGGCCTGGGGCAACGTCTACAGCAAATTCATTGAGCAGGCGCAGGCCGGCCAACCGCTCGGCAACTTCGTGCGCGGTGGCCTCAAGGACGGTTTCGTCAAGATGAGCCCGCTCGGCCCCGGCGTTTCGGAAAAAGCGAGGGCTCAATTCGAAGCAACACTTGCCGAGATGAAGACGGGCAAATTCTCCGTGTTCAAGGGGCCGTTGAAGGACAACAAGGGCAACGAGGTCGTCGGCGCCGGAAAAGCCTTTGCCGAGGATGCAATCGAGCTGGAAAGCATGGCCTATCTGGTGGAAGGCGTTATCGGCTCCACCTCCTGATTGGCAAGCGGGGAAAGCACCATGACTTTAGAGGCGAACCATCGGGCTGTCTCCACAACGCCCGAACATCCCTCCACGCTGCGGCCGCTTCTCGCCTGGTTGGCGCGAAGTGCCGAGCCCGTGGCGATTACCGTCTGTGCGGTTGTTGCCGGGCTGGCGCTTTTCTCGCTTTTCATTCTCGCGATCGGCAAATCGCCGCTCGTGCTCTTTCAGCTGATGTATACCGGCGGTTTCGGCAGCTGGTTTTCGGTTCAAAACAGCCTCAGTCGCGCAGCGCCGCTGCTTTTGACGGCGCTCTGCGTGGCGCTGCCCGCCCGGTTGGGGCTGACCATCATCGGGGGTGAGGGGGCGGTCGTTCTGGGTGGCGTGGCGGCGGCTGCCGCGGCCTTGCCACTCATAGGGGTCGCACCACCCGCCGTCGTGCTTTCGGCAATGGCGATCGCCGCCATGGCCATGGGCGGCTTGTGGATTGGTTTCGCCGGCTTCCTGCGCCACTATCGCGGCGTCAACGAGACGATCTCATCGCTGCTTCTCGCCTATATCGCGATTGCGCTGATGAACCAGTTCGTCGAGGGGCCGTTGCGCGATCCGGCAAGCCTCAACAAACCTTCGACTGCTCCTCTGCCAGCCGAATACATGATGGGACATATTCCGGGCATGGACGTTCACTGGGGGCTCGTCATTGGCGTCGTCGCCTGTATCGTTTCCTGGGTTCTCATTGAAATCACAAGCGTCGGTTTCGCCGCCCGCATTGCCGGGGGAAATGTGCGGGCCGCGCAAATTCAAGGCCTGCCTGTCGGCAAACTCATCGTTGGCTTTACCGCTATTGCCGGTTCCCTGGCTGGTCTTGCCGGGATGATCGAGGTCGCAGCGGTTCAAGGTAGCGCCAATGCCACGATTGCTGCCGGCTATGGCTATACCGGCATCCTCGTTGCCTTCCTCGCCCGCCACAACCCTTTGGCGATCATACCGGTTGCGATTTTGCTGGGCGGCATCGATGCGTCAGGCGGCTTGATCCAGCGGCGCATGGGGCTGCCGGATGCCACGGTTCTCGTTTTGCAGGGGACACTCTTCGTCGTGATCCTATTGTGCGAAATGTTTTACGGCCGCTTCAAAGTCTTCAATCCCGACCTCTGGAAAAGGAGCTGATGATGGACGACACAGGTATCGGCATATGGGGTGTGCCACTGGCCATCCTCTCGGGGGCGATCCGTGTCTCGACGCCCTTCATCTTCGTCAGCCTCGGCGAGACGATCACCGAACGCTCCGGTCGCATCAATCTGGGTCTTGAGGGCACACTCGTCTTCAGCGCCATGACCGCCTATGGCGTGGCCGTCATGACCGGCTCGGCATGGCTTGGTGTTCTCGCCGCCATGGCAGCCGGTGCCATGTTCGGCCTGCTGCACGGCTGGATCTGCAAATTTCCCAAGGTCAACGACATCGCCATCGGTATCGCGATGATGCAGTTCGGGCTTGGGCTGGCATTTTTCCTGGGTAAATCCTTCATTCAGCCCGTTGCGCCAAAACTGCCGTCGATCCCGTTGGGCGGCTGGTCGTCGCTGGGGCAGGTACAGGCGGCACTCAACATCAACGTCCTCTTCTTCATCGGTGCAGCGCTTGCCCTTTTTCTTCACTGGGCTCTCAAGAACACGAAGACAGGCCTCATCCTGCGCGTCGTCGGCGACAGCACCGATGCCGCCCGCGCCATGGGGATCAACCCGGATCGTGTCCGCCTGCTTGCGACAGCTGCGGGCGGAGCACTGGCGGCCATCGGCGGCGCGTATCTCTCACTGTTTTATCCCGGCTCCTGGAACGAGGGGATTTCGTCCGGGCAGGGCCTCATGGCCGTTGCTCTGGTCATCTTTGCCCGATGGAACCCGATGGGCTGCTTTCTGGCGTCCCTCCTGTTCGGCGGCGCGGGCGCGTTGGGCCCGGCGCTGCAATCGGTGGGGGTCACACAAGGCTACTATCTGTTTTACGCCGCTCCCTACGTCCTCACACTCGTCATTCTGATCGTCACATCGTCGCCCGTGCGGTCCATGGTCGGTGCGCCGGGTGCGTTATCCCTGACAAAATGAAAGGAACACGATCATGAACGGTCTTGGTGGTCTCAATAAATCCGAACACGGCGTCGGCATTGGCCTTGTCCAGTTGCAGCTGCCCCTCACGGTGACGAAGGCGGATCTTGCCGCGCAAACACAGGTGATCGTCGATCTCGTCGCCAAGGCCCGACGAAACCAGCCGGGCATGGATCTGGTGGTGTTCCCTGAATATGCCCTGCACGGCCTGTCGATGGATATCAATCCCGATATCATGTGCACGCTTGACGGCCCGGAGGTCGCGGCCTTCAAGCAAGCCTGCCGCGACAATGCGATTTGGGGCTGCTTTTCCATCATGGAACTGAACCCCGGCGGCATGCCCTATAATTCCGGCATCGTGATCGATGATACCGGTGAGGTGAAGCTCTATTATCGCAAGATGCACCCCTGGGTGCCGGTCGAGCCCTGGGAGCCGGGTGATCTCGGAATTCCGGTCATCGACGGTCCCAAGGGTGCCAAGCTGGCGCTGATCATCTGCCACGATGGCATGTTCCCGGAAATGGCCCGCGAATGCGCCTACAAGGGCGCCGAGATCATGATCCGCACGGCGGGCTATACAGCCCCGATCCGCGACAGCTGGCGTTTCACAAACCAGTCCAATGCCTTCTGCAACCTGATGGTCACAGCCAATGTCTGCATGTGCGGCTCTGACGGCACCTTCGATTCCATGGGTGAGGGCATGATCTGCAATTTCGACGGTTCGATCATCGCCCACGGCACGTCCGGCCGCGTCAACGAGATCATTACGGCGGAGGTTCGACCGGACCTCGTGCGCGAGGCGCGGCTGGGCTGGGGGGTGGAAAACAACCTCTACCAGTTCGGGCATCGCGGCTATGTGGCCGTTGCGGGCGGCGCGCAGGATGCGCCCTACACCTACATGCACGACCTCATCGCCGGACAATACCGCCTTCCCTACGAGGCCGCCGTGAAAGTGACGGATGGCACCTCCTGCGGTTTTGACAAGCCCGTCAGGCGCTATGGCGAAACCTCGAAACCCGATGGCAAATAGGAGAGATATCATGGATGCGATGGTTGAAACCGCGAGGCACTATATCGACGCCGATCCCTATCCGTGGCCCTATAACGGCGCGCTGAGGCCTGATAACACAGCGCTCGTCATCATCGACATGCAGACCGATTTTTGCGGCAAGGGCGGTTATGTCGATCATATGGGCTATGATCTGGCCATGGTGCAGGCGCCGATCGAACCGATCAGGACAGTGCTCGCCGCCATGCGGGCAAAAGGCTACCACATCATCCATACCCGCGAGGGACACAGGCCTGATCTTGCCGACCTTCCAGCCAACAAACGTTGGCGTTCGCAGCGTATTGGCGCTGGTATCGGCGATGCTGGGCCCTGCGGTCGTATTCTGACGCGCGGCGAACCGGGCTGGGATATCATTCCGGAACTTTACCCGATCGAAGGCGAAACCATTATCGACAAGCCCGGCAAAGGCTCCTTCTGTGCCACGGACCTCGACCTGATTTTGCGCCAGAAGCGCATTGAGAACCTTATTCTCACCGGCATCACCACCGATGTCTGCGTATCGACGACGATGCGCGAGGCGAATGATCGCGGCTTTGAATGCCTGTTGCTGGAGGATTGCTGCGGCGCGACCGACCACGGCAACCATTTGGCAGCCATCAAGATGGTGAAGATGCAGGGCGGGGTTTTTGGCGCGGTCTCCCATTCTCAAATTCTGGTAGAGGCGTTGCCCTGATGTCGTCCATGCGTGCCCATGTCTATCGCGTGGCGGCAGACGCACCGGACGACGTTTCCGGCGTCGAGGCCCTGTTTGCTCAAGGCCTCGATCCGCGATCCGTCGTTGCCGTTCTCGGCAAGACCGAAGGCAACGGTTGCGTCAACGATTTCACCCGTGGCTATGCCAGCCAGAGTTTCGAGGCGCTGTTTCGTCGCTACGGGATCGAAGGCGTAACAGCCGTGATGTCGGGTGGAACGGAAGGGGCCCTGTCGCCACACTGGACGGTTTTTACCCGCAGGGCGGTCGAAGCTCCCGGCGAACGGGCGCTTGCCATCGGCACGTCCCGAACGCCGAACCTGCCGTTTCATCATCTTGGCCGACGCGAACAGGTGCTGATGGTGGCAAACGCTGTGTGCGCCGCCATGCACCAAGCTGGCATAGAAAACGTTGCCGATGTTCATTTCGTCCAGATCAAATGCCCGCTCCTCACCCTTCGTCGCATCGAAGAGGCGCAAGCCGCGGGAGAGACGGTCGCCACCCGCGACACGCTGAAATCCATGGGGCTTTCTCGGGGCGCATCCGCACTGGGCGTCGCGGTCGCACTGGGCGAAGTCGATGCAGCCGATATCGAGGACGCGGATATATGCACCCGCCATGACCTGTTCTCCGGTCGCGCCTCGACTTCGGCGGGCGTCGAGCTGACGGATCACGAGATCATCGTGATGGGCATGGCGGATGGATGGTCTGGTCCCTTCGTCATGGACCATGCTGTCATGCAAGACGCGATCGACACGGCCTCGGTGCGCGCGGCGCGCGAGCGCCTGCCAAGCGGTGCGCGGCTTGCGGCGGTTCTTGCCAAGGCAGAGCCCGATCCTTCCGGCAGGGTCCGTGGCAAGCGGCACACGATGCTGGACGACTCCGACATTTCCGGCACCCGTCATGCCCGCGCTTTCGTCGGGGGCGTTCTGGCAGGTGTCTTCGGCATGACCGACCTCTATGTGTCCGGCGGCGCTGAACATCAGGGACCACCCGGCGGCGGCCCCGTCGCCATCATTGTCGAAAAGGAGAGTTGAGTTGAGCGTCATTCGCGATACGCCCCTTCCGCCGGCTGGCCGCGCCGTTGGCATCCAGACCCTTGGCGTAACGATGCGCTTTGGCAGTTTCACCGCGCTCGACAACGTTTCGATCGATATTCCGGCGGGCAGCTTCCATGCGCTTCTGGGTGAAAACGGCGCGGGCAAGTCGACGCTGGTCAAGTGCATCATGGGTTTCTACCACGCCACGTCAGGCTCGTTGTCCGTCAATGGCCGCGAGGTCTCCATCGTTTCGCCCAAGGATGCCGCTGCCTATGGGCTGGGCATGGTCTACCAGCATTTCACGCTTGTGCCATCGCTGACCGGTGCCGAAAATCTCGTCATCAGCAGGGCAGAAGTGCCTGCGGTCATCAACTGGGCGAAAGAGCGGCGAGATCTGGCCGCCTTCATGGAGCGCATGCCCTTCCACATTCCGCTGGAGCGCCCGGTGAGCGAGCTTGCCGCCGGTGAGAAGCAGAAGCTGGAAATCGTCAAGCAGCTCTATCTCGGTCGATCCTTTCTGGTGCTGGACGAACCGACGTCGGTTCTGACACCGGCAGAAGCGGACGAGACGCTGGGCCTCGTGCGCGCAATGACCGAACGGGGCGAATTGACCGTTCTGATGATCAGCCACAAATTCCATGAGGTCACGAAATTTGCCGATTCCGTTTCCATCCTGCGACGCGGCAAGCTGGTCGGAAGCGGCAAGATTGGCGATCTGTCCAAAGCCGATATGGCGAAAATGATGATCGGCGATGTGAAGCTGGCCGAACTCGACAGCCGACTACCGGTCCGTGAAGGGGCTAAACCCGTGCTGAAGGTCGAGGGCGTCAGTGCACCCGATAGTTCGGGGTTGAAAACCATCGACATCGGCGATCTGACCGTTCACTCTGGCGAAATCGTCGGCATCGCTGGCATTTCAGGTAACGGGCAAAAGGAGCTTGGCGAAATTCTGGCCGGGCAGCGGCCGACCACGACCGGTCGCGTCATCGTCAACGGCCATCCTTACGGTGCGACACGCGCTGAGACCCGCAAGAACAATGTCCGCTTCATTCCCGAAGAGCCGTTGCAGAATGCTTGCGCTCCGAAAATGACCGTCAGCGAAAATCTGGCGTTTCGAAGCTTCGATCTGAAAGCCAGTGGCAAGATCGCGCTGTGGCTGAACAGGGGCGACATGCGCAAGAAAGCGACCGCACTCATTTCCGATTTCAAGGTGAAGACCGCGTCCTCCTCTTCGCCCATCGCCGCACTCTCGGGCGGCAATGTCCAGCGCGCTGTTCTGGCGCGTGAACTGAGCGGTGATGTCGACCTTCTGATCGTTTCCAATCCCTGCTTTGGACTCGATTTTTCGGCCGTGGCCGAAATCCGTGCGCGCATCATGAAGGCGCGCAATGCCGGAACCGCCGTGTTGCTGTTGTCGGAAGATCTCGATGAGTTGCTGGAAATGTCGGATCGCATCCTGGTCATTTCGGAAGGCAAGCTGGTCTATGAAACACCGGCGCGTGGTGCAGATACGGCTGTCATCGGCGCTCACATGGCGGGACATCACTGATGGTCGATATCAAAGCCGAACCTTTCGCTTTTCCCGCGCGACGCGGCGAAGTGGCCCTTATCGTCATCGACATGCAGCGCGATTTTGCAGAGCCTGGAGGCTTCGGGGCTAGCCTCGGCAACGATGTGAGCGCGATCGCCAAGATCGTCCCGGACGTCAAACGTCTGATCGAGGGGTTCCGCGCAGCTGGCCTTCCCGTCATTCACACGATGGAATGCCACCGGCCAGACCTCTCCGATCTACCGAGAGCCAAGCGCGATCGCGGAAATCCCTCGCTGAGAATTGGAGATCACGGCCCGCTGGGGCGGATCCTGATTTCCGGTGAACCGGGCACCGCCATCCTGCCGGAACTGGCACCGATTGAGGGTGAAGTGGTGATCGAAAAACCTGGAAAAGGGGCGTTTTATGCGACGAATCTGGACGATGTACTCAGATCGAAGGGTGTCACCCAGCTTGTTTTTGCCGGAGTGACGACGGAGGTCTGCGTGCAGACGACGATGCGTGAAGCGAACGACAGGGGTTTCGAGTGCCTTCTGGCGGAAGATGCGACTGAAAGCTATTTCCCCGACTTCAAGGCGGCTGCGATCGCAATGATCCGCGCTCAGGGCGCCATCGTCGGCTGGACAGCGAGAATTAACGACATTCTGGAAGGGATAGCCGATGCCTGAAACAACACGGTCATCACTGACATCGGGCGGATGGAGGGAACTGCCGTTCGAAGCCTTTCGCGATGGCGTGACGATCCACTGGATCCGCCGCTTCGAGGGGGAGCAGCCGGGCGTAGCGCTTCTGAAATATGAGCCGGGCGCAACCGTGCCGCTTCATCGCCACGAAGGCCTCGAGACCATTCTGGTGCTTGATGGCATCCAGTCGGACGAGACCGGCGACTATGATTGCGGCAGTTACATCGTCAACCAACAGGGTTCCGAGCACTCCGTTTGGAGCGCAACGGGATGTGTGGTGCTGATCCAATGGGATCGGCCGGTGACAATATTGAAACAGGATATGGCTTGATGCAAACGATACCTTCGCTGGATATCAGCGCGTTGCAGACGTTCTACAAACAGGGTGGCCGCGTTGCCGACATCGTGGAGACGGTTTTTGCCCGCATGTCCGAGATAAACGATCCCGGCATTTTCATCCATATCGCGGACAAGCAGGCTCTGCTTTTAGAGGCGGCCAGGCTGGGTGAGTACGATCCGGACAAGCCGCTCTTCGGTGTCCCCTTTGCCGTCAAGGACAACATCGATGTCTTGGGCATGCCGACCACGGCGGGGTGCCCCGACTATGCCTATCATCCGGACAAGGATGCGACCGTCGTTCGGCTGCTGAAAGACGCTGGCGCCATCGTCATCGGCAAAACCAATCTCGATCAGTTCGCGACCGGTCTCGTTGGCGTTCGCTCACCTTATCCCATTCCCAAAAATGCCATCGACCCATCGCTCGTTCCGGGCGGGTCGTCATCCGGATCAGCAGTTGCCACGGCTCACGGTATCGTCAGCTTCGCGTTGGGCACAGATACGGCCGGCTCCGGGCGCATTCCTGCGGGTCTCAACAACATCGTTGGCTTGAAGCCGAGTGTCGGAGCGCTATCGACAACAGGCGTCGTGCCTGCCTGCCGCACACTGGATTGCGTTTCCATCTTCGCCCTGACCGTGGATGATGCCCTGGCGGTGTTTTCTGTGACTGCGCAATATGATGAAAGTGATGCCTATTCAAAAGTCCTGCCAGCCAAAGGATATGGGTCCGCCCCTCCGGTTCTGAAGATCGGCGTGCCCGCTCGGCAGGATTTGCAGTTCTTCGGCGATGAGGCGATGGCGGCGGCCTATTCCGATGCCCTGAAGACGCTGGAACGGTTTGGGCACACGCTTATCGAAATGCCATTCACCGATTTCTACGACGTGGCCAACCTGCTCTACGAGGGAGCGTGGGTCGCGGAACGCTACGCCGCCGTGCAGGCGTTCATGGATGCAAAAGAGGAAAGCTTTCATCCGGTCACACGCAAAATCTATAACGGCGCAAAAAACCTCACCGCTGCCGACGCCTTCAAAGGCTTTTATGCCCTGCAAGCGCTTAAGAGAAAGGTGAGCCCCGTCATCGCTTCGGTCGATGTGATCTGCGTGCCGACGGCACCGCGTCACTACACGCTTGCAGACCTGGAAGCGGAACCGATCCGTGAAAATTCTCGCCTCGGCATCTACACGAATTTCGTCAATCTGCTCGACATGTGCGGCATCGCCGTGCCGACCGGCACGCGGACCGATGGCCTTCCGGCAAGCGTCACGCTGCTTGCGCCATCCGGCAAGGATGGGCTGGCTGCAACGCTTGCACGGGAGCTTCATAAAGCCAGCGGCCTTGCACTGGGAGCAACCGGATGGCCGCAAGCCGCGCCCAAACCAGTGGTCGAAGTTGACGAAGATCTCATTGAGCTGGTCGTTGTCGGCGCGCATCTCTCGGGCATGCCCCTCAACCATCAGCTCAAGGATTTGAACGCGGTGTTCAGCCGTCAGGCAAAGACGCAGGATTGCTATCGTCTCTACGCCCTTTCAGGCACGACACCGCCCAAGCCGGGCATGGTGCGGGTGGATGAAAGCGATGGCGGTGAAATCGAGGTTGAGATCTGGAAGCTCACACCTTCGGCCTTTGGCACGTTCGTCGCAGCCATCCCCGCGCCACTCGGCGTCGGAACCGTGTCATTGGCCGATGGGACGTCTGCAAAGGGCTTTCTTGTGGAGCCGATCGCGCTAAAAGGGGCGCTGGACATCACGGATTACGGAAGTTGGCGCACATATTGTGCCGGTTGAGATGGCCTTAGCCAGACCAGCTCGAACCGCGTGTGCGGGTCGGAGCCACCCTGATGGCGACGGTCGCAGCTGATTCCCGTCAGGAACAGGCGCGACCGTCCGGAGTCCGGCAGTCCGGGCCGTGGCGGGCTCCCTTTTCAGGAGCCCGAGGCGACCTTGACGTTACCGCCATGGCCGCCGCCGCCAAAGACCTGGGTTTTGCCGAACGACGAGCGGATCTGGCCGCGCGGGCCTTCCAGTCCAATTTCGGGGAACAGGAGTTCGGAGACGCGGTAGGCTTCTTCCAGGTGAGGATAGCCTGACGCGATGACCGTATCGATGCCGATCTCCTGGTATTCACGCAGACGTGCGGCGATGGTCTTGGGCGATCCGACCAAGGCCGTGCCTGCGCCGGAGCGGACAAGGCCAATCCCAGCCCAGAGGTTTGGTGAGACTTCCAGCTTGTCGCGGCGTCCGCCGTGAAGTGCCACCATGCGGGCTTGACCGACGGAGTCGGAATTCTTCAGGAACACCTGCTGTGCAGCGGTAATCGTTTCGTCCGATAGTTTGGAGATGAGGCGATCTGCCGCTTCCCAGGCTTCCTCATCCGTCTCGCGCACGATGAAATGCAGGCGAATGCCGAAGGTTACCTCTCGACCGACAGCAGCGGACGCTTTGCGGACCTTCTCGATCTTTTCGGCCACCTGTGCTGGCGGCTCTCCCCAGGTGAGATACTTGTCAATGATGCCAGCCGAGAAATCGATGGCCGCATCGGATGAGCCGCCGAAATAGATCGGTGGGCGTGGTTCCTGTACGGGTGGAAGGCCAAGTTCGGCATGGTGGGCCTGAATATATTTGCCATCCAGATGCGCGCTTCCTGTTTCGATCAGCTTGTTGAACACCTGGAAGAATTCGTCCGCATGGTCGTAGCGCTCGTCATGCGGCAGGAAAATGCCGTCGCCCGCCAGTTCCTGCGCACTGCCGCCAACCACGATGTTGAGCAGCAGCCGACCGTTGGAAACGCGGTCCAGAGTTGCCGCGAGACGCGCATAATAGGCGGGCGAGGCGACGCCGGGGCGGATGGCGACGAGGAATTTGAGGTTCTCGGTATAGGCAGCAAGATTGGCGGCCAGAATGAAGGACTCCTCGCATGCCACACCGGTGGGAATGAGCACGCCGGAATAACCGAGGCGATTGACCGCCTGCGCGATTTCGCGGAAATAGGCAGGGTCCGAAGGTCGGGCCAGATCGTCCGACCCGAGGTAGGAGCCGTCACCGGAGGACGGAATGAACCAGAGAAAATCGAGGGGCTGCTGAGTTTTGGCCATGGTGGGCATCCTTATTGTCAGTCAAACCGTCAGACGGCGTGCATGTGCTTCGGAAATTTATGATGTGTGCTCACGGCGTCGGCCACTTCCCGGGCGACGAAGACGGCATGTTCGGTCACTTGCGGCAGGCCCATCAGTTCCCCGAAGGTTCCCCGCGCCAGCGGCCCTGCGATCAGCAGGTTCCCAATCGGTTCTCCCTTTTGGTCCAGCGCACGCGCATCGAGATCGCAGGCAATGCCGAGACCGGTTTCGCAGGCGCTGATCAAACCCTGTTCTGCAAGCCCGGCCAGAAAGGGCTGGGACTGGAGAATATGCTCGTGTGCGGGACCCGTCGTCACCACGATGGCGTCGAAGATGTGGTCTTCGACGCCGGGCTTGTCGCGTGTAGACAGCGTAACGCGGAATGCATCTCCGGCTTGTGCCACCTGTTTCAGCCGCGCCGCGCGGATGCTCAAACGCCCCGCAGCAATGGCGCGATCCAGCGTGTCTTCCACTTGGGGCGCAATGCGGAAACGGTGCGCATCCCAGAACGGACGCGCAAGGCGCACGATGCGCCGTCGTTCGACGACGGGAAGCGCTCGCCAGATGGCAAAGGCCTGCGCGCGAACGGCATCCAGCACCGCATGCCAGGTCAAGCCCTCAGCTTCGGCTTCGTTGATCGAGCGTCGGATTCTGTGCAGCAGCGCCGAGGCTTTTGTTGCAGGCTGAGACGAAAAATCACCAAACGGTTCCTGCACATTCGGTGCGTGACCACGCGAACGCAGACCGCGACGCGATACCGACAGGATGTTGCCACGATGGCCTCGCTTCTCCAGTGACGCGACGACATCGGCTGCGGTCAGTCCGTTTCCGAGGATGAGCACCTGATCATCTGACGCAATCGCATCGAGGGCGTCGGGCACCGTTACATTGGCAACCAGTTTCGGGTGGTTTGAGAACGGCATCAGCGGGCGCAAAAGTGCAGGCGATGGATGGCTGGCAGCCAGAACCACGAATTGCGCTCGCAAGGTGCGACCACTGCTATCGCGGATGTCCCAGTCCTGACCCGAGGCGACGATGGAAGTAACCTCGGCCTGGCGATGTTCCACGGCGCCCGATGCCAATAGCGGCGCGATTTCTGAGGCGATATAGTCTCCAAAGACCTGACGGCGCGGGTAAGGCAGGCCGTCGTGACCGGTCAGCGTCGGATCGGTCACATGTTCATCGGTCGTTGCGAGATACCGCAGGAAGCTTTCGGGATCATCGGGGTAAGCCGACATGCGTCCGGCAGGGACGTTGATGCGGTGGGCTGCGTCGTGTGTGCTGTAGGCGAGGCCTGAGCCCAGGCGTTCGCGCGGGTCATAGACCACGATACGCACGTCACACGCGCTCAGCGCGTTCAGGTGCATCGCGAAAGCCGCGCCGCTAAAGCCACCACCGATGACGGCGACGACAGGCAACTCCGAGACCTGCGGCATATTACACCCCACCATCGAATTTAAGGGTCGTGCTCATGCGCTCGCACTGTGTTTCGTCTCGGAAAGAGACAAGGCCAAAAGCTCGGACAGGTGCTTTCGCAAGGCCGCAAAGTTCGGCGATGTCCGTTCGCGCTTGCGCGGCAGATCGACAGTCACTTCCTGCAGGATCCGGCCTGGAAAGGGGCGCATGACGATGATGCGGTCTGCCATGATGATGGCTTCCTCGATATCATGTGTGACAAGCAACAGCGTCGAACCCGCCTCGCTCCAAAGATCGACGAGATGATCCTGCAGGTCGGCCCGGGTCATCGCATCTAGAGCGGAGAACGGCTCGTCCAGGAGGAGCACGGATGGTTCTGTAACCAGCGCCCGCGCCAATGCGACGCGCTGCGCCTGCCCTCCCGAAAGCTCCTTGATCCACCGTGTCTCGTAACCCGCAAGACCGATTTTCTTCAGCACCTGCTGCACGCGGTCGCGGCGTTGGTCGGCGTCGAGGGAGGAGAGGCCAAAGCCGATATTGTCGGCAACCGTCAGCCAGGGAAACAGCCGGGGCTCCTGAAAGACGATGTTGACCAGAGGGTCGGGCTTCACAAGGCGTTTGCTATCGAGACGAATTTCGCCACTGCTTGGACTTTCCAGCCCGGATAGCAGGCGCAGAAGCGTGCTCTTGCCGCAACCGGAACCACCGATGACGGCAACGACCTCGCCTTCGTCCACGCTGAGGGAAAATCCTTCCAGCGCGTGGGTGCCGTTGGGGTAGACCTTGGAGAGATTGCGGATATCCATCATCATCGCGGCCCACCATGCGTGTCCTGCCAGCGCAGGAAGGGAGCCGTTATTCCGATAACAAGGCTGTCGGTTGCCTTTCCTACGATGGCAAAAATCAGGATCGCAGCCAGAATCTGGTCTGGTTTTCCAAGCTGCTGACCATCGACCAAGAGGTATCCCAGTCCCTCGGATGCACCCATGAATTCGGCGGCGACAACGAACATCCAGCCAAGACCAAGGCCCGACCTCAGCGCCAGCACATAGCCGGGCAGGATGGAGGGCAGCAGAATGCGGCGCACGAGGTCCAAGCCTGACAGTCGGTAGATGCGGCCGACTTCAACGATCCGCCTGTCAACGCCAACGACCGCGCCATAGACGCCGAGATAGATCGGAAAGAACACGCCGACGCCGATCAGGGCGATCTTGGAGGCTTCGAAAATACCGAACCAGAGAATGAACAGAGGCACCCAGGCGATGGAAGGGATGGCGCGCAGCGACTGAAGGGTCGGGTCGAGAATTCGGGCGGCCCTCGGCAGAAAACCGGTCAGCGCGCCGAGAATTGTTCCTGCCACCGCACCCAGTGCGAACCCCAACAGTACACGTTGCAAGGTAACCCATATATGGGTGAGGAGATCGCCTGAGGTCGCAAGCTCTTGAACCGTCGCCAATATCCGCGACGGCGGTGGCATCAGCCGCCCGCCGATGACGCCCGCGCGGACCAGAAGTTCCCATCCCAGGATGACGACAATCGGAAACACGATGCCAACCGCAGGGTGATCAAGCGGCGACAATCGGCGCTCTCGTTTTTCAGGTCTGTCGATGTCAGCTTGCCGCTTCAGCAGCATCGTATCGAGAAAGGCCATGGGATATCACTGACCTGCCGCTGGGGCATAGCTTGCGTCGATCAGGCTTGCCACGGTTGCCTTCACGTCAACATCCGGCTTGATGACACCTGCCTTTTGAAGCGCAAGACCTGCCGCCTCGATGGTTTGCGCCTGCTCGTCGCCGATTTTGGATTGGCTGAGGTCTGTCCGCTCCAGCTGCCGCGCAATCACGGCATCCGGCAGTTTCGTCGCGGCCACAAGGGCTGCCTTCAGCTTGGCCGGGTCCTTGCGGGCTTCGTCGCGGGCGCGCTCGTAGGTGGCCAGAACGCGTTTGACGATTGCAGGGTGTTCCTTTGCGAAGTCTTCTCGCACATTCAACACGCCCCAGGAATTATTGGCGGGATTGCGATGAAACAGGATGTCGCCATCTTCGATTTCGGCAGATGCCATGATCGGATCAAGACCGGCCCAGGCATCCACATCGCCGCGCTGCAAAGCCAGACGGCCGTCCGCGTGCTGCAAGAGCACCAGCTTGATGTCTTTTTCGCTCAAGCCCTTTTCCGCAAGCGCCCGAACCAGGAAGATATGGGCGTCGGTTCCGCGGGTTGCGGCAACCGATTTGCCTTTCAAATCCTCGACCTTGGTGATGCCGGTATCTTTGCGGGTCACCAGTGCCACCCATTCAGGCTTCGAATAGACATAGATCGATTTGATGGGGTTGCCGTTGATGCGACCGGCGAGGGCGGCGGCACCGGCCGTGGAGCCGAAGTCGAGCGAGCTTGCATTCAGGAATTCGAGCGCCTTGTTGGAACCGGCAGATTGTACCCAGGTGATCTTGATGCCGTCTTTTTCGAATTCCTTCTCCAGCAGACCATCACTCTTGAGAAGCAGACTGACCGGGTTGTAGGTCGCCCAATCGATCCGGATTTCAGAAATGTCCGCAGCATGGGCCTGGCCCAGCGCCACCAGTCCTGCCAATGCACCCAATGCGGACGCAATCAATGATCTCATGTCTCGATCTCCAGATTAGACACATAGCTTCCGGCAAATCGGCGGCATTTGTAATCCGCGCGCTTTTCAAATTTGCGCCCTTTGGAGAAATATCGACCCTGCCGTGGCGGGCTTGCGTAGCGGAATATTCCGACACGGGACGATCCGCTCCGGCGTCCTGGTTTCAGGCAACGGTCTTTATGTTTTCCTTATGTGATCGTCCCATCTTCCCAATCGAACCCTGACGCAAACAGGGCGTAGTGTGCGCTTCTCAACCAAATGGAGAAACCCATATGTCCGACCTTGTCTTTGTCCTTGGCGGCTGCGCGGTGCTGATCGGCTTTGCCGTTTATGCACGCGGCCTCAATCAGCTGTGAGGGCGGCATGATCGAAGCTTTGCTCGCGCTGGCCGTTGCCGGCGCTCTTGTCGTCTACCTCGTCGTGACGCTGTTGCGTCCCGAACGCTTCTGACCTTTCGGGGAGAATATCCATGACCATCATCGGGTGGCTGCAGATCAGCCTCCTTTTCCTCGCCGTGCTCTGCGTCGTCAAACCGCTGGGGCTTTACATGGCGAAGGTTTTTTCGGGCGAAAGAACATTTCTGTCTCCCGTTCTTCAGCCCATCGAGCGCGGCATTTACCGCGTTGCCGGAACCAGTATGGACAAGGAACAGAACTGGCTGGCCTATACGCTGTCCATGCTCGCCTTTTCGCTGGCAAGCTTTCTCGTTCTCTATGCTATCCTGCGTCTGCAGGCCTATCTGCCGCTCAATCCGCAGGGCTTTGCCAACGTGCCGCCGGATCTGGCGTTCAACACTGCGGTCAGCTTCATCACCAACACCAACTGGCAAAACTACGCCGGTGAAGCAACCATGAGCCACTTTAGCCAGATGGCCGGACTGACCGTGCAGAACTTCCTGTCGGCCGCTGTGGGCATTGCGCTTGCCATGGCCTTTACCCGTGCCTTCATGCGCTCGCAGGCCAGTACGCTGGGCAATTTCTGGGTCGATATGACCAGAGCCACATTGTATGTTCTGGTGCCGCTGGCCATCGTCGTTGCACTCGTCTTCGTCTGGACCGGCGTGCCTCAGACATTGGATGCCAGTGTGACCGCAACCACGCTGGAAGGTGCTCAGCAGGTCATTTCGCTCGGCCCCGTCGCCAGCCAGGAGGCCATCAAGCAATTGGGCACCAATGGTGGCGGTTTCTTCAACGTCAACGCGGCTCACCCCTTTGAAAATCCCTCCGCCTTGTCGAATTACATCAACATCTTCGCGATGCTGTGCGTGTCGTCGGCGCTGGTCTACACATTCGGCCAGCTGGTCGGCAACCGCCGCCAGGGCTGGGTGCTGCTATCGGCCATGGCCATCCTACTGATCTCAGGTGTGGCTGTCATCTACTGGGCGGAAGCGTCGGGCAATTCCATTCTGACCGCATTGGGGGTCGATGCCCTGCAAGGCAACATGGAAGGCAAGGAAGTCCGTTTCGGCCAGGCCATGACGGCACTTTACGCAGCCGTCACCACAGGTCTGTCGAACGGCGGTGTCAATGGCATGCATGGCTCCTTCACGGGTCTCGGCGGCCTAGTCCCCATGTTCCTGATCCAGCTTGGCGAAATCTTGCCGGGTGGCGTCGGCTCAGGCCTCTACGGCATGCTCGTCTTTGCGCTGCTGGCCGTTTTCGTCGCCGGTTTGATGGTGGGAAGAACGCCGGAATTTCTGGGCAAGAAGATCGAAGGACGGGAAATGAAATGCGCCATGCTGGCCGTTCTCATCCTGCCTGTCGCCATCCTCGGCTTCTCAGCGGTGTCGGCCATGCTGCCGATGGCGGTTGCGAGCATCGGCACGGCAGGCCCGCACGGGCTTTCGGAAATCCTGTACGCCTACACGTCTGCTGCGGGTAACAATGGTTCTGCCTTCGGTGGCCTTTCCGGGAACACCATTTGGTACAATACGACGCTTGGCCTCGCCATGCTGCTGGGTCGCTTCGCCTATGTCATTCCCGTCATGGCGATTGCCGGTTCGCTGGCGGCAAAGGTCCGCGTTCCCGCGTCCAGCGGCACGTTCCCGACCGATGGCCCGCTCTTTGTCGGCCTTCTCATCGGCATCATCATCATCCTCGGCGGGCTGCAATATTTCCCGGCTCTGGCGCTCGGACCCATCGTCGAACATTTCGCGATGCTGGCCGGTCAGACCTTCTAAAGGAAACCTCTTCATGTCACAAAAGCCAGAAAAACCTGGTCTTTTCGATCCAGCTATCATCGGTCCCGCCATAAGGCAGGCCTTCGTCAAGCTCGATCCCAGACAACTCTACCGCACACCTGTCATCTTCGTGACCGAGGTGGTGGCCGCCATGGTGACCATCATCTTCGTCCGCGATCTCATGATGGGCCACGGCACGGCCGGTTTCTCCGGCCAGATCGCTGCATGGCTGTGGTTCACGGTGCTGTTCGCCACCTTTGCCGAAGCGGTTGCCGAGGGTCGCGGTCGCGCCCAGGCCGAAAGCCTCAAACGCAGCCGCTCCGATCTCACGGCCCGTCGCCTCGATGCCAATGGCGTGGCGCAGGACGTTCCCGCCACCATGCTTGCGGTGGGCGATGTTGTCGTGGTCGATGCCGGAGAACTCATCCCGGGCGATGGCGAAGTGATCGAGGGTGTCGCGTCCGTCAATGAAAGCGCCATCACCGGCGAATCTGCGCCCGTTATCCGCGAATCCGGTGGGGACCGCTCGGCGGTAACAGGCGGCACGCAGGTTCTGTCCGACCAGCTCAAGATCCGCATCACCACCCCTCAGGGCGCCAGCTTCGTGGACCGGATGATTGCGCTCATCGAAGGGGCGGAGCGTCAGAAGACCCCCAACGAGATCGCTCTGTCGATCCTGCTCTCCGGCCTGACGCTGATCTTTCTCATTGTCGTTATCACGATCTGGGGTCTTGCAGGCTACTCCGGCACGGTGCTTACCGTCACGGTTCTGGCGGCTCTGCTTGTCACCCTCATCCCCACCACCATCGGCGGTTTGCTGTCGGCCATCGGCATTGCCGGTATGGACAGGCTCGTGCGCTTCAATGTCATCGCCACGTCTGGACGTGCCGTTGAAGCGGCAGGCGATGTCGATACGCTGCTTCTCGACAAGACTGGCACGATCACCTTCGGCAACCGTATGGCGGCGGATTTCATCCCCGCACCCGGCGTCACGCAGCAGCAATTGGCCGAAGCCGCGCTTCTGGCCAGCCTGTCGGACGAAACGCCCGAAGGCCGGTCCATCGCGGCCCTTGCGACCGGCGAATTCGGCCTTCAGGCCCCGAAGGCTGTGGTCGACAACACCATTGCGTTCAGCGCGCAGACCCGCCTGTCCGGCGTCGACATGGGCGCACATCAATTGCGCAAGGGCGCCATCGATGCCGTGCTGAAATTCACCGGCCTGACTGACAAGGACGCACCGCGCGAATTTCTGCAGGCGGTGGAAAGTGTGGCACGATCAGGCGGCACGCCGCTGGGTGTGGCTGATGGCAAGCGCCTGCTCGGCGTCATCCACCTCAAGGATGTGGTCAAGCCCGGCATCAAGGAACGGTTTGCCGCTCTGCGCGCCATGGGCATCCGTACCGTCATGGTCACGGGCGACAATCCGGTCACCGCCGCCGCCATCGCATCCGAAGCCGGTGTCGATGACTTCCTGGCCGAAGCAACGCCGGAGGACAAGCTCGCCTATATCAGGCGTGAACAGCAGGGCGGTCGCCTGATTGCCATGTGTGGCGATGGCACCAATGATGCGCCAGCGCTGGCGCAGGCCGATGTCGGCGTTGCCATGCAGAGCGGCACCCAGGCAGCGCGCGAGGCCGCCAACATGGTCGATCTCGACTCCAGCCCGACCAAGCTCATAGAGATCGTCGAAATCGGCAAGCAGCTTCTGATGACACGCGGTTCGCTGACGACGTTTTCCATTGCCAACGATGTCGCCAAATATTTCGCGATCATTCCGGCCTTGTTCGTGACGACCTATCCGGCACTTGCGGCCTTCAACATCATGGGCCTGTCCTCGCCGCAATCGGCCATTCTCTCTGCCGTCATCTTCAACGCTCTCATCATCATCGCGCTCATTCCCCTGGCGCTGAAGGGCATCGCCTACCGGCCATCCAGCGCTGCCGCGCTTTTGCGCCGTAACCTTCTGATCTACGGTCTGGGCGGGCTGCTCCTGCCATTTGCCGGAATCAAGATAATCGATCTCGCCGTTTCGGCCCTGCATCTGGTGTAATCATGTTCAAACTTCTCAGACCCGCCTTTGCCGTTCTCATTCTGCTGACGCTCGTTACCGGCGTTGCCTATCCGCTTGCGGTCACCGGTATCGCTCAGGTGGTCATGCCGCAGCAGGCCAATGGCAGTGTCATCCGTCGTGGCGAAGCCGTCGTCGGCTCTGCTCTCATCGGCCAGAATTTCGCCTCCGAGCGTTATTTCTGGCCGCGTCCTTCGGCAACCTCGCCGGATCCCTATAATGCCGCGGCCTCGTCCGGCTCCAATCTCGGTACGACATCGGCCAAGCTGAAGGACCGTGTCGCTGCGGATATCGAGCGGCTCAAAACGGTGGGCCTAACGGGTGCTGTTCCAGCCGATGCCGTCACCACGTCCGGCTCCGGTCTCGATCCCCATATCTCGCCGGATTTTGCCCAGGCGCAGGTCAATCGCGTCGCAACCGCCCGGCAGTTGTCCGTGCCGCAGGTACAGGATCTGCTGCTCAAGCACACGCAGAATGCCGTCCTTGGAATTGTCGGTGAACCGCGCGTGAATGTGCTAGAGCTGAACCTTGCGCTGGATGCGCTCAAGAGCTGATACGAATGCCGACAAACGACCCTTACGAGACGAACCGTCCCGATCCTGACGCGTTGCTTGCCCTGGCGGAGAAAGACCGCCGGGGCAAGCTGACGATTTTTCTAGGCGCCGCGCCCGGTGTCGGCAAAACCTATGCGATGCTGAACCGCGCCCAGAGATTGCGCACCGATCGCACCGAAATCGTCGTCGGGCTTGCCGAAACCCATGGCCGTACTGAAACCTCCGCGCTTCTGGAAGGGCTGGAGATTTTGCCACGTCTATCGGTCTCCTACCACGGCAAGGAATTGCAGGAGTTCGATCTCGACGGCGCGCTGGCACGAAAGCCTGCGATCATCATCGTCGATGAACTGGCGCATTCCAACCCGGAAGGCTTCCGGCATCCGAAACGCTATCAGGATATCGACGAACTCATCGAGGCCGGGATCGATGTGTGGACGGCGCTCAACATCCAGCATCTGGAAAGCCTCTCCGATCTCGTTTCCCAGATCACCGGCGTCAATGTACGGGAGAGAATTCCCGACACGGTGCTGAAAAAGGCCGATGACGTCTTGCTGGTCGATCTGCCGCCTGCAGAGCTGATCACCCGCTTGCAGGATGGCAAGGTTTACCTGCCCGCCAGCGCGCGCCGCGCCGCCGACAGGTTCTTCCGTCTGGGAAATCTCACCGCACTTCGAGAGCTGGCACTTCGAAGGACCGCTGACCGCGTGGACGATCAGATGATCGACTATCTGCGCCAGAACGCCATCGAGGGTCCGTGGGCAACCGCCGAGCGTCTCCTGGTCTGTATTGGCTCTGACACCTTGTCGGAGAAAGTGGTTCGCGTTGCCAGTCGTCTGGCGTCTGGCCTCAATGCGCCCTGGCTGGTCGTCAACATTTCCCATTCCGATCGCGAAACCCTTGATGACGAGGACCTGCGGCGCATCGATGATACGTTTCGCCTTGCCGAAAAGCTGGGTGCCGAAACCCGGCGCGTTACCGGCAGCGATTTCGTCACCGAGATCATGAAGCTGGCCAAACGAGAGCATGCCACGCAAATTGTCATCGGATCGCATTGTCGAAAATGGCTGCGCAATCCGTTGCGCACCAGCCTTGCCGACGCGTTGACGCAGGAAACGAGCGGCATCGGCCTGCACCTTGTCACTGCCGATGAAAAGACGCCGCATCGCACACGCGCCAAGCCGGTTCTGCCGCGTCTTCCCACGCTGGCCAAACCCTTCGGTATCGCTTTCATGTGCGTCCTGCCAGCCGCCTTGATCGGGGCGCTGATCGACCGCATCGTCTATCTCCCGAATATTTCCCTTCTGTTTCTCATCTCCGTGCTGACATCCGCGGTTTATGCCGGTTTTGCGGCTGCCCTCATGGCGGCGATGCTGTCGGCGCTCGCCTATAATTTCTTCTTCATCCCGCCGCTCTACACCTTCACCATCGCTTCGCCGCATGAGGTGTTTGCGCTCTTCACCTTCGTGGTGGCGGCGATCCTTGCGGGCAGTCTCGGTTCGCGCATTCGCGAGCAGGCCAAGACGGCGCGGGCGCGTGCCACGGCCATGCAGGCGCTTTACGACTTCGCCCGCAAGCTGTCCGGCACCGTCGATGTCGACGAGGTGTTGTGGGCCTCGGTCACGCAGCTGCATGCGGGCATCAATCGCAACATCGTCTTTCTTCGTCCAAACGGCGATGTGCTGGAAACGGCCGCCGCCTGGCCGCCTGACACCGAGTTGGGCATTTCCGAAGTCGCCGCCGCACGTTGGGCGAACACGAGAAAAGAACCGGCAGGCGCCGGTACTGGCACTCTGCCCAATTGCCGGTTCCAGTTCAGGCCGCTCACCACCCCTCACGGTGTGGTCGGCGTTTGCGGCTATGAAGTCGGCGACGAGGCGCTGGATTCCAACGCCGAGCGCATGTTTTCCGCCATCATCGACCAGACGGCGACGGCCATCGACCGCGCCCGCCTGTCGTCGGAGAGCGCCAAGCAGTCCGTGCGTCTGGAAAGCGAGAAATATCGCGAAGCGCTCCTTTCCTCCATTTCCCATGATCTGCGCACGCCCCTCGCCACCATCACCGGTGCCGTCACCAGCCTGCGCGAACTGGGCGAACGGATGACGCCGGAAAGCCGTGACGACCTCCTGCAATCCATCGAGGAGGAGGGTGCGCGGCTTAGCCGTTTCGTCGCCAACCTGCTGGATATGACGCGGATCTCGACAGGCACCCTGCAAGCCAAACGCGAATGGGTTGACGTCAGCGATGTCGTGCGGTCCGCCACGGAGCGCGCCCGCAAATACTTTCCAGCGCAGACATTCGAGACCGGCATTGCGACGGATTTACCGCTTCTTCGGGGAGATAGCGTGCTTCTGGAACAGGTCCTGTTCAACCTTCTGGACAATGCCGCCAAATATGGCGGCGGCGAGCCGGTCAATATTTACGCCCGTCGCGACGGAAAAGAACTGGTCCTGTCGGTCACCGATATGGGCAAAGGCATTCCTACCGTCGATCTCGACCGCATCTTCGAGAAATTCTACCGCCGCTCCAAGACCGATGGCCGCTCGCCCGGCACCGGGCTGGGCCTCTCCATCGCGCGTGGTTTCGTAGAAGCCCTTGGTGGACGCATCCATGCCGAAAGCCCGGCGGTGAGGAAGAGAGGCACTCGTATTGTCATGCGTTTCCCAGTAGAGGAGAAAGACCAGAACTCGGGATCACCATGACACTCGCGCGCATTCTCGTCGTTGATGACGAACCTCAGATCCGGCGTTTTCTGCGCCCAGCGCTCGTCGCTGCGGGCTATGATGTCATCGAGGCCGAAAATGGTGCGGATGCGCTGAAAGCGGTGGCAACCGCTGCACCCGATGCCGTCATTCTCGATCTCGGCCTGCCGGATATGGATGGCAAGGAGGTGATATCAAGCCTTCGCGGCTGGTCCACCATTCCCATCATCATCCTGTCGGCGCGCGACCGCGAGGTGGAAAAGATCGCAGCGCTCGATCTGGGTGCCGACGACTATATCGAAAAACCCTTCGGCATTGGCGAACTCACCGCCCGCATCAGAACCGCCATGCGCCACCGGGCAAATGCCGGCAAAGCCCCCTCGCTCGTCACGGCCGATGGCCTTGTCATTGACGTGATCAAGCGCATCGTGTCCCGAGACGGTCAGTCCATTCGCCTCACGCCGAAGGAATACGACCTTTTGACGCTGCTGGCCCACCATGCGGGCCGCGTCGTCACCCATCGCACCCTTTTGACCTCGGTTTGGGGCCCGGCCCATGAAGAAGACCTGCATTATCTGCGCGTCTTCATCGGCCAGCTTCGCCAGAAGATCGAGCGCGATCCGGCCCAGCCGAAGATCGTCCAGACGGAACCTGGTGTCGGCTATCGGCTGATCAGTGATTAGAGTGCGAACGCATCCACGCGCTTGCCCTCTGCGCTGAAGAGCCTTTCCAACGCGGCGAGATCAGGCGCAGGCGGAGCTTTGGCGAGAGCTTCCCTGGCTTGGTCGTTCAAAGGCAATGCCATGGCCGCCGTCACCAGAACCGTCTCACCAGCGGCGATCTTGCCACGCAACTGCGGCACGAGAGTTCGGGCATGGATGAGGTTGGTGTTGGCAATCGCCTGATGAGCCACACCGTCGCGAAGGGGGCCGGGCGACAGATCGAGGATTGCGCTTGTGTCCTGCTGGCCAAAGCAGACTGCCTTGCCGTTGCTAATCTCGCTCGTATCGCGGTTGAAGTCGGCGCGTTCAATGGCAAAACCGCCTTCGGATGTTTCCAGCGCATAGGGTGTCTTGATCCGGTGAACTCTCACATGCCACGGGTTTTGCGGAATGAGCCATGTCTCGACCACGACATCACGCCATGGGCGCCAGCGGGAATAGAGATGGTCGCCCGCGATGAGCGCCTCCTCCATCGTCTCGCGTGTGCGGAAATGCACGCCATCGTCGGATAGGCCCAGCATGCCGTCGAAACTGGCCGCCGCAAAATGCCGGTCGTCAGCCTCGATGTTGAAGGCATAGCGGGTCGAATAGACGAATTTCGAATATTTCTCCTGCGCGCCTCGCATTTTGTCATGCTGCTGACCGGACGAGAGGACAACGACATTGCCTGGCGTGTGGAACGCCACCATGCCGGGTTTCGGCAAGGGGATTGGCTCGGCAAATGTCTCCGCCGCAGCCTCCTGCGCCGTCCAGAACGGATGGTCGGCCGGTAGTGCCAGGGGTAGAAAGAACTTGAGCGCCCAATAAGGCGAGCAGGGGGAGTTATAGCTCTCGCTCATCAACAGGTTGGGATAGCCGTAACCGATGGATAGCACACCGTCACGGTCACAGATTGGCAGCTTCGACCACCATCTGATATGGCGCATGTAATAGCCTTTGACCTGGCTCCACGGCAGCGCTTCCAGATCGGCAAAGGCAAGCCCGCCCCAGAAGCCCCCTGCGGCAAAGCGGTAGGTCTGGCTGCGGCCAAAGGCGAGCGAAGCGCCATCCGGCCCGAACCAGTGACGGATATCGTTGGCAAAGCGTCTGGAGCGTTGAAGCAAACGGGCTTTCCTCTCCTCATCACCCTTGCCAAGCACCGTGTAGATCAGCCCATAGAAGTGCATGGCAAAGGGCACGTAATGATCAACCCGACGCACCGGCCCATCGCGATACCAGCCGTCGCCAATATCAAAAGCCTCAAGTTCATCGAGATAGGCCTGCGTCTTGGTGGTATCGAACGCGACACCCACACGCTCCAGACCCAGATCGATCAGAACCCGGAAGAACTTCCAGTTGTTGTCAACGAATTCGCGGTCACGCGCCGCCAGCAGATAGGCGGCAACGACGTCCTTGTCTGCCTCGCTCAATGGTTCCCATATGTGCTGTGGCACCATGGCCAGTGCAAAACCGATGGCTGCCAGCTCGACAAGCCGCTGGTTGCGGTCGGACACGTCGCCCCAATATTCGGCGTGATCCGGGTTGGTGCCATTGGCCAGACCGCGCCGGTACAGTTCCCAATGTGGGAAGTCATATCCGCCAGCAGCCAGGGGAACGATGCCCCAGAGCGGCCGTGCGAAGCCCTCCAGTTCGGCTGCGGGATAGTCGAAGATCGCGCCTGTCGCGCTCAACCGCACTCGCGCTCCTCCTTGCGAAAAATATGGCAGAAGCGGGTTGAACAGGTCCATCACCCCTTTCGCAAGATCGTCCCGCGTGAGCAGTGGATTGTTGAAAAGCGGATTGTCCCTAGCGCTATCGTGATGCACGGCATGTCTTTCAAAAACAGGTCATAAAAGACGGCGGTCGCGAGAGGCCCGCGACCGCCCGATGCTTACTTGATGGCTTTGACGCCGTCGTCCATGTCCTTGATACCGTCATCGATGGAGAGGTTATCGGTCATCAGCGCATCGTGGACGCGGTTCAGCACGACTTCGATGCGGGCGGCATTCGGGTTGACCGCCATTTCCAGATAGGCCTTGCCGGCTTTCAGCGCATCCTTGCTGTTCTGGTCCTGCGGAAAGCCTGGAAGCGCTGCGATGGTCTGGGCGACCGTGTCCGATCTCAGCGCCGGGAATGTGCCGGTCGATGCAACGATTTCAGCGCCCTCCGGGCCGGTCACAAACTTGATGAAATCAAGCGCCGCTTCCTTGTGTGCCGAATTGGAATTGACCGACAGACCAGAAATTTGCGCGGCCGTCGTGCCTGCTTCCACGCCATCGGGATGCGGGAACTTGACGATACCCCAATTGGCGCTCTTGGATTCGCCTGATTTCACCTTGGCGATCTGCGTTCCCATGAACCACGTTCCCATCGGCAACATGCCGATGGTGCCGTTGAAGAAGAGCGCGGAATAATGGGTGTTGGAGGTTTTGAGCGATGCATAGGACGGGATGGCGCCGCTCTTTTGCAGGGCAAGTGCCCGTTCGTACCAAGGCTTCAGAAACGCGTAGTTGCCATCGACCAGCGTCTGCTTGCCATCCTGAATGCCGGGCAGTTGTACGGTCGAGCGCCATGTGTGCAACAGCGCACCATAGACACGGTTTTGGCCCATGCCGCCTTTGAGCTTCGTGGCGATCTCGTCAAACTGCGCCCAAGTCATGTCATTGGTGGGATAGGGGACGCCTGCCTTGTCGAAGATGTCCTTGTTGTAATAGACGATCCAGAAATCGGAACGGAACGGCAGGGCGTAGATTTTGCCATCCACCGTCAGTTCCTCGATCAGCCCGCCATAGCCTGCCGGATCGATCTTCTGGTCCTTCATGTAGCCGCTGAGATCGTCAATGTTTCCGGCCCGCACGAGGTTGGCGTAACCCGGCACGTCCTTGATGGTGACGATATCGATGTCCTTCGAGCCGCCGGTCAACTGCGTCGAAATCATCTGCGTATAGTCCTGCGAACCCAGATCGACGGGCTCGAAACTCACATTCGGATGCTTGGCTTTATAAGCGTCCATCAGCGGCTTGAAGTAGGCACCCTTGTCGAGATCCCACAAAGCCCATTTCAGGGTCACCGGCGCATCACTCTGCGCAAAGGCGGCCCCTCCCATGCTCATGGCAAAGCCTATTCCTACGGTGGCCAAAGCGAATGCACGTCGTGTCGTGTTGAATTCCATCGTCGGTTTCCTCCCGGACTGTGTTTGGTTTTATGGATGTTTCGGGTTGCTTGGCTCTTGCACCTCAAGGGTCTCGATGTGCCGTGCGGCAAAGCACATGGTGAAGATGCCCAGCGAAAAGTTGATGGTGGCAGGCATGAACACCGACACCGGATAAAACAGGATATGGGCGAGCCAGAGAGCGGCTGCGAAACCCAATGCAGCCGACATGGGCAGCGGCTTCACCAGTGCCAAAAGCGCCGCCTGTCGAAACAGGCTGGAAAACGACAGGTCGCGCGTCACGGCCAGCACGATGGCATAGGCGGATACGAGGCCGGTAAACAGCGTGATGACGATGCTGATCGCCAAAGGCAGGCTGTAGATCAGCGCATCCGGCACCGCTTTTGCATAGGCAATGACGGCATAGATGCTGGCGGCGATCATTGCGGCGCAAACCGCAATCAGCACCGTGCCGCGTACCGCATAGTGCCGGAGAGCCTCCAGAAAGTCGCGTAGCAGATAGGTATTTTCATCCGCAACGATTGCGCGGGACACCCGCGCCATGGCCAGCGTGGCCGCAGGGATCGTGAGCAATGGCAGGCTGGCAATCAGGAACAGCAGATTGAGCTTCACCAGCTCCCACCATTCCCGTTTCAAAATATCGAAGAACAGGGCAAGGCCGGTGGCGCGCGGGGCATCCTTGTCGATCCCGGCTCCCTCCCTTGTCCATAGTCCTTCAAGCCACTGCATCATGCGCCTCCCAGCGTTCAGTAGAGAATGGAACGTTCCGTTTCCGGGTCGAAGACCTGCGCGCCCGTCAGGTCGGCAATCAGGGTGATGTCATCGCCTATTCTGCCTTTGAACCGCGGCGAAACACGCGCGATCAGCGCCTTGCCGCTTGCAACAAGATTGAGGTGAACCTCCGATCCCATCGGCTCGGCCAGTTCCAGCGTGGCGTTGAAAGGCACGGTGTTTGCCGCGTCGATATCAGCGGGCGCAAACTCGTGAAAATTCTCCGGGCGGATGCCGAGGATCACGTCCTTGTTTTCGTAAGGGCGCAGCCGTTCGGCATCGATGCTCGCAGGCAAAGGCAGCGGCGTGCCATCGAACACGGCCGTGACGCGTTCACCGTCCCGCTTCAATGTTACCGGCAGCATGTTCATCTGCGGTGCGCCGATAAAACCGGCGACGAACATATTGATGGGCCGGTCGTATAGTTGCTGCGGCGTGTCCACCTGCTGGATGTGACCATCCTTCATGACCACGATGCGGTCCGCCATCGTCATGGCTTCGATCTGGTCGTGCGTCACATAGATGAAAGTGGCATCCAGCCGCTTGTGCAGCTTGCTGATCTCGGCGCGCATCGTGCCGCGCAGCTTGGCATCGAGGTTGGACAACGGTTCGTCGAGAAGAAACACTTCCGGGTTGCGCACCATGGCGCGGCCCAGCGCCACGCGCTGCCGTTGCCCGCCCGACAGCGCCTTCGGCTTGCGGTTCAAGAGATGCGTGATGTCAAGAATATTGGCCGCTTCCTTCACCTTCTCGTCGATGAAATCGCGCGGCGCTTTGCGCAATTGCAGGCCGAAGGCCATGTTCTTGTACACCGTCATATGCGGGTAAAGCGCGTAGTTCTGGAACACCATGGCGATATCGCGGTCTTTCGACGGCACGTCGTTCATCACGTCCTCGCCGATGCGAAGCTCGCCACCGGAGATGTCCTCCAGCCCGGCAATCATCCGCAATGTCGTGGACTTGCCGCAGCCGGACGGGCCGACGAGAATGATGAATTCCTTGTCGGCGATCTCCAGATCGATATCGTGGACGACCTTGAGCGCACCAAAGGTCTTGTTGAGTTTTTTCAGCGAAATGCTTGCCATACCGTCCTCACGCGATCACCAGTAGGAGGCCCAGTTGCGCGACAGTCGCGTCAGGGCTTCCAGATAATAATAGTCGCCCCACGACACGCACTCGTCGACGCCTTCGCCGCGGCAGGTGTTGTGCGGCGTCTTCTTCGAATAGGTGCCGTGGAGAAGCTGACCGTTGGAAACAGCCGGATCCCTGACCGAATAGCTATCGACAAGGCTTTTCACCATGCGCCCGGCGAGATTGCGGTATTCCTCGGCCTTCTCAGGCTCTTCCAGATCGGCCATTTCCAGCAGGCCGCAGGCAACGATAGCCGCGGCCGAGCTGTCGCGCGGTTCGCCATCCTTCTCGGTGAAGACGAGGTCCCAATAGGGCACGAGATCGGACGGCAGGCGCTTCAGGTAAAAGGCCAGCAGTCGCTCGAACGCCTCACGATAGGCGGGCAGCCGCTCGTAGCGGTAGGAAAACGCCATTCCGGCAATACCCCAGGCCTGGCCACGCGCCCAATAGCTCTCGTCGCTATAACCCTGCTTCGTCACGCCGCGCACCGGCGCGCCGGTGTGCGGGTCCATGTAGAAAGTGTGATAGGTGGAATCGTCAGGCCGAACGGAATGGGCAAGCGTTGTGCGGGCATGGGCCAGCGCGACGTCGCGGTACTCTTCGCGGCCTGTCTGCTCGGCTGCCCAGTAGAGCAGCGGCAGGTTCAGCAGGCAGTCGATGATGTAGCGATATTCGTCGGGATTGTTCTTGCGGCCCCATGCCTGAATGAACTGCCCGACAGGCTGGAACCGCTCCATCAACTGGTCGGCGGCCATCAGGGCTGCGCGCTTGCCGTCCTCGTCGCCCACCAGCTTCCAGGCGGCGATGCAGGATGGTGAATAGAGAAAGCCCATGTCGTGATGGTCCGTCTCGATGCGGTTTTCGATCCGGTGCAGAAAACTCTGCACCTGTATCTGTGCCGCATGTTGAAACACCCTGTCGCCCGTATGCTCGAAGGCGAGCCATATCTGTCCCGGCCAGAACCCTGCAGTCCATTGATCGTTGGCGACGGCAGGATAGACATTGCCGACGCTGGAGTGGTTCTGTGCCTTGTAGGTAAATTCCGGCAGGTTGCGCCGCACCTGTTCGACAGCCGTCGCCATCGCCACATCGACTTCGGCTTCGCTGATCGGGCTGGGTTGGGTGTCGGTAGAATTCAGCATGGTATCAACCCTTGATCCCGGAGGAGGCGACGCCTTCGACGAAGAAACGTTGCAGCGCCAGAAAAACGATAAGCACCGGGATCAGGGCGACCACGGAGGCGGCCATGATCAACCCGTATTCTGCAGAATATTGCGAAATGAACATGCGAAGCCCGATCTGGATGGTCTTCAGCTCGGTTTTCGTCAGATAGATCATCGGCCCCAGAAAGTCGTTCCAGGTCGTGACGAACGTGAAGATCGTCAGCGTCGAGAGCGCCGGCTTGGACAGCGGCAACATGATCTTCGCCCAGATCTGGTACTCGTTCATGCCGTCGATGCGGGCTGCCTCGCACAATTCATTGGGGATCGACATGTAGAACTGCCGCATCAGAAACACGCCGAACGCGGTGAAGGCTTGGAGCAGTATCAGCGCCAGATGGGTGTTGTTGAGGCCGAATTCGCGCATCAGCAGAAACTGTGGCACCATATAGACCTGCCACGGCATGGCGATGGTGGCGATGTAGCCCAGAAACAGCGTGTTCTTGTAGGGAAAATGCAGCTTGGCAAAGGCATAGGCCGCGAAACTCGACGTCAGCAACTGCATGATCGTGACGATGATGGTCAGCTTCGACGTGTTGTAGATGAACAGCGCCAGCGGAATCTTCGTCCAGATCTCGGTGTAGTTCTCCCACCGTGGCTGCGCCGGTATCCATTCGATGGGGAAGGCGAAGACATCGCGGCTCAGCTTGAGCGACGCCGACAGCATCCACGCAAACGGCAGCAGCATGATGATGGTGATCGCGATGACGGTTGCGTAGACGGCAATCGTACCAACAGTGACTTTCCGGCCCATGATCCGCATCGTCTCAGTCCTCCCGCTGACGTTTGAACTGGACGACGGTTACGGCCAGCACAAGGAAGAACAGAACCAGCGCAATCATGCTGGAATAGCCGAGATCCCATGAAATGAAGGCTTCGTTGTAGATGTGGTAGACCAGAACCAGCGTCGACGTGCCGGGTCCGCCCTGCGTAATCATGTAGACCTGATCGAAGACCTTGAACGACTGGATGGTCAGCATGACGGTGACGAAGAACGTCGTCGGTGCCAGTTGCGGCAGCGTGACGTGGATGAACTTCTGCCAGGCATTGGCACCATCAAGCCCGGCAGCCTCATAAAGCTCGGAATTGATGCCCTGAAGCCCGGCCAGATAGATCACCATGTAATAACCCATGCTTTTCCAGATGCCGAACAGAATGACGGTCACCATCGCCCAGTGCCGATCTGCGGCCCAGCCGGGCATGTCCGCCGGGTCCATGCCCAAAGTGTAGAGCAGCATGTTCACAGGCCCCATTTCGGGGTTGAAAATCATGTTCCACACGACCGCCACAGCCACCAGCGAGGCGACATAGGGAAAGAACATGGCGGTGCGGAAGAAGTCGCGCCCGAGGATTTTCTGGTTGAGCAAAACCGCCAGCCCCAGCGCGCAGGCGAGCGTCGCCGGCACGGAAACCACGGTGTAGACGATCGTGTTCCAGAAGGCCGAGATAAACGCCTTGTCTTCGAACAGGCGCCAGAAATTGTCCAGCCCTGCAAAGCTCATGGCATTGGAGCCATCCCAGTGCATGAAGGCCAGTGCGAAGGCAAACAGGATGGGGCCGAGCGTGAAGATGGCAAAGCCGAGGAAATTCGGGGCAATGAAGGAGTAGGCGATCAGCGCATTTTCGACCCGGCGTCGTTTCTTCGAAACGATCCGCACCTTTTTCTTGCGGTATGGGGCCGCCTGTGTGTCGGACGCGGTCACGATGGCCACGGCATTCCTCCCATTGTCGGCCAGCCATCGTCATCATCGACGCGGACCTCGGTCATCTCCTGCGATCAGATTTTCACCTGACGCCTCCAGCTGTTTTGATATCATAAATTCTGCATTGGTCAAACAACTTCACATAAAGTCAGACAAATTCTCTGGAGATCGCGAAAGACGTATGATAGGAGCGTTGCTACCGAATATCGAACGCGCGGGAGGTCGAGGGCGTGTTTGCAGAACTGATACCGCTTCTGCCGCACCGGCTGGGCGATTTTGCCGCAGATCTCACCGCTGACAGTCTTCGCGCTGCTGCGTCGCAGGGTATCCACGCCCAGCTGGTTGATGCCGCGGCAAAGGCGCTCGATGAACCCTGGTCGGTTATCCTTGCAGGCGATTATTGGGAATATACGCAAAACGGTAATCGTTCCCGCTTCGAGACGCTCTATTTCTCCCGCCGTCTCAGGCTGAACGCGCTGGTTCTGGGCGAATGTATCGAAGGGCAGGGGCGTTTCCTGACGCAAATCATCGATGGCCTGTGGCTCATCTGCGAGGAAAGCGGCTGGCAATTGCCGGCGCATAATTCCCATATTCGCGGAGGTCCGCGCACGCCCCTTCCCGATCCGCAAAACCCTGTCATCGATCTCTTCGCAGCCGAGACGGCAGCCAATCTGGCGCTGGTCTCGCATCTGCTTTCGTCGCAACTGGACACCTTCGTTGTCGCGCGAATATCGCACGAAATCGATCGGCGCATCCTGGTGCCATACCTGTCGCGCCACTTCTGGTGGATGGGCAGTGGTGTGGAGCGAATGAACAACTGGACGGCGTGGATCACGCAGAACATTCTTCTCTCCACCTTCCTGCGCAGCACCGATCAGCCCACCCGCCGTGCCGTTACCGAGCAGGCGCTGAAAAGCCTCGATGCCTTCCAGAAAGACTACGCCGATGACGGCGCCTGCGAAGAAGGCGCGCTTTATTACGGACACGCGACGCTGTGCATGTTCACAAGCCTTGCGGTTCTGGGTGACGTTGCCCCCGGCGTGACCGACACACTCTTGCGCGAAGACAAGCTGCGCAATATGGCCGAATTCATTGGTCACATGCATGTGGCGGATGACAGCTTCTTCAATTTCGCAGATGCCCCGGCCCGGTTTCAAACCAGCGGCCTGCGCGAATATCTCGTCGGTAAAACCATTGCATCGCCTGATCTTCAGGCCTTTGCCTTCGATCGCTGGCAGCATTCGTCCAAGCGGTTGATGCAGGATGAGTGGAACCTGTGGTATCGCGTGCAGGCGGTGCTGACGGAACGGGAACTGGCCGAGGTCACTCTCCCGGCGCCTCAGAAGCGTGATATCTTTTATCCCGGCATTGAGCTTGCGATTGCGCGCGACGACGTCTTCGATCTCGCGGTCAAGGGTGGCAACAATGGCGAAAGCCATAACCACAACGATGTCGGCAGCATCACGCTTTACAAGCATGGTCGCCCTTTCCTCATTGATGTCGGCGTGGAAACCTACACGGCCAAGACCTTCTCGCCGCAGCGCTACGACATCTGGACCATGCAATCGGCTTTCCACAATTTGCCCAGCTTCGGCGGCGTGATGCAGAAGGACGGGGAAGCCTATACGGCGGGTGATTTCAAAGTCGATTTTGCCCCGGAAAAGGCCGAAATATCTCTGGATCTTGCCCGCGCCTATTCGCCAGACGCTGGCGTCCGCAGCTACACCAGAACCGTCCGGCTCGTCCGAGGCCAGCATGTCGAGATCGTCGACGACCATGAGGGCGAGCGCGAGGCCGTTCTGTCGCTTATGACAATCGACGCGCCCCGCATCGATGGCGATAGTCTGTTGGTCGGCGATCTCGGATCGATCGAGATCGAGGGAGCAGGCGTTCCCGCCACCGAAACCATTCGGATCGATGATCCGCGCCTGCGCCAGTCATGGCCGGGTACCATCCACCGCACCCTCATTCCGCTAAAAGGCAAACGCCTTCGCCTCGTCATCCGCTAAGGGAGAATGCCGATGAAGCTCACACTCAAAGTCGTCAACGCAGCCGGTGCCGTCCTGTCGCAATCCAGTTGTGACGATGAGGTCTTTCTGGTCTATCGCAATGACTACGCTGAAGGTGACCGGATCGTTGTCGAAGCGGAAAAGCCCGTTCATATCGATCTCAGCCTCGATGCGGGCATGCCGCCCGCGCGTCTTTTCATGGCGGCTACGAATTTCGCTCTCCCTGTGCCCTTCGGCTTGACGCGCAAGACCTATCCGCCGCAGGCATTTCTGGGAAATCTCCACCGCATTTCCGCCTGTTATGTCCATCCCGATGAGGCGTCGACACGTCGAAATCTCGCTCTCAATCCTTTCGACCATCATGATAACAACACCCTCTTTCCGCACGCCAAGGCCAATGTGGAAACGCGCGGCGAGGCCGTCTTTGCGGCACGCAATGCCATCGATGGCGAAAAGGCCAATACGGACCACGGCTTCTGGCCCTATACAAGCTGGGGTATCAACCAGGATCCGGCCGCGACCCTCACTCTCACCTTCGGCCGTCCGGTTTTGATCGATCAGATCACGCTGTATCTCAGGGCAGATTTTCCCCATGACGCCTGGTGGAACGAGGCCAGCATGACCTTCTCAGACGGGCATGTGCTGACCGTCCCGCTGGTGAAATCAGGTGCAGCTCAGGCTTTCCCCATGCTGCCTCGAACCGTGGAATGGGTGCGGTTGCACGATCTGAAAAAAGCCGACGACCCATCGCCGTTTCCGGCGCTGACACAGTTGGAGGTCTGGGGCGCCGATGCGCCTTAGGCACGGTGCGTTTCAGTTGGTGGCGATACCACGCAGATCGCGCATCATCTCGCGGTAGCGAATCTGGCTGCCGCGCAGGTGTTCCTGCATGGCAAGCTTTGCCGCCTGTTCGTTGCGATCTGAAATTGCCACGATGATTGCCTCATGTTCCCTGTGTATCAGGCGTCGATAGGCAGTCTGGTCAACCTCTTGCTGCTTGGGGACGAATTTGGATTGCGGAATGGCTGCCGGTCCGTGCAGTTCCAGAAACTGCGTGAACAGGGGATTGTTGGTCGCCGCCGCAATCGCGAAATGCAGCGCGAGATCCGCCTCGCGGATGGACTGGTTTGTCTCGATGCATTCCAGCACCTTGGCATGACACTCGAAAATCGCCTCTTCCTGCGAAGGCGACCGGCGAAGGGCTGCAAGTCCAGCTGCCTCGATTTCAAGCGGCGTGCGGATCTCCAGCACTTCCAGATCCGATGATAATCTCGCCTTGTCCACGACCGTGGCGGGACGCGCATTCTTTTCCGTCTTCAAGACAAAGATGCCCGCCCCCTGGCGGACTTCGACAAGCCCGTCATGGCGCAGCGCTGCAACCGCCTCCCGCACAACCGTTCGACTGACGCCGTGCTCTTCGGTCAGTTCGATCTCGCTCGGCAATCTGTCCCCAGGTCCATATCTCCCGGACGCGATCACCTCGCGCAAAATGCCGCTGAGCTGGCTGACGAGCGAGGCTCCGTTCTTAGGGCGCTCTTTTCCAATATGACGCATGTTGAGGGATCGCCCGGCGTTGAAAATGGATGTTTACAGCAAATACATATGATGAATTTTGATCAATATCAATCATTGTTCTATTTGTCAGATGATTGAATGCGTTTCCGTCTTTGGAACGCTCACTGTCCGTGTATGCTTTTGCTTCCAGCGCGTAACCAATTGAACATACAATTGCTGTAACATTCATCCCGTTGCAGCGACAGGACGGGTTAAGGGGTTTGGGCATGGCAGACCGAGCGGAATTTTTGATGCAGAAGCTCGTCGCGCTTTACGCGGACCGCGACGGCGCAACCGCCATCGAATACGGCCTCATCATTGCGCTCATCGCTTCGGCCATCATTGTCGGCATGCAAACCATCGGCACCAATATCACGGCGATCTTTCAGTTTCTGTCGGACACTTTCACCAACGCAATGGCCTGATCACCACGCAATTTAGTCGTCGTTCTTTGACGGCAGTTTGATTTCAGCGGTCTTCAACGCGTCGGCAAGACGCACCTTAGCAGAGCCCGGTTTCAGCGGTTTCTGCTGGCTTTCGTGCGGCGCCCAGCCTGAGACAAAAATGATCGAGAAGGTTGCGCGGATACGACCGTCCGGATCACTGTATTTCTCGGCATAAAGTTCGGCAGCACGCATGAAGAACCGCCGGTTCAGCGGTTTTCTGCTGCGTCCCGTCAGCGGGTTGGACATGCCCATGGCCCTGAGATCGCGCATCAAAGGCAGGATCGAATCGTACCGCACCGTATAGGTCTCCGTATCCGTCACCGGCAGGGCAAATCCGGCCCTTTGCAGCAAAGCACCGACATCCCGCACATCGGCGAAAGGAATGACGCGCGCGCTGGCCCCGCCACTCAACTCTATTTCAGTGGATAAAAGCACATCGCGCAGCTCCTGCAAGGTGCCAGCACCGGGAATGGCGGCCATAAACAGACCATCGGGCTTCAAGGCCCGGCGGATCTGGATCAGCGTGCCTGGCGTGTCGTTGGTGAGATGAAGGCTGAGCGGCGAGACGATCAGATTGGCCGATGATGGCTCGAGCGGCAGGTGCTCGATGGGCGCTATCTCGAGTGGTTCGTCACCATTGGCAAAAGCAGCATCCATCTCGACGCGCTTGACGGCTCCGACCTTGCCTGTGTCGAGAATGCGCCGTGCCGTGATGCCGGTCGCGCCATGCAGTTCGACGGCGTTATCAAAATGCCGCTCAACGATGGCGAGACGGTCTGCCAGCTCGTCTGCGGCAAGATCCAGCAGGAAAAGCGCCTTGTCGTCGCGCGAGCGCCATGCGCGCTTGCGATTCTTCTCGATCAACGCCGCGTCGAAAACAATGTCCATACCGTCATCCATCCAAACTTTGCTGTCGCAAAGGCACCCGTTCGCGCTTATTGTCAACCGCATGCACCCTTGGGAAAAGCCATTTTCGAGCAACGTCGGCATGGGCGCCCTGCGCGGCCTTTGGGGTGCCGTGGCCAATTTCGTTTATCCACCGTCCTGTGTGGGGTGTGGGTGCAAGACGACATCGGGCGGTGCGCTGTGCGTGGAATGCTGGGCAGGCGTACAGTTCATCGAGCGACCCTATTGCGAAGTTTTAGGCATTCCTTTTGCACGAGATCACGGCCCGGGCATCCTCAGCGCCAAAGCCATCGCAGAGCCGCCGCCCTTTGCTCGCCTGCGCGCCGCTGCCGTGCATGACGGTCCCGCCAGAAAGCTCGTCCATCAGCTGAAATATCTCGACCGCACCGACCTTGCCCGCCTCATGGCGTCCTGGATGCTTCGGGCAAGCGATGGCACTGTCGCTAGCTGTGATTGCATTGTGCCGGTTCCCCTGCACAGACGTCGCTTTCTCGCCCGCCGCTTCAACCAGTCGGCCGAGCTTGCTCGCCATCTCTCGGCGCTGTCCGGCAAACCCTTTCTGTCATCCACTCTGGTGCGCATCAAACCCACCAGCAGACAGGTCGGGCTGTCGGCAAAGGCGCGCAAGCAGAATGTGCGTGGTGCCTTTGCGATTGCGCCGGGCCGTGAGGCCGACATCATCGGCAAGCGCGTCGTACTTGTCGATGATGTCTACACGACCGGCGCCACGGTTGCGGCAGCCGCCCGCAGGCTGAAGAAGGCCGGTGCGTCGGATGTGACCGTTTTGACCTTTGCAATGGCGATGTCCGGTCCTATATGACACGCACCAATTGGGTTTCCTCGGATATGGCAAAGGTTGACAACAATGGCTTCCGTCACGATCTACACACGCGATTTCTGCGGCTTTTGCGCCCGTGCAAAGGCTCTCCTGGAAAGCAAGGGCGTTGATTTCACCGAATACAATGCCACCACAAATCCCGACTATCGTCAGGAGATGATGGACAAATCCGGCGGCAATACCTTCCCGCAGATCTTCATCGGTGAAAAACATGTTGGCGGTTGCGACGACCTCCACGCGCTGGACCGCGATGGCAAGCTGGACGCGCTTCTGGCCGCCTGACAGCGCGACAACATCAGAGAAAAGACGAACAGGAAAAGACGCAGATGAGTTTCAGGGCTGCCGCACTCCAGATGTGCTCGGGCACAAATCCCAAGGCAAACGCTGACACGATGGAGCGCCTCATTCGCGCGGCGGCTGAGCAGGGCGCTGTCTATGTGCAGACACCGGAAATGACCGGCGCGATCCAGAAGGACCGAGATGCCCTCCGGGCTTGCCTCAAGGACGAGAAGGGCGACATCATCGTTCTGACAGCGGCAAAGCTTGCGCGCGAACTCGGCATCTACGTCCATGTCGGCTCCACGGCGATTGCCCGCACAGACGGCAAGATCGCCAATCGCGGCTTCCTGTTTGCGCCCGACGGCGAGCGGATCTGCACCTATGACAAGATCCATATGTTCGACGTCGATCTCGACAATGGCGAAAGCTGGCGGGAAAGTTCGGCCTATGAACCCGGCAGGCAAGCCCGCGTCGCGGATTTGGCCTTGGCGAAGTTCGGCTTTGCGATCTGCTACGATGTCCGCTTCCCGACCCTGTTTCGTGCAGAAGCGCTGGCCGGAGCAGAGGTTTTGACCGTTCCCGCAGCCTTCACCAAGCAAACGGGTCAGGCGCATTGGGAGATACTGCTGCGCGCCCGTGCCATCGAAAACGGTGCCTTCGTTATCGCCGCTGCGCAAGGCGGCGTGCATGAGGACGGACGCGAAACATTCGGTCACTCCATGATCGTTGATCCCTGGGGTGAGGTGCTGGCGATCGCAGGCGGTGAAGGCGAGGAGATCGTGCTGGCGGATATCGATCCGACCGCCGTCTCCGGTGCGCGGGGCAAAATTCCCAATCTCAGGAATGCCCGTGAGTTCGATCTCGATATGGTGAGAAATACCGTCGTGCTGGGAGCGCAGGCTCAGTGATCCGCTACGCGCTCAGTTGCGAAAAAGCACATGCGTTCGAAGGCTGGTTTTCCGGCAGCGCGGATTACGATGCGCAACTGGCCCGCGGCTTGATCGCCTGTCCGGTCTGCGGTTCGCCCAAGGTCGGCAAGATGTTGATGGCCCCTTCCGTCTCCACCGCGGGGGAGAAGGAGGCGACGCGAACGCTGGCCATGGATACGGCCCAGAAACAGGCCTTTGCTAAGATCAGGGAAACACTGGCCAGCATTCGTGGGAATGCTGAAGACGTCGGCGACAAGTTCCCCGAAGAAGCGCGCAAGATCCACTATGGTGAAACGGAAGAACGCGGCATCATCGGGCAGGCGTCACCGCAGGAAGCCAAGGCGCTGATTGAGGAGGGCATCGCGGTTGCGCCGCTCCCCGTTCTGCCGGATGATGTCAACTGATGCGTCAGGCGGCACGTTTGGTCAGGATCATGTAGTTCACATCCATGTCCGGCGAGAGGTTCCAGCGATCCTGTAGGACGTTGTAGAACACGCCTGTGCGGTGGATGACCTGCATGCCGTTGGCAACGATCGGCTTTTCCAGCTCGTCAGGGCGCACCAGCTTCTCGTATTGATGCGTTCCGCGCGGCAACCAGCGCAGCACGTTCTCGGCCGCAAAGATCGCCAGCGCGCGCGCCTTGAGCGTCCGGTTGATGGTGGCGGCAAACATCAGCCCGCCGGGGCGCACCATCTTGGCGCAGGTGCCGACGAACAGATCGACATTGGCCACATGCTCGACCACCTCCATGTTGAGAATGATGTCGAATGTTTCGCCAGCCTCGAACAGCTGCTCTGCCGTCACCGCGCGGTAGTCCACATCGACGTTGTTTTCCCGGGCATGCGTGGAGGCAATGCCGATGTTCTTTTCAGAGGGATCGGCCCCCACAACGGTAGCGCCCATTTTCGCCATGGGTTCGGAGAGCAGACCACCACCGCAGCCGATGTCGAGAACGCGCAGGCCTTCAAGCGGTCGGTTTGCTCTCGGGTCACGGCCAAAATTTTCGCAGGCGCGGTTGCGGATATACTCCAGGCGAACCGGGTTGAACTTGTGCAAGGGCCGGAACTTGCCCGTCGGGCTCCACCATTCGGCAGCCATGGCGGAGAACCTGTCCACTTCGCTCTGGTCGACGGTCGTCTTTGCGGCTTCGCTCATGGGTCGTGCTCCTTCTCATTTATCCCTGAAGTCGGATGCTTGACCGGCGAAGTCAAGGGGCGGCGCTGCCAAGGCTTCGGTATGCGGCGTGAGGGAACCGTTATAATGGGTCTTTCGTTTCATGCTGCGTTCATCATCGTGCGCGTATTTTCAAAGAGTTAAAAGCCTCTAACGGCGACCAAGCCTTTGCTTGAGGGAGAATAAACGTGAAGAAGAAACTGTTTGGTGCCTTTGCGCTGCTCGCGCTTGTCGCCGCCCCGGCGCTGGCGCAAGCTGCGACGCAAGGGTTTTCCACCGCCAACGTCAACATGCGGTCCGGTCCCAGCACCGCCTATCCAGCCGTCGTCGTCATCCCCAATGGCGCGCCGCTGACGATTCATGGCTGCCTGTCGGATACGCCCTGGTGCGACGTGTCGTTCAGCTATGGCCGTGGCTGGGTAGCCGGACGTTACGTCCAGGCAGTCTACCGGCAGAACCGGGTCTATGTAGAGCCACGCTATTATCGTGATCTCGGCGTGCCGATCATCACCTTCGAAGCGGGACGCTACTGGGACCGTTATTACCGCGACCGAGATTTCTACCGCGAGCGTGACCGTTGGCGCCGCCCGTCGGGTGGTTATTGGAACGCCCCGCCACCCCGTGCGGGATACGATCGCCCGCGTCCGCGCGACGATTGGCGTGACCAGCGCGGCCGTGATGACTGGCGTGACAACCAGCGGGGCCGCGGGCCCAATGATGGCCGCTGGGAGGAGCGCTACGGCGATTGGGACCAGAACGATCGCCAGCGTCCGCCGATGCGCGATCGTGATAACGACCGCCAGCGTTGGGACAACGACAATCGCGACCGTGATCGCGACCGCGACGACAACAGAGGTCGCAACCGTGATTTCCAGAATGATGAGACGCAGCGCCGTCAAGCCGAGGAAGGCCGTCGTCGCCCAGATACCAATCAGGTACAGCCACAGGCGCCACAGGCGCCTCAGCTCCAGCCACAACCGCCCGCACAGGGTGGTCAGCAGTTCGGTTGCATCGTCGGGTCTCCCGGTTGCCCGCAGCCTTGATGGATCCAACACTATAACGAAAAAACCCGGCGGATCATCTCCGCCGGGTTTTTGTTAGCTGCGATCTTTTTTCTTAGGCGCGCGCTTTTCGAAAGGCTTGTCCTTTTTGCCATCGAACTGTGCCGGTCTGTCACCGGCAGGCGCTGCCTTTTTCTTCCAGGGCTTGTCGTCCGTGCGACGCTCGCCGCCAGCCGAGGACTTTTCAGCGAATTTCCGCTGCGGCTTTGACGGCCGCGTGTCTTCGCGCGCTCCGCCGGTCATGTCGGGTTTGCCGTCCATGGCCTTCACGCGGATGCCCTTTTCCAGCATCATGTCCTTGCCGAGCGCCGAGGTAAAACGGTCAACCGCATCGGCGGCCAGTTCCACGTAGGTCTCGGTCTGCTGCATGCGGATCGCGCCGATATCCTGACGCGTCAGCTTGCCGAAGCGGCACAGCATGGGAATAAGCCAGCGTGGTTCGGCATTCTGCTTGCGACCGACCGATAGCGTGAACCATCCGCTGTCGGAAAAGTCCGAGCGATCCCGGCGCGGCTCATTGTTTTCAACGGTCTCGAAACCGTCGCGGCGTGGCTTGCGGCTACCATCCAGCGACACCTCGGCGATGTCTTCCGGTGCGGAACGACCCGCATGGTAGAGACGCACGAAAGCAGCCGCGACCTTTTCGGCGCCATGCTGTTCCAGCAGCTTTGTCACGAAATCGCGCTCGTCATCACCAACATTCTCGGTCAGCGACGCATCGGCCAGCAGGCGTTCGCCATCCCGCTGGGTGATTTCCTCGGCAGATGGCGGGCGAACCCAGGCCGGGCTGACCTTGGCGCCTTCAAGCAGCCGTTCCGCCTTGCGGCGCTGGCTCATCGGTACGATGATGGCGCTGATACCCTTCTGGCCCGCGCGACCGGTGCGGCCGGAGCGGTGCAGAAGCGTGTCGGAATTGGTCGGAAGATCGGCATGGATGACGAGTTCCAGACCCGGCAGGTCGATACCGCGTGCGGCAACGTCGGTTGCCACGCAAACGCGGGCACGGCCGTCACGCATGGCTTGCAGTGCGTGTGTCCGTTCGTTCTGGCTCAATTCGCCAGACAGAGCCACGACGGAAAAGCCGCGATTGTTCAGACGCGCCGTAAGATGATTGACGGCGGCGCGGGTCGAGCAGAACACGATGGCGTTGCGGGCTTCGTAAAAGCGCAGCGCATTGATGATGGCGTTTTCGCGGTCGGACGGCGACACCACCATGGCGCGGTATTCGATGTCGACATGCTGCTTCTGTTCGGATGTCGTGGCCACGCGCACGGCATTCTTCTGGTAGCTTTCGGCCAGCTTGGCAATGCTGCGCGAAACGGTGGCCGAAAACATCAGGGTGCGGCGGTCGGATGGCGATTCTTCGAGAATGAATTCCAGATCCTCGCGGAAACCGAGGTCCAGCATTTCGTCGGCCTCATCCAGCACCACGGCGCGAATGGACGACAGGTCCAGCGCCTTGCGCTTGATGTGGTCGCAAAGGCGTCCCGGCGTGCCGACGATAATATGGGCACCGCGCTCCAGCGCACGGCGCTCGGCTCTGATGTCCATGCCGCCAACGCAGGATGCGATGGAAACGCCAGTGAATTCGTAGAGCCACTCCAGCTCGCGCATCACCTGCATGGCCAGTTCGCGGGTCGGGGCGATGGCGATGCCCAGTGGCGCTCCGGCCTGGCCGAAACGGCCGTTCTTCTGAAGCAGCGTCGGCGCAATGGCCATGCCAAAGGCAACGGTCTTGCCAGAGCCCGTCTGGGCGGAAACCAGCGCGTCCTGTCCGTCCAGTTCAGGGGCAAGCATGGCCTTCTGAACAGGGGTCAAATCTTTGTAGCCGCGTTTTTCCAACGCCTGTGCAATCGCCGGGGCGATACCCTGGGTTTCTGTCATCTACCGTCTTTCGGATATTGGGCTGCCTGCATCCGCTCGAAACCATTAGATCATAAGGGTCATAAAGCAGCCGATACCGGCCATTTTGGCCATTCAGCCAGTTGAATTGACGCGCTCATACTGCGGATAGGCGCGTTTGTACAGACCAAAGCGGTACGCTCGTCGCATCGAATGGTGCTTGTGAGAGCTTCACCCCTGAAAAAAAGGCGTACCGCCCGGTCCATAAACGGCATTGCGTGGACCATGCCTTTTCGCTATGAGACCCGCAACTTGAGGCCTTGTTTCTACGAGGGGCCGACTGGGTTGGGCTCTTGTCCGTCATATCAGGCGGTAAAATGGGATGGTACTGGTCACACTATGGCTCGCATTGTCATGAAATTCGGCGGCACATCCGTCGCAAATCTCGAACGCATTCACAATGTCGCACGGCATGTGAAACGCGAAGTGGACGCTGGCCATGAAGTGGCCGTTGTCGTCTCCGCCATGTCCGGCAAGACCAACGAGCTGGTGGAATGGGTTCAGAACACGCCCAAGGTTGCCGGTTCAAAGGAAACATCCTTTTACGACGCGCGCGAATACGATGCCATCGTCGCCTCCGGCGAACAGGTCACCTCGGGCCTTCTGGCCATCGCCTTGCAATCGATGGGCGTCAATGCCCGCTCGTGGCAGGGCTGGCAGATTCCCATCCGCACCGATAATGCCCACGGTGCTGCCCGAATCCTCGAAATCGACGGTTCCGATATCGTTCGCCGCATGGGCGAGGGACAGGTCGCTGTCGTCGCCGGTTTCCAGGGTCTTGGGCCGGATAACCGTATCGCGACGCTCGGTCGCGGCGGGTCGGATACCTCAGCCGTCGCCATCGCCGCTGCGGTGAAAGCAGATCGTTGCGACATCTATACCGATGTCGACGGTGTCTACACCACCGATCCGCGCATCGTGCCAAAGGCGCGCCGCCTGAAGAAGGTCGCCTTCGAGGAAATGCTGGAAATGGCATCCTTGGGCGCAAAGGTTTTGCAGGTTCGCTCCGTCGAGCTTGCCATGGTGCACAAGGTTCGGACCTTCGTGCGCTCCAGTTTCGAGGATCCCGATGCGCCGGGCATGGGTGACCTTATCAATCCGCCCGGTACTTTGATTTGTGACGAGGAAGAAATCGTGGAACAGGAAGTCGTAACCGGCATCGCCTATGCCAAGGATGAAGCACAAATCTCGCTGCGCCGCTTGTCAGATCGGCCGGGCGTGTCCGCTGCCATCTTCGGACCTTTGGCCGAATCCCATATCAATGTCGATATGATCGTACAGAACATCTCTGAAGATGGCTCGCGCACCGACATGACGTTTACGGTTCCCTCCGGCGACATGCCAAAGGCCATCAAGGTTCTGGAAGACAACAAGAGCCAGATCGGCTTTGATGTCGTTCAGAATGAGACCGGTCTTGCCAAGGTGTCGGTCATCGGCATCGGCATGCGCAGCCACGCCGGTGTTGCCGCAAGTGCTTTCAAGGCACTTGCTGAAAAAAATATCAACATCAAGGCCATCACGACGTCGGAAATCAAGATTTCCATTCTTATTGACGGCGCCTATGCGGAACTTGCAGTTCGTACTTTGCATTCTGCCTACGGTCTGGATAAGAGTTGATTCTGTAACGTCGGTACACGTCATCCGATTCTTGTGGAGACGATGATTGATCGACGGTAAATCGACTGCGCATCCCTGCCGTCCGGCTTGCTGTGCAGGCTTTGTTTTGGTGGGTTCTTCCACGCGGGTCATCTCGCCCCGCATGTGAAGGTGTCAGGGAGCACACGCGATGAGAGACCTATCTGCAGGTCCACGTGTTCTTCTCAAGCGGCTTCGCGAAATGATGGCGGAGCATCTTGAGCCGCAGGAGCGCCTCGACCAGATTGTCCGGCAAATTGCCAGTAACATGGTGGCGGAGGTGTGTTCCGTCTACGTGCTGCGTTCCGACAGCGTTCTCGAGCTCTATGCCACCGAGGGTCTGAACAAGGACGCAGTCCATCTCGCCCAGTTGAAAATGGGGCAGGGTCTTGTCGGCACCATCGCCGCATCCGCCCAGCCGCTCAATCTTTCCGATGCGCAGGCCCATCCCGCTTTCCGCTATCTCCCTGAAACCGGTGAAGAAATTTATCATTCCTTCCTGGGTGTGCCGATTTTGAGATCCGGTCGCACTCTTGGCGTTCTTGTCGTTCAGAACAAGACCAGCCGAACCTACCGGGAGGATGAAGTTGAGGCACTCGAAACCACCGCGATGCTCATTGCTGAAATCGTAGCGAGCGGTGAATTGAAAACCATAACCCGTCCCGGCGTCGAGCTGGACCTGACGCGGGCCGTCTCCATCGATGGAGATGCCTATGGCGAAGGTCTTGGCCTCGGTCATGTTGTTTTGCATGATCCGCGCATCGTCGTCACCAATCTCCTCAACGAAGACGCGGAGATGGAAACCCATCGCCTGGCGGAAGCCATCGGTTCGCTGCGCCTGTCCATCGATGACATGTTGAATCGCCGTGATGTCGCCACTGAAGGTGAGCACCGCGAGGTGCTGGAAACCTACCGCATGTTCGCTCATGACCAGGGCTGGGTGCGGCGCATGGAAGAGGCCATCCGCAACGGTCTGACGGCGGAAGCTGCTGTCGAAAAGGTCCAGAGCGACACCAAGGCGCGGATGATGCGCCTGACGGACCCCTATTTGCGCGAGCGGATGCACGACTTCGACGATCTGGCCAACCGCCTGCTGCGCCAGTTGATCGGCTATGGCGGACGTGGACCGGAGCAGGATTTTCCGGCCGACGCCATCGTGCTGGCCCGCGCCATGGGCGCTGCCGAACTGCTGGATTATCCGCGTGAAAAGCTGCGCGGTCTCGTATTGGAGGACGGCGCGGTCACCAGCCACGTCGTCATCGTTGCCCGTGCCATGGGCATTCCCATCATCGGGCAGGTCGCGGGCATCGTGGCGCTGGCGGAGAACAATGATCCGATCATCATCGATGGCGATGACGGAAAGGTGCATTTGCGTCCCGTCGTGGATTTGCAGCGGGCCTATGAGGAAAAGGTGCGGCTGCGGGCCAAGCGTCAGGAACAGTTCCGGGCGTTGCGCGATGTCGAGCCGGTCACCAAGGACGGCGTGCGCGTCGATCTGAAAATGAATGCCGGGCTTCTGGTCGATTTGCCGCAACTGGAAGAGTCCGGTGCAGACGGTATCGGCCTGTTCCGCACCGAGCTGCAATTCATGATCGCCTCGACCATGCCCAAGGGCGAGGAGCAGGAGGCGTTTTATCGTAGCGTTCTGCGCAATGCCAAGGGCAAGCCGGTCACCTTCCGCACGCTGGATATCGGTGGCGACAAGGTCGTCTCCTACATGCGCGGTCAGGAAGAGGAAAATCCGGCCCTCGGCTGGCGCGCCATCCGCCTGTCGCTGGATCGTCCCGGCCTGATGCGCACCCAGATGCGTGCACTGCTGCGCGCCGCGTCGGGTGCCGAACTGCGCATCATGCTGCCGATGATCACCGAAGTGGCTGAAATCCGCGCCGCACGTGAGCTGTTCCAGAAGGAAGTGCAGCACCTGTCGAAATTCGGCCATTCCCTGCCGCGCAAGCTGCAATTCGGCGCCATGCTCGAAGTGCCCTCGCTGATGTGGCAGCTGGATGAGTTGATGGCGGAGGTTGATTTCGTGTCGGTCGGCTCCAACGATCTTTTCCAGTTCACCATGGCGGTGGATCGCGGCAATGCGCGCGTGTCGGATCGGTTCGACAATCTCGGCAAACCCTTCCTGCGCATTCTGCGCGATATCGTTCGCGCCGGTATTCGCAACAAGACCAAGGTCACGCTGTGCGGCGAAATGGCCAGCAAGCCCTTGTCTGCCATGGCCCTGATCGGGCTGGGCTTCCGCTCGGTTTCCATGTCCCCCACGTCCATCGGCCCGGTCAAGGCCATGTTGCTGGGGCTGGATGTGGCGACCTTGTCGGAGGCGCTGGAAGCATCGCTGGACGACCAAAAGTCGGTGGAAAGTCCACGCCAGCTGCTTTTGCGCTTTGCGGCGGCCCATTCTATCCCTATCTGAGAGCCAACAGAAATTGGAGTGCATGACAGGTGGCCAAGCTCCCCGTCGAAAAAATGCGTGAGCTTGAGCGTCGCTTCGGTGAAATCGAAGCGCGCATGGCGTCCGGCCCGGCCGCAGACGTCTACGTCAAGCTCGCCTCGGAATATTCGGAACTGCAGCCGGTCGTCAAAACCATTCGCGAATACGAAAAGGCGCTGGCCGAAACATCTGATCTGGACGCGATCCTGGCAGACAGGTCTGTCGACAAGGACATGCGCGATCTGGCCGAAGAGGAACTGCCTGCGCTCCACGAGCGCATAGAGCAGCTCGAAAAAGACATGCAGATCCTTCTTCTGCCCAAGGATGCAGCCGACGAGAAAAGCGCCATCGTCGAAATCCGTGCCGGAACCGGTGGCTCGGAAGCCGCTCTTTTCGCAGGCGATCTGTTTCGCATGTATGAACGCTTTTCCAGCACCAAGGGCTGGAAGGTCGAGACGCTCTCTGCCAGCGAAGGCGAGGCGGGTGGCTACAAGGAAATCATCGCCACCATCACCGGGCGCGGCGTATTTTCCAAATTGAAGTTCGAATCCGGCGTTCACCGTGTCCAGCGTGTGCCCGATACCGAGGCCAGCGGCCGCATCCACACCTCGGCGGCCACCGTCGCCGTTTTGCCGGAAGCCGAAGAGATCGACATTGAAATCCGTGCCGAAGACATCCGCATCGATACGATGCGCGCCTCGGGTGCCGGCGGCCAGCACGTCAACACGACGGACTCGGCTGTGCGCATCACCCATCTGCCCACCGGCCTCATTGTCACCTCATCGGAAAAGTCGCAGCACCAGAACCGGGCAAAAGCCATGCAGGTCCTGCGCTCGCGGCTTTACGATATCGAGCGCCAGAAGGTCGATAATGAACGGTCCGCTGACCGCAAAAGCCAGGTCGGTTCGGGAGATCGCTCAGAGCGCATCCGTACCTACAACTTCCCGCAGGGACGCGTGACGGATCACCGCATCAATCTCACGCTCTACAAGCTCGACCGCATGATCGAAGGCGATATCGATGAAATGGTCGATGCCCTGATCGCCGATTATCAGGCAGGCCAACTGGCCCAGCTGGGCGAGCAACAGTGACACTGACGGTCGATGCGCTGGTCGCACGGACGCGAAAGCGGCTGGAGCCCGCGGCCATCTCCGATCCTCTTGGCGATGCGCGGTTGCTGATCGGCGAGGTCATCGGCTTTTCGCTGACGGATTTCGTGCTGAGCGGCAGCCGTTTGGTGAGCGATGATGAGGCAGCGCAGGTCGCAATCATGGCCGAGCGTCGGTCAACGGGCGAGCCTGTTCACCGCATTCTCGGGCACCGCGAATTTTACGGTCTCGATTTCACCCTGTCTTCCGGCACGCTGGAACCCAGACCGGATACGGAAGTGCTGGTGGATGCTGTTTTGCCCCATCTGCGGCGCATCGTTCAGGACAAAGGCCATGCGCGGCTTCTCGACATGGGCATTGGCACCGGCGCCATCTGTCTGGCGCTGCTTCACGAATGCCCGGACGTTACGGGTATCGGCAGCGACATCTCGCGGGATGCCATGCAGACGGCGCGTCAAAACGCGCAACGTCATGGTTTGGATGAGCGGTTCCAGACCGTCGAAAGCAACTGGTTCGACCACATTGACGGGCGCTTTGACATCATCGTGTCGAACCCGCCCTATATAAAGCGCGATGTCATTCGAACCCTGGATCGGGACGTGCGTAATTTCGATCCTGTAGCCGCGCTCGATGGTGGCGAGGACGGTCTTGAACCTTACCGTGCCATTGCCGAAAAAGCTGTGGATTTTCTGGAAGATGGCGGGTTGATCGGGCTGGAAATCGGCTATGATCAGAAAACCGACGTCACATCCATTTTCGTGGCTCACGGCTATCAATGTCTGCAAGCGGTGAAGGACTATGGCAGTAACGACCGCGCCTTGATCTTTTCCAGACAGAAAGTGCAATAGCGATATTGGTTTTGTGCAAGGATATTTTGCACAGCAAAAGAAAAGGCTTGGTTTTCCGCAGGAAGCGGGCTAGTTTGCCGCCACATGCTGGGTGGCTGAAGGCGGAATTAGATTCGCCTGGGTATGGATCAGTCCCGAAGCGGGTTTTTGTGGAAACCCTGAAGGCTGGGCATTCCCGGCATGTGATTCAGGAAACTTTGTTCGCAGGCGGCTCGATGCAGCATTTGCGCATCCGGGCATACACGCGAAGTCTTGTCCTTTGGTGCAAGTCGCGGAATGGGAGCAATTTCGGAAAACCGGACTTTGATATGCGTCCTTCCGTTATTGCATCGTAACAACGAAATTATCAGAAAAACAGAATTCAGGTGAGCAATTGATGAGGCCAGGACAGCAGCAAAACAAGCGCGGCCGTGGGCGTGGTAGCAACAACAATGGCGGCGGTGGTGGCGGCAGCAGCAATGGTGGCGGTAATAACAACTTCAACCGCAAGGGCGGCAATCCGCTCACCAGAAGCTATGACAGTTCCGGCCCGGACGTTAAAATCCGTGGCACCGCCCAGCACATAGCTGAAAAATACGCCACACTCGCACGTGATGCTCAAAGCTCTGGCGACCGCGTCATGGCCGAAAACTATTTGCAGCACGCTGAGCATTATAACCGCATCATTGCCTCCGCGCAGGCCCAGATGCAGGAACGTTTCCAGCGCGATGAGCGCGGGGAATTCCAGCAGGACCGTGATGGTGATGAGATAGACGGCGATGATAACGACGACGTCATGATCTCCATGCCCGCCTCGCATGATCAGCCAGACCAGCAGCGTACGCAGCGCAACGATCAGCCCCAGCGCAACGACCAGCCCGAGCGGCAGGATCGCCCTGAGCGTTCCGAACGTCAGGATCGTCCTGAGCGCCAGGACCGCAACGAACGCCGCGACCGTCGTGAGCGGCCCGCCCGCCAGGAACGCCAGCCGCGCGAAGCGCAGGATGAGAACGCTGTTTCTCCCGTTGCCGCCGCTCCGGTCGTGAATGCACCTGTTTACGACGCGAGTTCTGCTCCGCAGCCGATCATCGAAGGCACACCGAAAGAGGTGGCCGTCGAAGAGGAATCGCAGGCAAATGCTGCTGCGACCGAGCGGGCCCCACGCCGCGCCCGCAGCACGACACCGCGCCCCCGTCGCCCCCGCCGCACGGCAGGCAGCGAAGATGGCGAAGCCGCGCCGGAAGGCTCAGAGGGTGGCGACGCCCCGGCGCTCGAAAAAGTAACCGAATAGGCTTAAAGCCTTTCCAGGAAAAGGGGACACCGGTTTTCCGTCCGGAAAGGCGCCAGAACAAAGGTTGAGAGCGTTTTTACAATTCGAAGAAAAGCGCAAACGCTCTAGACGTTTCGGTACACTCTCATTTGAAAACCCCGGCGTGCCGGGGTTTTTTTCGTCCAGGCGGAGGGAGCGCTCACCTACGCCTTCATCACCATGAGACCGTGTGGGATCAGCTGCGACGTTCAAGACGGCCAATGAGCCCGCCCCCAGCTGATCTCCCCCCTTGTAGGGGAGATGCCCGGCAGGGCAGAGGGGGGCGAGCGGCACATTCAGACCCTCATCAAAATTACTTCCCAACCAAATCAATACCTTACCCGAAAACCGCAAAAAACAGCAAAAAACACCCCGCAGTTTTCTCCACGGCGTGCGAATCGCCCGCACACTGGTCCCGTTCCGCCCTCGGATACACCGCAAGGCGTTGCGGCGAGGCGGAACCGGCGCTGGTGGTGAGGGGGTACGCAACCCCTCATCGCCGGGGTCCGGCAGCGAATCCCCCCGGCGGCAACGGGTGGGGCGTGGCACCGGTTTCGGACCGGCCGGTGCACCGCTCCCGATGTTCGGACCGGATCGGCATGCCTGCCTCGAATATCCTGACGGGTTTCGAGATCCAGGCATTGCCGCTCCTGTCCGCCCGCCGCCGGGTGTACCGACAGCTCATCGGCTCCTGGTCGAACGCGACCGTGAGGAGTTTGAAGC